>NZ_JBQRUN010000012.1:0-120089 GCF_053485835.1 Thalassotalea fusca
CAGATGACACATGCAGGGTTTTAATAAGAGTACAGTCCACCGCATTTTTCACGGGCTATGAAATGAAAAAAGGCCGAGAACAAGTCTCAGCCTTAAAATGTGGCTCCCCTGGTCTGATTTGAACAGACGACACATGGATTAACAGTCCACCGCTCTAACCAACTGAGCTACAGGGGAATAATTTTTTATATGATAACCGCGAAAAGCCATTATCTTGAAAGTGGCTCCCCTGGTCTGATTTGAACAGACGACACATGGATTAACAGTCCACCGCTCTAACCAACTGAGCTACAGGGGAATAATTTTTTTTATAGATAACCGCTAATAGCCATTATCTTGAATTTGGCTCCCCTGGTCTGATTTGAACAGACGACACATGGATTAACAGTCCACCGCTCTAACCAACTGAGCTACAGGGGAATAAATTGTGTTGTAAAAACACGTTAGCTCCTCGCTAACGGGGCGGAATATTATAGCGCACATGCGAGGCTGTCAACACAAAATTAATAAAAAAGTCATTAATTCGTTCGTTTGATTAATTTACGTGCAAGGAGGCGCGAAACAAGAACTTTTCGTTTAACTTTTATGCAAATTTCTTCAAAAAACAGTGCACCTTTCATTAAAGAAGTTTCTTGATAGTTTGCGTTCTGCTTACTTAATTCTCTCATGACAGTGAAAATTTAATACTCTGCTATATTTAAAGCTAGTGAGCTATTCGCCTATTCGACGTTTAAAGGAACTAAGACATGGAACAACAGGCATCAAATGTGGTCGACGTTGATCTATTCCCATATTTGCTGTTCAACGAAGAGGGGATTATTACCCGCGTTTCTTCAGCAATAACGCGAGAATTTAATATTGATGAAGACGTATTAATTGATACGCCGCTTGATGATGTATTAACACTCTATCAAAAACAATTCTCCGGCATGACAATATCAGAATGTATTCAGGTAGTACGTCAGGCAGATGCAATCCTTACCGTAGAAAACGTTAATGGTACAAATGTACGTGCCGTTCTTGCATCTGACAAAACAAGCGCAGATGAAAACGCATTATTGATATATAAAGCCTTTAATTGGCAGCACAAATACGAAATTACCAATCAAAACCTCATCCATCTAAATCGCGCAATCGAAGGCGCTCATATCGGTATCTGGGAATATGACTGGACGACTGGGGAAGCTTACTTTTCAAAACAGTTCAAAGCACTAATTGGGTTGAGTTCTACAATCGATATCAATTGGGAAGAATTTTCCGAAATGGTTCTCGAAGAAGATCGTGCTTTGTTCAAATCGTTTTTTTCTAATCATTTAAACTACAACGTCGTGCTCAACTTTGAATTCAGAGTGGAAGTTAAGGGGGAAATTCGTTGGTTTCAAATTAAAGGAGAGAGCCGTAAGAAAAACGACGAAGGTACAATCGTCATGGGATCGTTAATTGACTGTAGTCAGGAAAGAGACACATTAAACGCTCTAAACAATGCGATTGAAAGCAAAAATCTAGCGATGGAAGCCGGAAAAATTGGAACATGGCGTGCTGAGCTATTAGCCAATGATGAATGGCGTTGGGAATGGAGTTATCTAGCGAATGACATGTTTGGTTTGGATATTTCTGATATTGGCAATCTAAATAAGTGGATTTCACGATTGCATCCTGATGATCGAGAAAAAGTAGTTAATTCGGTTCAATACTCACTGAAAACAGGTGACCTTTATCATGACAATTATCGAGCTATCCTCCCAAACGGTGAAGTAAAGTATATTCTTGCCGAAGGCATGGTTGGGCGTGACCACAGTGGCAAAATATGTCGTATGGACGGCATATGCATCGACCAAACGTTTATTCAAGAGGTACAAATTGAATTTAAACAGTTGAATGCCGATTTAGAAGAGCGTGTTTTACAAAGAACAAAAGAATTTGAGTTGGCTAAAGAGCAAGCTGAACGTGCCAAAGAACAGGCTGAACACGCGAGCCAAATTAAGTCAGATTTCTTGTCTATGATGAGTCATGAGTTACGCACGCCAATGAATGCAATTATTGGTTCATTGGATCTCCTAGCCACTACGAAGCAAACAGAAGAGTCATTTGATTTAATTGATACAGCGAAGGTTTCTGCTAATAACCTTGTTCATATTCTAAACGACATACTCGATATTAATAAAATTGAGTCAGGAAAGCTAGATTTAGAAGATACCGCATTTTCCATCTTTGATGTTATTGATAATGTGATAAAAGTTTATCTACCTGTAGCTGCGAAGAAAGACATCAAGCTCGTGGTTTACGAAGGCACTTCACTACCTGCATTTGTTAAAGGTGATCCCATTCGCGTACGACAAATCCTGTTTAACTTATTGGGTAATGCAATTAAGTTTACAGGAAATGAGGGCAATGGTGGTGAAGTTACCTTGAGAGCTGAAGTACTCGAAAGTAACGATTATATTTGCGAAGTGGCATTTACCATATCCGATAACGGGATTGGGATGACCAAAGAGGTACAAAAAAAGCTGTTCATGCCATTTACGCAAGCAGAGCGTTCAACTACACGCAAATATGGTGGAACAGGTTTAGGATTGGCAATTTGTGCCAAACTCACCGAAATGATGGGTGGGCGTATAGGTCTTAAAAGTACACAAGGCGTCGGTTCTGATTTTCGTGTTGAAGTGCCATTTTGGCGCTCGCAAGAAACAATAGCATTGGATGTTGAATCGCTAACTGGTGTTCGTGTAGCGCTTGTTGATTTGTTAGATAGTACTGAAGACTTACCTCAACGAATGGCCGAACATCTCACATTAGAAGGTGCTGTGGTAAATCACTTTGACTACAAACAATTGGATAAGCATTTTGCACAATACGATGTATTGTTTGTGCTTGTTGGAGATATTAAGGCATGCGAACCGATTGTAGCTAATTTATATAGCAAACTGCCAAAGAGCAATAATGTTTATTTTGTTGTTGATAAGGATCTCATTGATTATAGCCGCAACTGTATTTCGGGTGCCAGACTTATACCTTTACAACCTCTAACCCGTGTTCAAGTAGTGGAAGCAATAAAACATGTTTGGCAAAACAATACGTCGTTAGATCTTGAAGAACTAGATTTGTCTGAGCTGCTAATTGAACCAGAAGAAACGCCAGAGGAAATAGCATTAAAAACTGGTGTGCTTGTTGTTGAAGACAATCCTTTTAATCAAAAGCTGATTATTAAACAAATGAATAACTTGGGTTTTGAGTGTGATATTGCCAGTGATGGAATACAAGGACTCAAAAGTTGGCAAGACAAAGCCTACAAAGTCATTTTCACTGACTGCCATATGCCATCTATGGATGGCTATGAAATGACTCGCACCATTCGAGAACAAGAACAGCAAAATAAGCTACCGCCAATCCCGATTATTGCGATCACGGGAGCCGCGATGAAAGGGGACGAAGCTTATTGTTTAGATACGGGGATGTCTGACTTTTTAAGTAAACCCGTACAGCTAAAAGACCTAAAACAAGCTTTGAAAAAATGGTATCCAAATGACTGAATCAAGACAACAAGTACTCGATAGAAGTGTTATTACGGCATTAATCGGTGATGATACTGAGCTTGCCCGTAAGTTTGAGTTGGAGTTTCTAAAACAGGCAAAAGAGTCGCTAAAAAAACTCACGGAGCTCTTCAACGCCAACGATTTTAATCAGATAAAAGAAGAAGCTCATTTCTTAAAAACTTCAGCTAAAGCGGTTGGTGCGCAAACGACAGCCACACTGTTACAGCAACTTGAACAAATTAGTGAGCAAAAGGATAAGGCAAAGTCAAAGGAGCTAATTAATCAAATTAGCCATGCGATTAAGCAAGTTTATGGAGTAATTATCAATGAAAGCTAAATCTGTCAGCTTAGGTAATTCAGTACCTAAAGTTATCATGATGTATCAGCAAGCAGAAAATATTGATGGTGCTACAGCACTGATTGCGGAACAATTTGATGAATATCGAACGCTAAAAGTAACCGAAGAAAATACTAAGTTTCTGATTCGCACTAAGCCCGCTGTTATTCTTGTGGCATTAGAAACTGCTGAGGATAGCGTAGCCTATTATGGCGAACTCGTTGAACAAGGCAAATTGGATTATCCTCATTACAGTATTTTAATGTGTAACAATAAACAGTCAGCGTTGTCATTTCACTGTTGTTTAAAAGGACTGTTTGATAACTATTTTGTTTATCAACCAATATATGAACGATATCGTTTACGCCTGATAGTACATTACGGCTTAGTTTGCAGCGCGGCTAAAGCCCACTATCTGAGTAAGCAAGAAGAATATACGTCAGAAGTTGATGAGGAATTGGCGCAATTAATTGAAGATGCTAGCAATTGCAAAAATAGTCTTATTCAACGCATAAATGAAAGCGAACAGCATATGATGGATGCCGTTGCTAAGATAGAGAATGAAAGCCAAGTTGAACAAGTTGACCCAATTTCCCCTAAAGAGTTAATGACTGCATTAACTGAAAATCACTTGAAGCCTCTGCTGTCAGTCTTGGAAAATGACATAAAAAGTAGTCTTGATCAAATGATCAGTCAGATGGTTAATCAAAAATCGAATAATCAAAATCAGGTTTCTGATTTAAAAACCGCTGCTGCGCAGCCTGTTAGGCAGGCTACACAAGCAACCGCATTAGCTGCTAAGAGTAAAGAGCAACAGCAACTATTGGGAGAACAAGATACGTTGGCTCAGGATGATGAAGAATTAGCTGACATCGGAGATAAAAAGGGAATTCTAAATCCACCCCCAATCCCTAAAGAAAAAGAAGAAACTATTGAGAATGCAAGAAAGATATTGGTAGTAGAAGATAACGCTTTGTACCGAGAAATGCTGGTTAATGTGTTAACAAAAGAAAAGTTTGCCGTTGACCAAGCGATGGACGGCATCAACGCATTACAGAAAATCAAAGATGATGATTTTGATTTAATCATCATGGATCTGTTCATGCCAAAATTAGATGGTTTGAATACCACTAAAAAAATCAGACAGTTTTCAGGCGGTAAAGACGTTCCAGTAATCGCATTAACGGGTAATAAGAATAAAGAAATCGTAAAAAAATGGGCAGCATACGGGCTAAAAGGCTACATTATGAAGCCTTCAACGAAAGAACAGATACTAAGTTCTGTAGCCAGAGCGGTAAACTAAACACTCGTGTTTACTGTCGCCGATCATGGAATTTCTTACTGGCTAAATGCGCACTTTAAGTGATAGCGAGCAGATTCAGTCAGTTAGAATTAATGTAACCAATTATGAATGAAGAGTTATCCACTAATTGTGTGGATAACTATGTGTGCGAAAGTGTAAAAAATCGTAATAACTCGGTTTTACGGTGCAAGTAGGTAAAAGTTGTATGTATAGGTTTAGTTCTATTAGTACTTTAAATACAATATCTTACTGGTTGATTGTTTGATAAATAACGATTTTAGCTTGATTTTTGACCTTGTGCGGGATTTTTGTCGTTATTTGTGGGTTATTCACACGAAATAAATAAAGTGCGATAACTGACAAGCCATTTCAATCTTAGAAAACCTTCACTAAATGCTAAGAATTGTAGATGAAATTAAATTTATCGATAGCGACTCTTCTTAGTATTCTTTACAATGCTGCTGGCAGATATTTTCTAATCTTAAAATTGTACATTTATGACAAATTCCACCACAAAGAATCAAGTTAACATGCTTGTCGATCCCGTTGGGCAAACGCTTAAACGAATGACAATACCCATGATCTACGGCATGGTGTTATTAATGACATTCAACCTTGTTGACACGTTTTTTGTGGGACTGTTGGGAACGCAACCACTTGCAGCAATTAGTTTTACATTTCCTATCACCTTTACTGTAATTAGTTTGACTATAGGCCTGGGCATTGGCACATCGGCAGTCATCGCTAAGTCACTGGGAAAAGGTGAGCAGGAAGAGGCTAAAAATTCAGGCACTATAGCGCTAATTTTAACAGGCGTTGTAGTGGCGCTATTATCTTTCATTGGCTTTTTATTGATCGATGAAACGTTTTTGTTATTAGGCGCGACCGAGGATTTATTACCATTAATTCATGATTATATGGATGTTTGGTTTTTGTGTGCCGTATGTTTAATTGGTCCGATGATAGGCAACGCAATTCTACGTGCTTCTGGTGATACTAAGACACCCAGCATAATTATGGGAAGTGCTGGACTAATTAATGCGGTATTAGATCCTATTTTAATTTTTGGTTTTGGCCCTGTCCCTGCGCTTGGCATTAAAGGTGCTGCTATCGCGACAACGATTTCGTGGTTATGTGGTCTATTCTTTGTGCTTTATATTCTAGGGGTTCAAAGAAAGCTTATTCACACATCAATTTCTGCTATTGAAAACTTTGTTCAGTCTAGTCGCGAAATCTTAAAAATCGGTTTACCCGCTGCTGGTGCCAATATGTTAACACCCATTGCTGCTGCCGTAATGACGGCAATAGTAGCAGTTTATGGTGAAGCAGCTGTAGCTGCTTTTGGCGTTGGCTCACGAATTGAATCAATCGCTTGTTTAGTGGTTCTAGCAATGTCGATGACATTACCGCCATTTATTAGCCAAAACTTCGGTGCGGGTAATATGCAACGCGTAGAAGACAGCTACAAAACGTCCGCTAAGTTTGTCATGATCTGGCAGGTATTCATTTATGCGGTGTTGGCCTTGTTAGCCCCATGGATTGCCGATGCGTTTGCCAAGGAAGAAGCTGTTGCAGATATCATTAAATTGTTTATTTGGATACTTCCTCTAGGGTATGGCCTACAAGGAATCATCATATTAACTAATTCTTCTTTTAACGCCTTACACAAGCCAATGATTGCGTTAGCGTTAAGTGTTGTTCGGTTGTTTGTTTGTTACGTACCCATGGCCTATTTAGGAAGCTTTCTATATGACTTAGAAGGGTTTTTCATAGGTGCGCTTTTAGGTAATTTCGTTATGGCATTCATTTCTTATCGAATATTTACGCGTCAATTTGAACAAAGTTCTTTGAGTGAGAAGGCAGTGTAATCATGAAGGATATGGATTTACAATCAGACTACACACCAAGTGGCGACCAACCGGCGGCAATTAAGCAACTGCTTGAGGGTATTGATGTTGGTTTAGCACACCAAACATTGTTAGGGGTTACTGGTTCGGGTAAAACATTTACCGTAGCCAATGTTATCGCTAAGCTCAATAGACCAACGATGATGCTCGCGCCTAATAAAACGCTTGCTGCACAATTGTATGGCGAAATGAAGGAGTTCTTTCCAAATAATGCTGTTGAGTATTTCGTTTCCTATTACGATTACTATCAACCTGAAGCTTATGTGCCAACAACTGACACTTTTATCGAAAAAGATGCTTCTATCAATGACCATATTGAGCAAATGCGGTTGTCTGCTACCAAAGCATTACTTGAACGACGTGAC
The DNA here is from genome assembly GCF_053485835.1 of Thalassotalea fusca. Lineage (NCBI taxonomy): Bacteria > Pseudomonadati > Pseudomonadota > Gammaproteobacteria > Alteromonadales > Colwelliaceae > Thalassotalea > Thalassotalea fusca. Next base: position 7,446 of record NZ_JBQRUN010000012.1, read on the forward strand.
GTAATTATCGTCGCCTCGGTATCGGCAATTTACGGCCTTGGTGATCCCGATTCCTACTTGAAAATGATGCTGCATTTGCGTCAAGGGGATATTATCAATCAGCGTGATATTCTGCGTCGTCTTGCTGAATTGCAATACACACGAAATGATATGGCATTTCAGCGGGCAACTTATCGCGTAAGGGGAGATGTGATAGATATCTTTCCCGCAGAATCTGATCGCATTGCATTACGTGTAGAGCTGTTTGATGAAGAAATCGAAAGGATTAGCGAATTCGATCCGCTCACTGGCGCTGTTGAGCGACAATTAGCGCGTGTTACTGTGTACCCCAAAACCCACTATGCAACGCCGAGAGAAAAAATTCTTGCGGCGGTAGATCAAATAAAGATCGAGCTAAAAGAGCGCGCGACTCAACTTAAAGAGAATAACAAACTCGTTGAAGAACAACGTATTGTTCAGCGAACGCAATTTGATATTGAAATGATGACCGAGCTTGGTTATTGCTCGGGCATAGAAAACTATTCTCGTTATTTATCTGGTCGTGAGGCGGGCGAAGCACCGCCCACGTTATTTGATTATTTGCCAGACGATGGCTTATTAATAATTGATGAATCCCATGTAACAGTGCCGCAAATTGGTGCGATGTACAAAGGGGACAGATCGCGCAAAGAAAATCTAGTTGAATATGGATTCAGACTGCCATCAGCACTCGACAATCGACCAATGAAATTTGAAGAGTTTGAAGCGCTTGCTCCTCAAACTATTTACGTTTCGGCTACACCCAGTCAATATGAAATGGACAAGTCGGCTGGTGAAGTGGCCGAGCAAGTTGTTAGACCGACAGGCCTGCTAGATCCTGAAATAGAAGTTCGCCCAGTGGACACGCAGGTAGACGACTTATTGTCTGAAATTCGTATCCGCGTGGAAATAGGTGAACGCGTGTTGGCGACAACGTTAACAAAACGAATGGCGGAAGATTTAACTGATTATCTTGATGAACACAATATCAAAACACGCTATTTGCACTCGGATATAGATACTGTTGAGCGTGTTGAAATCATACGAGATTTCAGATTAGGGCATTTTGATGTATTGGTAGGGATAAACCTTTTGCGTGAAGGTTTAGATATGCCGGAAGTGTCATTGGTTGCCATATTAGATGCCGACAAGGAAGGTTTCCTTCGTTCTGAGCGTTCACTCATTCAAACAATTGGCCGAGCAGCACGAAACGTTAATGGTAGAGCGATCCTGTATGCTGATCGCATTACAGGGTCAATGCGCAAAGCGATTGACGAGACTAATCGTCGTCGTGAGAAGCAACAGGCATATAACGAACTTCATGGGATCACACCGCGTGGGGTGAAACGTAAAATTACAGATGTGATGGATGTCGGGCATGTTGGCGAAAAGGTTAGTTTCGATCAAGCAGCCGAAAGCAAGCCGACTTATCATATCATGAGCACAAGTGAAATTGACGAGCAAGTGAAATTGCTAGAAAAACAAATGCTTGATCATGCGCAAAACCTTGAATTTGAGCAAGCGGCTGCTATTCGTGACGAAATCGCCAAACTAAGACTAGTACAACTTAAAACCTAAGTATTTCAGCTAATGCCGTAAAATTTAGATCAAAGCAACACGTACACGTGCAGAAATTGAACGCGTAACGGTTATGCGGTGTACATAGTGTTTGTTATTGTTGGTGTCTATGTCCTTGCTACTTTTATGCTGAGATAATTACGGCTCAGTTCTGTCGTACTATTCTAATTCAAACATTGAATAACGACTGATGATAGCGGCGACTTCATCTCGATTACACATGTTTAGCTGACTGATATCTTCGATTATTTTGTCCTGAATATCGACGGGAAATAGCAAAAGCTGCTCGAGGTACAAATGGGCTTGAGTTTCATTTTTTCCGTTCATCATTTCACACAATTTATTTGCGTGATCTTTCCACATGGCACTCATAATACGTCCTCACATTTTAAACGTGAACAAAAGCCAGTCCTACCCATTTGGGCGTAGAACTGGTGTGGTGTAGGTGAATGCGTTGTTACACCCTAATAATACTAAGTCTAGAACAAAGGTGTGTATTTTTTATACAATTTGGTTCTTAGTACAAATGTTAATCATTCTTACTGATATAGCATAAAACAGCGGTAACTAGCTCAATTCGTACTTATCAAGGCGGTATAAAAACGCTTTATATGACATTTTCAAGTATTTAGCTGCTTTTGTTTTATTGTGATGATTGTGCATTAAGGCTTGTTGCAGGCAATAGCGTTCAAAATGCTCCCAATGATAACCATCGTTTGGAAACTCCACTGTGGGTAGCGCCGTATCGTCGGAGGTTTGATTATGCTTAAGTGCGGGAACAAGTTCTGAATCGTCGTCTAACAAGACAAAACGTTCAATACGATTAGACAACTCTCTGACATTGCCGGGCCAGTGATAATCCAAAAGCTTGCGGTATTGCGAAGTCGTTATCTTAGGGGAAGAACATTGGTGATTCTTTGCATGGAGAGCTACAAAGTGGTCAGCTAATAACGCAATATCCTGAGAGCGCTCCCGTAACGAGGGCAGGTTAATCGGCACGACATTTAAGCGGTAGAAGAGATCTTCTCTGAACCTTCCTTCTTTAACCTCTTGTTCAAGATTTCTGTGGGTGGCAGCGATCACTCTAACATCGAGTTTTAGCTCTGTGTTGCTACCGAGTCTGGTAATCGTTCCTTCCTGTAAAAACCGTAACAAATGTGCTTGCAAGGCAGGAGATAGCTCGCCTATTTCATCTAGGAATATTGTACCGTTATTTGCTGCTTCAAAACGTCCTATTTTTAAGGTGTTGGCGCCAGTAAATGCACCTTTCTCAGCACCAAATAATTCTGCTTCAGCAATAGATTCTGCAATCGCACCACAGTTGATGGCAATAAACTTTTCTTTTGCGCGATGGGATGATTGGTGAAGTGCTCTCGCAGCTAGCTCTTTACCTGTGCCGCTTTCTCCTAATATGAGCACAGTGGCATTGGTCGCAGAAATTTTGTTGATGCGCTGATAAACGGCTTGCATAGCAGGGGCATTTCCGACTAATTGCATGAGTTGCTTTTGTTCACCTAATTGTGAAGACAGCAAGCGATTTTCATTTCTTAGACGTTGAGCACTAATTGCCTTTTCTATCGTGAGCAATAGTTCTTGGCGTTTAAAGGGTTTGGGAATGTAATCATCAGCGCCTTTCTGCATGGCTTCAACTGCATGATTTATCGTGCCATACGCTGTCGCGATGACAAAACCCATTTCAGGCTGGTTTAAACGAACATAATTGAGTAGCTCAATACCGGATAACTCACCAAGTTTCCAATCAGAAAAAACTACATCGAAGGATTGTGATTTCAAAAATAGTATCGCTTGTTCAACACAGTCAGCTGACTCGACGAGGTATTTTGCGGCACTGAGAATATCAACAATGAGCTGACGTTGCTCAGGGTCATCTTCTACAACGAGTATTTTATATGATGTATTCATCGTTAATTGGTTTCCTGTAGCGCAAAAAATCCATAAGCCTTGCAGCCTGTTACCTGATCATCGAGCATGATGTTCTCGAGCGCAAGGTCTCCATGATAGTGTAACTGGATAATTCTTCGGGCAATGTATAGCCCCATTCCAGCGCCGTCTGGCTTGCTGGATACATGTGGCTTAAATAACTGGCTTGCAATGTTAGCTGCGAGACCAGAACCTGAGTCGGTTACAGTAAACTGAAGCTGGTTCGGGCTGCGTAATAAGGCGATTTTAACTATTTGGTTTTCTGACGAGGCCTCGCATGCATTGAATATGAGCGTATGAAAAATGCTGCGAATTTCTGATTCAGCCCCTTTGAGGGTCAGATTCTTATCAACGTCTATCTCAAATTGAATTACTTTTGCCTGGCTACTTTTATATTCGAGAACAATGTCTTGCACAATTGCTAGTAGCGGGCAAGTTTCATCCCGATTGATGCCATAGGTAGTCAGTGTCAGTAATGATTTAATACTCTTATCAATGTGACTGATCTTCTGCTGGATTCGCGTTAGCTCTAGATTTCTCTGCTCACTGCTAAGCGACTGATCTAGCAACTGCTCTAAAGATAGCCCAATTGTGTGAATCGGACTTCTCAGTGCATGCGCTAAACCTCGACTGACTTCTCCTAATTCAGCCAAATGAGCAATCTCTTTGTGTTGCTTTTCTGCTTGGCTTAGTTGGGCTAATTGCTCACCCATCAGGTTGAATCGTTTAATGGTTGTCTTTAGTTCGCTTACTCCCAACTCTTCTACTCGATGGTCATAATTGCCTTTGGAGAGCTGCTCAAAGCCGTTAACTAAGGCCTTTAATGGCTGATTGAATGTTACACTGAGCCAATAAGCAAACGTTAACGCAATCGCTCCTCCTAAGATTAGAATTAACTGTACTCGCCACAATAGTTGTTTAATTTTACCGTCGTTAACAGTTGAAGAGACCCATACTTTACTTTCAGCGTTATCTTGCTGAATTACAAGCTTGGAAGATTCTGCGCTATTAGGCACTTTCTCCTTGAGCAACAGTTCGATTTGAGCGTCGAACACTTTCTTTAAATGTTTGGCTTCGATCACGCGTGCACTATCTTCACCTGAAGACTTTAGTTCAATGATTGGCTTAGATGGCACATCTGAATTAAACGTGACTATTTTAATAGTCTCTCTGACTTTTGGCTTGTCGACTGAAGATTGTTCGACCTCTTTAGTTTCCTCTATTTCCGGGGTGTTATCGTCTTGCTTGATCTTTTCTGTTAGCGCAACGCCGTGGTGGGCATCTATTACGGTTTTTATCCCGACCTCGTCTAATGCAAGTTCAAAAGCCTGTTCATTAATCGTCCGCACTTTGTTTTGGACATCTTGATCTATATTGTGTTGCAACCAAAAAATCAGTACTACCTGCACGATCGTTAATACGATTATGAGGCCTCCAACTAAGGCGAATAGGTATTGCCGTAATGACATATAGCGCTCTCAAATTTGTCGAAAGTCTAAAGCTATCAAATTTGATGCCATGAAAGCCAGTCTTATAAAATAAATAATTTCAACACGTTACAGATGGAGTAACGAACATTTAGTTCAAGGTCGGTAAAATATCCTGATATAAGGATAACTCTGTGCGCATTTGAGGAAAGTCTGCTAACACAAGATAACTCACGTGTTTCTTCAAGTGGTTGAAATGTATAGTTTTTGTTCTTGTGGTATGAATCTCGCTGTTGTTGTGCTGAACCCACAAGTTTTCAATAAAGGAAAAATAAAATGAAACGACTAAAAGTGAACGCTATTGCATTATTGTTATCGGTAGCAGGCGCAACAGCGAGCTTGTCTGCAATTGCGATGACAACTGAAGATAAACACGTTGAACAACGGATAGAAGTCGTGGCTGAAAAAGGAGCTGACGTTAAAGTATTGATAGATACTAATGGCGAAGTGAAGGAGTTTAATCTGCCGAATAATGTGTTTGCTGACAAAGATCAGCTTGAACAAGCGCTCGCGGATTTTCCTGTTGAGGTTCGCGAAAATTTGCTTAAGCACCTTAGTGGTTTTTCGCTTGACGCGAACATGATTAAAATCGCGACAGATGATGAACATATTTTCAACTGGAGCGCTGACGATAGTGCAGGCGCTAAATCTATGGTTGTTGTCAAAGTAGACAAACAGGAATTTGATAGTGATGATTTGCACAAGGTCGTAAAACATATTGTTGTAAATGGTGATCAAAAAGTGATTGATCTAAAGGATACCAGCCACTCATTTGCCGATGTAATTATTAACCTAATTGATGATTCTAAACTTTCTCAAGAAGACATGGATAAAATTCAAGCAGCGCTTGATAAAAAAAGATAATCCATAGATCCTATTTTCAATATCATGAGGCTGATTCTTACAGCCTCATTTTTATTCGTTGCAACAATTCGCACATCATATTTCTTTGGTACTTTCTTGCTACATTAATCGTTCTTAAAACTGGTGTGTAATTCATCGATTCTGTAAACTAGCGGGCATAATTTTCCAGAGGACAATGTTTTGAAAAAAGTCGCATTTATTGGCCTAGGTGTTATGGGTTACCCTATGGCAGGCCACTTAGTGAAAGCAGGCTATGAAGTCTCCGTTTATAACCGCACTACAGAAAAAGCAAAAGCTTGGCAGAAAGAATTTGGTGGTCAAGTGGGAATTACACCATTTGAAGCGGCAAATAACGCCGATATTGTGTTTGTGTGTGTTGGTAATGATGATGATGTGCGCACAGTTGTTTATGGTGATGAAGGCGCGCTATCAGGACTCAAACTAGGTGGGATTTTAGTTGATCACACAACTGCGTCTGCAGAACTTGCGCGAGAAATAGACGAAGCAGCTAAACAGCAAGGCAAATTGTTTTTAGATGCGCCAGTATCTGGCGGCCAGGCGGGTGCAGAGAATGGTGTATTGACCGTGATGGTCGGTGGTGAACCAGACACGTTCGAGCAAGCTCAACCGGTAATGGCTGCATTTGCGCGTTTTAGTCAGCTTATGGGCCCAGCAGGCAGTGGTCAGTTGGCTAAAATGGTTAATCAAATTTGTATTGCTGGCGTAGTTCAAGGGTTAGCGGAAGGATTTAATTTTGCGGAAAAAGTTGGTTTAGATCCTGACAAATTAGTGGAGACTATTTCAAAAGGTGCAGCAGGCTCGTGGCAAATGGAAAACCGTTACCAAACCATGTTTGCTGGAGAATACGATTTTGGTTTTGCCGTGGATTGGATGCGCAAAGACCTGTCGATTGCTTTTGCAGAAGCACAGAAGAACGGGATACCTTTGCCAATGACCAAAATGGTGGATGGTTTTTACGAAGAAGTTCAATCAGCTGGCGGTAATCGTTGGGACACATCGAGTCTAATTTCTCGCTTCAAAAAGTAGTCGATTTTTTTGAACCTAAAATAGCGATAATGCGTTAAGCATTATCGCTATTATTTCAATAGGGCTAGAGCACAGATTTATTTGATAAATTTACTCAGTTGCCTGTTAATGGTGTTAACCGCAGAGTTAATTTCTTCCGCTAGTTGAAGCAATTCATCTGAACTTTGGCTCGTTGTGGTAGACACGTTTTTGATGTTTTCAATATTCGTGTTTATTTCCATGCCAATGGATGATTGTGCGTTGGCTGCTTCAGATAGTTGCATATTTTGCGTTTGAATCTCTGCAACTGCACTGCCAACTGACATAATTACTTCATTCGTCAGATTAGCTTTTTCCTGACTGACACTAATGCTTTCACTGCCTTGTGCCATAGATTCAACTGCATTTTTAGCGCCCGATTGAAGTTGCTCTATCATTTTGTTGATTTCTTCCGTTGATTCTTGCGTTCTGCTGGCCAGTGTTCGAACTTCATCTGCAACTACGGCAAAACCACGTCCTTGCTCTCCCGCACGTGCAGCTTCAATAGCGGCGTTTAATGCCAGTAAATTGGTTTGTTCTGCTATGCCTCTAATTACATCGAGTACGCCACCAATGTTTTGACTATCAGACTCTAAGGTCTGTACGACTTCAGATGCTTTTGCCATCATTTGAGACAACTGCTCAACAGAAGCAAGATTTTCTTGCACTGTTTTTGTTCCTGAACGTGTTTCTTCTAATGTGGTTTGTGATCTGTCTGCGGTGTTAGAAGCAATTGTCGTTACTTCGTCAGTGGAGCTGGTCATTTCGCTCATGGAAGTTGCTATTTGTTCTGTCAGCATGTGTTGCTGCGCAGCGCCAGATTGCGTTTCTTTGGTAATGTTCTCCATATTGGCGGTTGCACCAGTTAGCTGCTGAATTTGGTCATTAATTCGAGTCAATGTGCGTGATAATTGTTCCATAAAGGTGTTAAATGCTTCGGCGATTACGCCAATCTCGTCTTTTGGCTCGTCGTTCAAACGTTTACTTAAATCACCTTCGCCTTCTGCGATTTCAACGAGTGCGTGATGGACTTCACGTAATCGGCTAGATACTATTTTCCGGAACATAAAGAACAAGAGGCTGACTGTCGCAATTAGCGCAATGATAACTATGCCACCAATTGTCGTATTCAATGCAGCAGCATTGCGTAGCTGCTCATCAATTGGAACTTGTACCTCTAAAATGCCGCGTACATCATTGAGAGACCAGCCGGTTTTTGGCGTATCAGGGTGTGAATTGTGGCATTTTACGCAAGCCTCTGCGACCATCGTATCGGCGAGCGCGACACGTACAGTTTCACGATTATTGATAGTTTCCATTCTTGAAAATGTTTGTTTGGGGTTGCTGGTGAGGGTGTTCCATGCTTCCTGGCCAAAATTATCGAGTTTTCGTGATTTTCGATTTGGAAACGGGTAAGGGCTGTAGAGCTTAAGTGAAATAATATTATTGTCTGAAAATACTTTGCTTATGTCGTGAATAAAAGTGGCTGGCAATGGAATTTTGTTTTGTTGATCTTTGTGATTGTAGTGGGGCCTTATCTCTTGTCCCGCTAATACTTTCTTGATGATATTTTTGGTGTAGTAACCTCGTATTGCTTTGTACTGTTTTACCGTACTTTCTGCGGAGGTTACTGCTGATTCAATCGCATGTGTTCGAATCACGTTGGGTATGTAGGTCACAATAATAATCAGAACAAGCACTAGAATTGCAACAAGTGGTGAAAACAAGCGCGTACTCAATTTACGCCAGAAATTACTTTGCATCGCGAGCACCATACAGAGCGAATAACTATATCATATTAGTGTAGTCGACTCTCGGTAATTTACCGCAAAATTCAGTGGTATAGTGCTTAAAAGATTTCTGACGTTAACTTTATGTGTGGACGTAGTGATACAACGCTTTGATGATAGACATCTTACGTGAATCCGATTCGTGCTCATGTGCGAGATTTTCAAGTTTTAGCATGTATTCTTCAGCATTTAATCGGCCTTTACCGCCATGCTGAATAATGTTTTGGCAATGGTGTTGCCATTTAACTTGCTCATCAGCTGATAAAGTGAAGGGGTAATTTCTTGCACGATACTTAAATAGCAGTGTATCGAACCGACTATCCTCGAAGTTAAATTGATGTGTCGCTAATTGTTCTGGCGAGCATTGGTGCAATATTTCAAACTGTGCTTTGTCTGCGTGCGATAAAAACCCGCCCCCATATAAACTATGTTCAGCATCTTCTTGTTCAAATTCTTTGTCGTCAGATGCAAATACTTCAGTTAATTTTTCTCTGATTTCTAGATTTTGTTTGAGCAGAGCTAGATTGGCCAAACACTTTTCACGTGGGATGTTTAATCGCTCGGCGTTTTCAGGGAGTAATGTTTTGGCAGGCGAAACAACAGGGCATTTGTTGGTATGAATCAATTTAATTGGAATAGGTAATTCGTCGCTTGCCAATTCATCGTGTCGCGTATACAAACGTTGTTTGATTTCTGCGGCTGACAATTCAATTAATGGACTAATGTCTTGTGCCAAATCAACGGTAATGACGGCATTCTTGTTTACCGGATGATAGGACACGGGCGAAAACCAGCTAGTGCAGCCATGCTCAGACGATATTTTACTTGAGGTATGCACGATAGGCGTCATTTGATAAACATCAAGCAAATTGGCGACCTCTTTTTTGTTGCGCAATTTGAAAATGAAATCGTATAGTTTTGGCTGCTTCTCTTTTATCAACTTGGCCATTGCAATGGTTGCATACACATCGCTCATTGCATCATGCGCTGCTTCATGGCTAATACCATTAGCTTGTGTTAACAGCTCTAAGCGAAAACTCACTTTACCATTGTCGTTTTTGGGCCAATTGATACCTTCTGGCCTTAGCGCGTAGCATGCACGCACCATATCAATAATATCCCAACGGCTATTGCCATTTTGCCATTCGCGGGCGTAGGGGTCATAAAAGTTTCTAAATAATAAATAGCGGGTCACTTCATCATCAAAACGAATATTATTGTATCCGGCAACACAAGTGTTTGGCGTAGAAAACAAGCGATGAATACGGTCGGCAAACTCAGCTTCCGTTAGTCCTTCTTTTTGTGCTTTTTGAGGTGTAATGCCTGTAACTAGACACGCCTCTGGATGCGGCAAGTAATCTTGCGGTGGCTGACAATAAAATACCTCGGGCTCACCAATAATATTAAGATCTAAGTCAGTACGAATAGCAGCAAATTGCGAAGGCTTATCATATTTGGGTGAAATGCCCCAAGTCTCATAATCGTGCCAGAGAATGGTGGGCTGAGCTATGTTATTGTTTTGATTTGTCATTTTAACCGCTGTATTTGTTTTAATGCGAGATGCTTAATCATCCCAGCATAATATCATAGCTACTGTACGCCCGAAATCGTGTTTAACCAAAAATTATCAGTCTTAATTATCAGTCCTAATTCTCAGTGCCTTTATTATCTTTAATCATTGTTGTGTCGCATCGTTTCAGAATGTTATTGCTGTTCCTGTCATTTATCCGATAAAAACGTAGTTCGTCGAATCATCTGCTTACATCTATGTAAAGCTGTGTAAATTACATTGTTTGTCTGAATATTCCTAAAATAATATACACTTGAAGTAGGTTCTAACTAGAATCAATAAGATGAAATTATAAGTAAGAGATGATTATCAATACGTTATTCAAAAGAGCAGGTGTTAGTAGTGCAGTGCTTTTAGTACTCGCGAGTTGTGCTAGCCCAACTGCCATTACCGAACAGTCTCGTTCATTTAAAGCGCCGTCAGCTTGGCAAAACGAACAGTTAACGCAGCAGCATTCACCACAAATAACCAGCTGGTTGTCCGCTTTCGATAACGCTACCCTCAACAAAATCGTGCAACAGGCGTTAGCGAAAAACTATCAGTTGAAAGCTCAGCGGGTAAATGTGTTACTGGCAAAAGAGCGAGTTACCGTTAGCGGGGCTTCGGACTTTCCCGAGTTATCGTTAGCAATTAACAATAGTCGACGCAAAGTTGTTAGTGGCAACAGCACTAATTATGCGAATAGTGCTGAGGTTAATCTACAGTTGAGCTATGAACTTGATCTGTGGGGTAAATTGTCTGCCGAACAAAGTCAGTCCCAATTAAATTATGCCGCGGCAAAGGCGCTCTACGAGCAACAAGAACTGGATCTTATCGCAGAAGTCACTCGTGCATGGTTTAATCTCGTTCAGGCGCAGCAGCTATTAGCGTTGTATCGCGAACGAGCTAGCAATTTAGAAAAAAACCTCGATATTATTCAGTCGTCTTATCGATTGGGCCTCAGTGAAGCGCTTGACGTTTACTTAACGCAAAACGAAGTTAAAAGCGAATTAGCGCGAGTTGAAAGTCAGCAACAAATTGTTAGTGAACACGCCCGTCAACTCGAACTGTTAATAGGTGATTATCCTAATGCTGAGATTTTCGCAGATGTTGAGCTTCCGAAAATCGATGATGAAATAAATACCGGGATCCCTGCTGATATTCTGACCAATCGACATGACATTAAGTCATCTTGGTTTGAATTGCTTGCGCTCGATAATGGCCTAGCAGTAGCGCATAAGCAACGTTTTCCATCATTTACTATCAGCGCATCAACAGGTGATAGTGGCAATGAGCTAAGTGATCTTTTGTCGGGTAATGCGTTAGCCTGGTCGTTAATTGGCAATATCACAACACCACTCTTTAATGCGGGACGATTGGCATCACTTGAAGAACAAGCCCGTTTAGCTGTTGTCCAAAGAGAACAACAGTACTTAGACGCTGTATACCAAGCATTTGCGCAAGTTGAAAATGGCATAAGCAATCAACAGTCGCTGCGCAATAGATTTGATTACATGTCACAAGCTGAAGCGAACGCACTAGCGGCTGAAAAATTGGCTTTTGAGCAGTACATGAAAGGGCTGGTTAGTTATACCACAGTGTTAGAATCACAGCGTCGCGCCTTTGATGCACAAACGAGTGTCATACAGTTATCGAATGAGTTACTTCAAAATCGGATTGATTTATATATTGCACTCGGTGGGCCCGCTCTTAGCGAAGTCAATACATCGGATACTCAAAGTTCAGATCACCTATCAAATGAACAAATAAGTCGCGCAATCACGCAGCCAACCACCAATGAATTAGCCAACAGAGAATAATAAGTAAATGAAAGCGAAGAAATTTATCCCACTCATTGTCATTGTATCTTTTGCCTTATTGGCTTATATCGTGGTGTCAAATCCACCAAAAGCGCAAAGAGGGCGTCCTAGTCAAGCACCGCAACTGAATGTTGATGTTATATCGTTGGCAAGCGAGAATGTTGCGTTAACAATAAACAGCTATGGAACAGTAAAACCCCGCACGCAAAGCGTGTTGCTTCCCCAAGTATCAGGTGAAATCATTCGTATTAGTCACACCTTCAGAGATGGAGGTTTCTTTGAGAAAGGTGATATTTTACTTGAACTGGATGATAGAGATCTTAAAGCAGAAGTAAAAATTGCGCGCTCTAGTTTGTACAGTGCAAGACAAGCTTTGAGTGAAGAAGAAGCAAGAGTCGAACAAGCAAAGCAAGATTGGATTAGATTAGGAAATGGCGGTGAAGCGCCAGAGCTTGTGCTTCGTAAGCCACAGTTATTAGCCGCTAAGGCCTCAGTTAGTTCAGCAGAAGCCTCATTGACAAAGGCTGAGCTGGCGCTTGAACGTTCAAAAATCATTGCGCCATATCGCGGTCGTGTACTGTCTAAAAAGGTTGATGTTGGACAAGTCGTTTCTTCTGGCACGCAGTTAGCTGAAATTTATGCGGTTGACTATATCGAAGTGAGACTACCGATTAAAAACAAAGACTTGCCCTATATGTTGTTGCCAGAAAGCAATCGATTTGAGCAGGAGAGTGTTAATGAGCAACCAGCGGTAACCTTGGTTTCAGATTTAACTGGCCGACAGGAATGGCATGGCCGCATTGTCAGAACGGAAGGGGCTTTTGATGAGAGTTCACAACAACTTTATGTTGTTGCACAAATTGATGATCCCTATGGCAAGAAAGCTGAAAACAATTTTCCTTTAAAAATAGGCCAGTACGTTACGGCTAATATCAAAGGAAAAGTGGTAGAAAACAGCATCAAAATACCCAACAAAACCATCTATCAAGGTAGTTACGTTTACGTGGTAGACAATAACAAGCTACTGAGAAAGGAAATTAGCATTGCCTGGCAAAATGAAAAATTTGCGATTGTTTCTTCAGGCTTGTTGCCTGGTGAAAACCTCGTACTGACACCTTTAGGTCAAGTAACATCAGGTACACCCGTTGCGGTTAATCATTCAAATGAACAACCTTCACAAAGTGTGCCTGCGGATGTTCATCCAATAAAAAAACCAGAACGCGGTAAAAGGTTAACAAAAGAAGAATTTGCCCAACTACCAAAAGAAGAGCAAGAAAAAATACGCGCTCAACGAGCGGCACGTAAGCAGGGAGAACGCTAATGATCGCTTGGTTTGCCCGAAATCATGTTGCCGCCAATTTATTAATGATCACGATTCTGCTGGCTGGCATTTTTTCGATAAAAAGCAACATACCGCTTGAAGTATTTCCGTCGTTTGAATCCGATGTTGTTAATGTACAAGTTAGCTTGAGGGGGTCGACACCTGAAGATGTTGAACAGGGCGTTGCGATCCGTATAGAGGAAGCTGTTCAAGATCTCGAGGGGATCAAAAAGATTTCAAGTACTTCGGTTGAAGGTTCTGCTGCCGTAAGAATTGAAGCTGACTCTGGTTATGATGTAAGAGAGTTACTTAATGATGTAAAAAGTCGCGTTGACGCGATAAATACTTTCCCGGCAGATGCTGAAAAACCCGTAATTTCAGTATTACAACGTAAACGAGAAGTGATCGCCGTTACCGTATCGTCAAAACATGGCGAAAAAGAGATCCGCCAATTTGCTGAAAAAGTGCGAGATGACTTACTAAACTTATCACAAATCACACAAGTCTCTTTGGATGCGGTACGCAATTATGAAATAAATATTGAGGTGAGTCAGGACAGATTACAACAATATCAGTTAACCCTCTCTGACATTGCAGACGCTGTTAAAGAAAGTTCATTGGATCTTTCTGCAGGTAATGTGAGAACCGAAGGGGGGGATGTGCTTGTACGAAGTAAAGGCCAAGCGTATCGCCGTGATGAATTTGAGAAAATCATCGTAAAAACCAATATTGATGGCTCACTTATTCGTGTCAGTGATGTTGCAAATGTTGATGACAGCTTTGAAGAGAAACCATTACGCGCGCGCTTTAATGGAGAGCAGGCGGCACTCATTGAGGTCTACCGTATTGGCGATCAAAGTGCTATTGACGTTGCAGATGCTGTGAAAGACTACATCAAAGAAAGACAAGCTAGTTTACCTGATGGGTTTTCGTTAAGTTACTGGGATGATGATTCTGAGATTGTTAAAAGCCGTTTAAATACATTGATTAGCAATGCATTACAAGGTGGCTTTTTAGTGTTGTTGCTGCTGACGTTATTCTTAAGACCTTCCATTGCCTTTTGGGTGTTTATTGGTATTCCTATTAGCTTTATGGGCGCATTTATCATGATGCCGATCTTTGATATTTCTATCAATATCATGAGCTTGTTTGGTTTCATATTGGTTTTAGGTATCGTGGTAGACGACGCCATTGTTACGGGGGAAAACATCTATCGGCATACCCAGACAGCCAGCTCAGGCATAGAAGCGGCCGTCAAAGGGACTGAAGAAGTGGCGGTACCCGTTACGTTTGGCATACTGACCACAATTGCGGCATTTTTGCCGTTAGCGTTTATAGAAGGGCAACGTGGCGCTATTTTCGCGCAAATCCCTGTCATTGTCATACCTGTGCTTATTTTCTCTTTGATTGAGTCTAAGTTTGTACTACCGTCTCATTTGAAGAACCTAAAATTGCGTGGCGAAAAGAAGAGCCAATCTAAATTTTCTCAGTGGCAGCAAAATTTTGCTGATGGCTTTGAAAATGCCATTTTGAAATACTACCAACCGATATTAAAACGTGCGACAAAAAACAGAATGACCACTCTTGCACTGTTCGTTGGTACGTTTGCATTGATATTGGCGTTTATTGTTAGCGGCTGGACCAAGTTTGTATTCTTTCCAAGGATTCCTAGCGAAACCGCCAGAGCTAATCTGACCATGCCAGTCGGTACAAGCTACGATGTTGTTGATGCTTATGTCGAAAAAATGTCGAATGCTGCCAAAGTGCTTAAAGACAAATATCGCGATGAAGATGGCAATAGCGTTATTTTAAATATATTAGCGATAACGCAAAACGAACAGGGTCGTGTGCGTTTTGAAATATTACCTGCAGATCAAAACGATACAGGCATTGGCACTAGAGAGCTCGTTCAGGAATGGCGAAGCTTAATTGGCACATTGCCGGGCGCAGAAAGCTTAACGTTTCGTGCTGAAATCGGACGAGGCGGTGATCCGATTGACGTACAGTTAACTGCGTCAGAATTGTCCACATTAAAAGAGGCGTCTGAGCAAGTAAAGCAACGATTGGCAACCTATCCGACAGCCTTTGAAATTTCTGATTCGTTATCAAACGGCAAAGAAGAATTGCAGATAGAGCTTACAGCTCAAGGATATGCATTGGGCATGTCGAGTTCTTACATTACCCGACAAGTCAGAAATGCATTTTTTGGTGCTGAAATTCAACGTATTCAACGCGGGCGTGATGACGTACGCGTAATGGTTAAATTTCCACTTGAGGAACGTCAATCAATTGCTAGTTTGAGTAATATGCTTATCAATACCCCGTCAGGAGGTAAAGTGCCGTTAGATCATGTCGCTAAATTGATCCCTGGCCGCAGCCCGTCGGAAATCAATCGAATTGATCGGTTTAGAACCGTTAACGTCACCGCAGATGTTGATAAAGAAGCCACAAACATGACGGTTCTCAATAGTGATTTAGCGCAGTTTTTAGACGAACTTGCTTCTAAATACCCTGGGTTAAGCTATACACTTGAAGGCGAAGCAAGAGAGCAGGCTGAATCTTTCGGTAGTCTGTATTGGGGGCTGATTTTTGTATTTTTCATCATTTATTGTTTGCTGGCGATTCCATTTAAATCGTACCTGCAACCAATAATTGTGATGTCAGTCATTCCTTTTGGCGCTATAGGAGCTGTAATTGGGCACTGGATCATGGGGATGGATCTCACGATCATGAGTATGCTGGGATTAATGGCGTTAATTGGCGTAGTCGTTAATGACTCTTTGGTATTAGTGGACTACATCAACAAGAAGCGAATTTCGGGAGAACTCGTACATGATGCTGTACTCATTGCGGGTAGGGCAAGGTTCAGGCCAGTAATGCTCACATCATTAACAACGTTTATCGGGCTAATGCCATTACTCTTTGAAAAAGCTACGCAAGCACAGTTCTTAATTCCTATGGCGGTGTCTTTGGGTTTTGGCATTATTTTCGCCACGTTTATTACCTTGATTTTGGTGCCAGTTAATTATCTGCTGGTTGAAGATGTTAAACGTTGGGGTAGAAAGACTAAAGTGTGGCTTGCGGCAGATGCATAGCTACTAATGATTAAAAAAAGGTATTGTCTTTAACTGTTTATCGCTACACTTAGGGCAATACCTATTTAGAGATTAGAGAGAGTTTTATCATGGCTGAAGAAACGATTTTTTCGAAAATAATACGACAAGAGATCCCCACAGAATTGCTTTATCAAGATGAATTGGTTACTGCATTTCGCGACATTACGCCTAAAGCGAAAACCCATATATTGATCATCCCAAATAAGTTAATTCCTACGGTAAATGATGTAGAAGAAAGTGATGAGCTGGCGCTAGGTCGCATGGTCACTGTGGCAGCGAAACTTGCGGCTGCGGAAGGAATCGCAGAAAACGGATACCGCCTTATCATGAATTGTAATCAGCATGGTGGGCAAGAGGTGTATCATATTCATATGCATTTAGTCGGCGGTGAACCCTTAGGCCGGATGTTGTGTAACTAATCCTTGTTTTTAGGCTTGTCATTAAACAGGCACTTGCATCTTTTTGTTCGATCTACTCTAAAAGCAAGTGCCGTATCATTTCTTTTCTCGTGATTGCTTCGTCCCACTCAAGCACTCTAAATATCATCCCAATTCAAAATATTTGTAATTTCGGGTGTTAAACCGGTAATAAATTGTTAGAATCCGCTTCGCCAAGGGGTGTCTGTATGACTGAGATGCAACTGCAAACCCTTTGAACCTGATCTGGATAATTCTGGCGTAGGAATGGCAAACAACCTTGTTTTTCTGTGTGTTGTCATTGTTATGCCTAAAATAACGTTTAACGAGAAAAACATGAATATTCTAAAAAGCCCTGTCGCATTAGCCGTATTAGCAGGCGTTACTTCTTCATCTGTCATCGCTGACACTAACACTACTGATATCGAGCGCGTTATTGTTACGTCCGATTTTCGTCAGCAAAATATTACTCAGTTGCCAACCAGTGTCGCTATCGTTGACGAGCAAGATATTCAAGATCAAAGTATTCAGCACTTTCAGGAAGTGTTAAACAAAATCGCTAATATCAACTATGCAGGTGGGTCTTCTAGACCAAAGTATATTCAAATACGTGGCGTCGGTGAGCGGTCTGAATATCGCGGTGCGCCTAACGCTTCGGTAGGCTTTATTATTGACGATATTGATTTGTCAGGCTTAGGTATGGCTGCGTCAATGTATGATGTTCAGCAGGTAGAAGTATTAAGAGGCCCACAAGGCACGCGTTTTGGTGCCAACGCTTTAGCTGGAATGATTTATGTTCAGAGTAACCAGCCTACAGACGTGTCTGAACATGGCTTATCTTTATCGTTAGGTGATGATAACTTAGTTAACGTCGCAGGTTTCACCTCAGGTAAGGCGAGCGATAAGCTTGGCTATCGCATTTCGGTTGAAAGCCATCAACAAAATGGCTACCGAGACAATAGCTACCTGAATATTGACGACTCTAATGCCATTGACGAACTAACAGGTCGAGTAAAGCTACAGTATCAGGCGACTGAACATCTTAGCGCTGACTTTACGTTGTTGTTTGCAGATATGGACAATGGCTATGATGCTTGGACGCTAGATAATAACGGTTTTAACACTTTGACCGATCATCCTGGTGAAGATAGTCAAAATTCACTCGGTAGTGCGTTAAAGTTGAGCTACGACGGTGCTGATTTTGCAGATATTACCGCAATCACCAGTTTCACGGATACCGATCATACACATGCCTATGACGGTGATTGGGCAAACCCTGACTATTGGGGAAGTAAGTCATGCACAGACTATTATGATGAAAATGGCAATGGTCAAACGGATGATGTTATCCCTTGTGTATACGAATATTTGTGGGCGAAAAAAGCTGATAGACAAGTGTTGTCGCAAGAACTTCGTTTTGCTTCTAAAGAACAACAGAAAATATTCAATGGCACCACTGACTGGTTATTTGGTGTTTATTTGAGTGAATTAGAAGAGAACAATGATTTAGATTCTTCTTATAATGGTTGGCCAGACGAAATTCTGGACTCTCAATATGACGCAAGTAATGCTGCTTTATTCGGTCAACTTGACAGCCAACTAAATGAAAAAGTACACATGTCTACAGGTTTGCGTATTGAGCGTCGTTCAGTCGACTATGCTGATAGTAACGGCGACGCATTTTCACCTTCTGAAACTATGTGGGGCGGACATGTTTCGCTAGGCTACCAATTAACGTCAGACCACGACAGTTATGTTCGTCTCGCTAAAGGATACAAGGCGGGTGGATTTAATATGGGGCTACCTGCTGCGTTATCTCAATTTAAAGAGTTTGATACAGAAACGCTTTATAACTATGAAATTGGCGTTAAGTCATCATTTGCTAGTAACAGCGTAACTACGCGTTTAGCTGCATTTTATATGGATAGACGTGATCAGCAAGTTAATGCGTCTCAACAAGATCCTGATAATCCACAGCGCTTCACTATTTACACCGCAAACGCTGCTAGTTCAACTAGTTCAGGGATAGAATTCGAAGCAGATTGGCAGGCTACAGCAAACCTCGTGTTGTCAGCTGCGCTAGGGTATTTAGATGCTAGCTACGATGACTACGCTTACTTTGATAAATATGGTAGTGAAATCGATATTTCTGGTCGACAACTGGCGCATGCTCCAGACTTAACTTATTCATTTTCGGGCGTATATCGTGCTGATTCAGGCATTTTTGCCAGTGCCTCAGTGTCAGGTAAGAGTGATTTTTATTTCTCAGATAGTCATAGTGAAAAAGCAGATGATTCTCATCAAGTTGATATGCGCGTTGGTTACGAAGCCGAGAGCTGGGCGGTTTATCTATGGGGACGCAATTTAACCGATGAGAAAATCGCTTCACGTGGTTTTTATTTTGGTAATGAACCAGACTTAGACTGGGCGAGCAAAGAGTATGTTCGTTATAATGCACCTCGCCATATCGGCGTCACTTTGGACTGGTCATTCTAAGGAGAACAAATTGGATATCTCTATTGAAATAAGTATGTATCCTTTAGCTGAAGCTGAATACAAAAAACATATTTGGGGCTTTGTTGAACAGTTGAAGCAAGTTTCTGAGTTGCGTGTCGTAACCAATGGTATGAGTACTCAGGTTTTTGGTGAATACGACCTTGCAACATCAACGGTAATGTCAGCGATCAAGCAGGTTCATATGCAAACGCAAGCAACGGTTTTCATTTGCAAGATTATCGGCAGTGACCGATCGCACCTATTGGTGGAATAAATGGAAAGTGTTCTTCAGTATTACAGTCAATTACCGCTGCTAGAATGGGCAGCGGTTATTACTGCGTTAGCTTATGTTGTATTTGCCGCACGCAATAATATTTTGTGCTGGCCTATGGCATTAATTAGCACTTCTCTGTATACCGTCTTGTTTTACGACGTCTATCTTTGGATGGATAGTCTGTTACAAGTGTATTACTTTTTAATGGCCATATATGGTTGGTATGCGTGGCGTAGCTACCAGCAACCTCATGCCACGCAATTAACCAGTAAGCCAATTATCAGTTGGTCTTTGGCACTACATGGCAAAATTTGTTTTGCCCTTACTGGCGTTTCTGTCATCGTTGGCTGGTTAATGGCTAATTTTACGCCAACGCATTTTCCATATATAGACAGCTTTACGACGGTATTTGCGGTATTTGCGACGTACCTGGTGACGCAAAAAGTGTTAGAAAACTGGTTGTATTGGGTCGTGATCGATGTGGTTTCAATCTATATTTACATTGAAAAACAATTGATGCCTACCGCGTTGCTTTTTGTGCTCTACGTAATTATTGCGGTATATGGTTATTATTCATGGCGTCAGGTTAAACGCCAGTCACAAGAAAACCTAGGTAAGGTTTCTGCTATTGTTTAATAACGTAGTAGAAATTACTCAAGTTGAGCAAAAGCTATTGTCTCACGCGCTGTCGGCTCCAATAGAAGTAATTCCATTTGAGCACAATGGGCTAAGCAGGCATAGCTTTGCTGTTCGCGCAAACAACAAGCAGTACTTTGTTAAGCGCTTTAATGCGCCTGATGATGCCAGCCTAATGCTTGAAAAGCACACGGCGTTACTGTTGTCTTCCAGTAATATCTCAACCGAATTAATTGCTCAGGCTGAACATTTGCTAATTTATGAATTCATTCCACATATTGTGCTTGAATCGATGACATTGCCGCTTGCGGAAAAAATAGCAGTTACTTGCGGCTTAGCAAATAAACTTCATCAGGTCACAAGTGATGAAATACCGCCATTAAACATTGCTGAAACCACGCTGGCACTGTTGAACAAATGCCAACTCAGTGATGCTGTTTATGATGAAATTAAAACGCTTATTCGTAAACACATCCCGCAAAGCTCCAAACAGCAGTTAGTGGTTTGCCATGGAGACTTGAATTTTGCCAATATTATACAACCTAACTTGAGTGAATATGTAAAAGAGTGCGCTTACGTGTCACAACATCCCGCAAAAGGGGATTTGTTGTTGGTTGATTTTGAGTCATGCTGCCTAGCACATCCCGCATTTGATGTTGCAATGTGCATTGCAATCAATCGCTTAGACAAGCAAGCCAGCGTTGAAAAACTCATTTTACTTTTTAAAACAAACTTGCATGCCGAAGACATAAATCTCTATGATTTTGATGTTGAAATGGTTATGCGTTACCTATGTTTGTGCTTTTTAATCAATGGATTATGGTATTTTGAACGCGCATTAGAATATAATAGTGAAAAATACCTGTCGCTGGCGTTAATGCAGTTTCAGGGCATTGATAAGTATTTCATGGAAGAAGACGAACTAAGCGATAAAATGAGACAAGAAGCGAATAACTTACGATTAACAACAATGCGTGAGTCCAGCGAGTGACGCATAATTAAGTTAATGGAGTAATAGCGGTAATCTTTTGTGAATTGGAAAGAATTTTTAGAAAATAAAAACAGGTTGTTTTGGATTGTTCATTCAGCAGGGTGGTTTGGTTTTGCGTTAGTGCATTACCTAGGATCACTGTTGCATGACTTACGTGACCTGTTTGTGATTATCATTTTCCTCAATGCATATGCCGGTTGGTTATTGAGCGTACCTTTAAGGTACTTATACCAACGTATTTGGAATTACTCCCCAATTAAAATCCTTATCATTGGCTTTCTAGCGTCATATATCATGGGGGTTATTTGGCAGGTCATACAGAACCTTAATTATTGGGAAATATACAAACACGGATATCGTCCAGATTTTTGGTTGTACTACACCAAAAACAGCCTGTTCTCTTTCTCAATTATGTTGAGTTGGTCAGTGCTTTATTTTGGTACTAAGTACTATCAAATGCTGCAAAAAGAGAAACAAAGTGTACTGCAAGCGAATACTGTAGCGCATCAGGCGCAACTCAAAATGCTGCGTTATCAATTAAACCCACATTTTCTCTTTAATACGCTCAATGCAATTTCTACGCTTATATTGGTAAAAGAAAATAAGACCGCCAATGGTATGGTGACTAAACTTAGTGAGTTTTTACGATACTCACTTGATAAAGATCCGATGAAAACCGTGACGCTTGAAAATGAACTTCATGCGTTAAAGCTCTATTTAGACATTGAAAAAGTGCGATTTGAAGAGCGCCTAAATGTTGAAATCCACATTGCTGACGACTGTAAGAAAGCCCGTGTACCAAGCATGATTTTGCAACCGTTAGCAGAAAATGCAATTAAGTACGCCATTGCGGCGCTTGAAGAAGGTGGCACGATCACTGTTACCGTTAACCGCTTTGGCAATGACTTACTGTTGGAACTATCTGACAATGGTCCTGGTGCAGAAATTAAAGGCGGCAACCTTTTCAGAGAGAACGGGGTTGGTCTTGCGAATACCAGAGAAAGATTAACGGCACTTTATGGTGATGATTTCTCCTTGGTTGTATCCAATAACGAACCAAAAGGTGTTAAAGTTAACATCAGAATGCCGTATGACATTGGAAAGTAACTGTGACTAAAACACTCACTACGATCATCGTTGATGATGAGCCTCTTGCTAGAAAGGGGTTGGCGGTACGACTAGAAGAACATGCTGACATCAAGATTATTACTACCTGTAATAATGGCCGCGAAGCGATAGAAGCAATTCGTGCCTACGAGCCGGATCTTCTCTTTTTAGACATTCAAATGCCGGGCGTAGATGGCTTTGAAGTGGTTAGAACGCTGATAGAACAGGAAATACCATTACCTATCATAGTTTTCGTAACGGCATTTGATCAATACGCGCTAAAGGCATTTGAAGTTTCTGCGCATGATTATCTGATGAAACCAGTTGATGATGATCGCTTAGCGCGTACGCTAGAAAAAGTCAGAACTGCATTTACAAATCGTTCATTAGAACAACACAAAGAACAATTGGTTAAACTGGTCAGTGATGTAACTGGTAGCGATTATTCGACGATTATGAACGAGCTTGATACCAGTAACACCGTCAACTTAACGCGCTATTCTGATGTGCTTCCAATTAAAGATGCTGGAGAAGTGAGCAGAGTGCCTGTAAAAGATATTTTATGGATTGATGCTGCGGGCGATTACATGTGTGTTCACACCGAAGAACATACACATATCTTGCGAAAAACCATGAAACAGCTTGAGGAAATGCTAGATCCAAAACAGTTTGTAAGAAGCCATCGCTCCACGATTGTGAACAAACAATATATAGACAAGTTTTGTAGTCAACTTAACGGTGAGTATTACTTGGTGATGTCTAACGGTAAAGAGCTTAAAGTCAGCCGCAGTTATAAAGAAAAGGTCAAACAAGCTGTGACGCAATAGGTAGGTTATGCCAATGCTTACACTAAAACGTTTTAGTTGTTTGATATGCGTAGTTCTGCTTTCTGGCTGTAGTTTTACTTTTGTTTATAATCACATAGATTGGTGGGTGAATTGGTACGTTGATGATTATGTCGACTTAAATAAATCACAACAGCGTGCCTTTGACCAAGTTATTGAAAGTAACTTACGTTGGCATCGTCAAACACAATTACCCAAGTATAGTGCCGATTTAGCTGCCTTTCGTGAAAATGTAGAACAGGGTATTTCACTCGAACAACTCACACGCCACAATCAACAGTTAAGAGAACATTGGCGCGTTTTACTCGCGCATTTGGCACCACAACTCGAGCCTATAGCATTCAGTTTAACGTCTAAACAACGAAAACAACTGGTTGACGCTATCGC
Organism: Thalassotalea fusca; assembly: GCF_053485835.1. NCBI lineage: Bacteria > Pseudomonadati > Pseudomonadota > Gammaproteobacteria > Alteromonadales > Colwelliaceae > Thalassotalea > Thalassotalea fusca. Next base: position 31,147 of record NZ_JBQRUN010000012.1, read on the forward strand.
CAAACAAAATCAAGAGTTTAGAGAGGATAGGGAAGAGCTAACCAAAGACGAGTGGTATAACGAGCGCTATGATGATTACTATGATGGATTTAAGGAGTGGTTTGGTCCATTAACTAAGACACAAAAGCAATCACTTCGTGACAAAGTGACAGGCTTAACAAGTACTTTTTCTTATTGGATTGATTTCAGAGATTTGTGGCTCGTAAAATTTGATTCATTGTTATCGAATGAAACTGAGCGCCAACTGTTTACTAGTGTATTCCTTGATCTAGTTGTTCATGGTAGAGAATACCGGAAAGATGAACATAAACAACTGGCTCAGAATAACAACGCAGTGTATTTATCAATGTTGCATTACCAACTCAATAGTTTGACGGAAAAGCAAAAAAAGAAGTTCTTTCGCAAGCTTGAACGCTATTTGGATGACTTTAAAGAATTATCAGAAGAATAGTAATTTGATTCGTACGGAAGTTCATCATGATCTATATAACAAAAAGCCAGCCCAATGATATTAAGCTGGCTTTTTAGTGTGTTCAGTGTGTAATTAACGAGAAATTAAAGAATACTTTCTAACGTTAATTCCATCATATCTTTAAACGTGTTCTCACGTTCGTCAGCCGTAGTTTGCTCGCCTGTTTTAATATGATCGCTTACAGTAAACACGGCTAGCGCTTTCTTGCCATACTCCGCTGCAACACCATATAAGCCAGCTGCTTCCATTTCTACCGCTAAAATGCCGTGTTTTTCCATTGTTGCAAACATTTCAGGTTGCGGTGTATAGAATAGATCAGCGGTGAAAACGTTACCCACATGCACAGGTTTATTTAGTTTTTCAGCGGTGTTAACTACTTTTTGTAATAAACCAAAATCAGCACATGCAGCGAAATCACAGTTATTGAAGCGTTGGCGGTTAACATTTGAGTCGGTGCTTGCTGCCATACCAATGATGACATCTCTCACTTTTATGTCGTCGCGAACTGCGCCACACGAACCAATACGGATAATATTTTCAACGCCGTAATCTTTGTATAGTTCTGTTGCGTAAATTGAGATTGACGGAATACCCATGCCAGAACCCATTACGGAAATAGGTTTGCCTTTGTATGTGCCGGTGTAACCGAACATATTACGCACGCGAGTAATACATTTGGCATCATCTAAAAAGTTCTCGGCAATAAATTTTGCGCGTAGTGGGTCGCCAGGCATCAATACCGTTTTAGCGAATTCGTTCTCTTTTGCTTCTATATGAGGTGTAGCCATGAGATATAACCTTATAATTGCTTATATTTTTATGTCCCAGTAAGTTTCAAGCCAGTGCTCGTAACACGTTGCTAACTGCTATCAAGGGTGTTTTACTGAATTGTTCTTACGGTACTTTGACCGCAGCCGATTATTTTAACTGAATACTTAAGCTCTTTTCTAGTTAAATTACCGAGCGAATATTAAATTACTTACTGAAAAATACAGTGTAGTCGTAATTTATCTAGGCAGTGTAAAAATCGTTTACATTGTCTGTTTACAATATCATTGGTTGTTTATGATTCTATTTGTTTTGGCATGCATTAACCAATGCTTGTTTTTCTCCATCACTCAAAAATGCGGCCTTTAAGGCATTTTCCTGTATTTGAGTTAATTCATTGCTTGTTAGATTGAGTTGTTGGCGGGCAACTTCATATTCGTGTTTAAGTTCAATGCCTTCAACAGCAGGATCATCAGTATTTAGAAAAGCAATCAAACCATGATTAAGAAATACTTTAATGGGATGCGTTGCTAGATTGCTGACGGTACCTGTTTGATAGTTAGATGTTAGACATGATTCAATAGCAATGTTATTAGTGCGCATGTGGTCCATGAGCTTTTCATCGCTTGCTATCGCCACACCGTGACCAATGCGAGTTGCTCCTAGTTGATTGATAGCTTGCCAAACGCTTTCGCTACCTGCGGCTTCACCTGCGTGCACGGTGATTTGTAAACCAGCTTTTTTAACCTGATCAAAGTGCGATACGAATAGCTCGCCAGGGTATCCTAGTTCGTCACCAGCCAAATCTGCAGCAACAAAATGTTGTTTGTGTGCAAGAATCGCATCTAATTCTTTCTGGCATGCTTCAACACCAAAAGTGCGACTCATAATGCCAATAAGATTGACTTTCGTCTGAAATTCTTTGGTGCCCAGTTTAATGCCATCAATTACCGCGGCAACTACGTCTTCAATGACCAAGTTGTGATTCATCGCCATATAATAAGGTGAAAATCGTAATTCTGCGTAGTCAATGCCAGCATTATGAGCGTCACGAACATTTTCATAGGCGATTTGCTTACAATCGTCGAGTGTTTTCAGCACGGCAACTCCCCAATCTAGCTTTTTCAGGAAAGAAACTAGGTCAGGTTCGCTTTTTTGTATCTGCACATGAGGTATAAATTCTTCCAATGTTTGACAAGGAAGTGCGATGTTATTTTTTTCAGCAAGACGCCAGATGGTTTCAGGTTGAATGTTTCCATCGAGATGCCGATGTAGATCCAGGAGTGGGAGCGTGTTATTTATCATTGGAATATCGTTCTCCGGTTTAGTTGACAGTTATTATTAAAAGAGTTTTCGTAAATTGCAGTTCCTTCTTAAACATCACAAAAAATTGATTGTACATCTAATCCTAAGACTTTCGTATAAGAATGTTAGACTGAAAATTTTCATTAGGTATTACTTTTTATTATATCTGGTTTTTTAACAAATACTGTTGGTATTCACCTTATAACACTGATAAATTAGCTGACGGGATTATAACTCTAGGTGTCTAGACGTAAAGATTAAGAAAATCATATTTAAGAAGTAAGAGAAAATACTATGTTCTACCAAACTGATGATGTCAGAATAAATAAAATCAAAGAATTGTTACCGCCAGTCGCTTTATTAGAGCGATTTCCTGCATCAGAAAAAGCATCAGAAACAGTATTTTCGGGTCGTGCAGCTATTAGCAAAATTTTTAATGGTGAAGACGACCGATTGTTGGTGGTGATTGGACCATGCTCTATACACGACACAGAAGCCGCCATGGAATATGGTCGTCGCTTGGTCGAACTACGTGAAAAATATAAAGCGTCACTTGAAGTGGTAATGCGCGTTTATTTTGAAAAACCACGTACAACAGTAGGTTGGAAAGGATTGATCAATGATCCATACATGGATAATAGCTTCAAACTAAATGACGGATTGCGCATTGGGCGCCAACTGTTATTAAACCTTAACGATCTTGGCCTACCAACAGCAGGCGAGTTCTTAGATATGATTACTCCACAATATATGGCTGATTTCATGTGTTGGGGAGCAATTGGTGCGCGTACTACTGAAAGTCAGGTGCACCGTGAGTTAGCATCTGGCTTGTCTTGTCCTGTTGGGTTTAAAAATGGCACGGATGGCACAATTAAAATCGCGATCGATGCGATTGGTGCAGCAAGTGCGCCGCACCATTTCTTATCAGTTACCAAATATGGTCATTCCGCTATCGTTGAAACCACAGGTAATGCTGACTGTCATATTATTCTTAGAGGCGGAAAAGAGACAAATTATGACGCTGAGAGCGTGGCACAAGTAACAGAGCAATTAACCTCGGCTAATTTGAATCCTAAGATCATGATTGATTTTAGTCATGCGAATTCTAAGAAACAGTATAAGAACCAAATGCTTGTGTGCGAAGATGTCAGCGAACAAGTTGCAGACGGCAATGGCAATATTTTTGGCGTGATGGTAGAAAGTCACTTAGTTGAAGGGCGTCAAGACTTAGTGGAAGGACAGCCTTTAACTTATGGCCAAAGTGTCACGGACGCATGCATTGGCTGGCAGGATACTGAAGTGCTATTAGAAAACCTAGCGCAAGCGGTTAATAAGCGCCGAAGTGCAAAATAAATAATTATTGTTGTATAACAAATATATAAGCCGAGATAGCAAATTATCTCGGCTTTTTTTGTACTTTTTTTGGTATTAGTTAACTAATTCACCTTCAACGGTAAAACTTGCGCGGCCATTTGACAGCTGCGACAACCAAAATAAATAGTCGTCAATTGACATTGGTCTTGCGTAAAAGAACCCTTGGCCAATATCACAACCTAAATCACGTAGGAAACGTTCCTCTTGTTCAGTCGTTATTCCTTCGGCAACTACTTCCATGTTTAAACCCTTTGCTAAGGTGAACAATGCATGTGCTACAGATTGCTTTTGCGGACAATTAACAATTTCATTGGTAATTTGACGGGTTATTTTAACTTCCTGAAACGGAGCATTTTGTGTGTTTGCTAAATCGGTAAATTTAGATTCAAAACTATTGGTACTTACGGTAATACCCAGTTCCTGAAGTTGCGAAATATTGTAGCTCGCTTTTTCCAATTGAGAAGACGAAATGACATCGGTGAGTTCAAATATAATTTTGTCGGCAGGAATTTCAGATGCATCTACTAATTCAACGACATTGAGTAAGAACTGTTCATGTAGTATGTCATGAATACTGATATTAATAGAAAGCATTTGTTGGGTGGCTTGCTGCTCTATGATCATACGTTGTTGTTGTAGTGCACGATTGATAACCCACAACGTGACTTCATTGATCAGACCAAATTTTTCAGCAATTGGTATAAATACATCCGGCGCAATTTCACCTTTTTCAGGGTGAAACCAACGTAATAAGCATTCGCTGCTACATACTTGACGTGTTTTTAAATCAACCTGAGGTTGGTGATAAAGGGCTAACTCATTTGATGCAATTGCCGCTCTTAGCTCAACCGCCAGTTTGAGTATACTGTCTAATTCTTGTGGGTTATTTCCCTGATAAAACTGCCAATGAGCAACGTTTAGTTGTGCATCTTCAGCAGCAATTATTGCTTTGTTAATAAGTGACTGTGCACTAATTGCATGCACAGGGTAGCTTGCAATGCCTAAGTTACAACTAATAGGGAGTGCTGAATTTGTGAACTGTGCGCTTTCAGACACGACAAATTGTATGGACTTGCACAGTGTTTCTAAAGGCTGATCTGCTTGTGAGTTATCGACAATCACCGCCAACTTGTTGTTATTGATGATACAAACCTTTTGTTTATCTTTAATTAAAGGAACGACGGCGTTATTTAATCTAAAGAGCGAATTAAGCTTATTCTCACACTTTCTAAGAAACTGGAACTGTGCTGTTTCATCTAAATAGTAATCAAGCAGATCAAGATGTTTAGGTGCAATGACGATAACACTGAAATTTTGCTGCTTCTTATCGATAAAGTGCCTTAGTTTATTTTCCAAGACTGTTTTGCGCGGAATGCCTGTTGCCAAATGAAAGGTAACCTCGTTAAACCGTTCAAATTCCAAGCGTCTTACGCGTTCGGCAAGTGCAAACGACATCAGGATTATTTCAACAAATACGGCAAACAAAAAAGCGTTACGCGTTACGTAGCTGGATTCGATGATATTCAGTAATACCAAGGGTTGTATTGCGCTGCCAATCAGTAAAGGTAACCACGATAATGCATAATATTTAGCCCAAACAATTTTAGACCTGAACTGCACAAATACAGCAGTTATTCCAAGTAAATAGGTCACGGGTTGTAAGCCGAAGAACCAATTTGCCTGTATTTGATGTGACATAGGCAATGTAAATAAATAGACACCGACTAAGAAAATACAATAGGCAATAGTGGTACGAAAAATGAGGCTTTTTTTCGGGTCAAATCTTAAGAAAACAATTGTGAAAAGTAATAGAAAAATGACCAATAAAAAGTGCAGCAACATCATGCTGTTTTGCAGGGCTGGTTGTAATTCTGGTGTTAGCATTAAATGACTAAAACCAGTTATTGCCGACATAATCAACAGGGCACAAAATAGGTAGCCTACATAAATTAAGTAAACAATGTCTTTTATGGTGATAAATAACACAAGGTAATACAGTGCGATAACTAATACGCCGCCAATAAATATGCCATAAATAAGTTTGTTGAATGAAGTGACGGTTTCGAATGCTTCCGGCGTTATTAATTTGAGCGGAATACTAGGAGGCCCTTCAGACGTGATTTTTATGAGTATTTCCTGCGTTGTGTTGGAGGAAATAGAAAACGTGTGATGGGGAAATATGTTAAACAACGTCGTGTTTGGCTTTGGTAAGAGTTGTTGAACCTTTTGTTTGCTCGAATCAATAAGATAAACATCAAAGTCAGCAAGAAAATTGTTATCTGCGAATAAAACTAGGTTTTCTCGAGTGCTGGATAAATTTTGAATTTGTACTTTTATCCAATAGGTATGATTTTCTAGACTAAATGGAATTTGTGTGGGTATGACGCTTGTGAAATTGTCAGCGACTTCAAATATGTCATTAATATTAATTGTGCCTGAGGTATCTTTCAGGTAGCTGAATTTTGTATCAATAAATACAGGCGAGTTATTATCATACAGCGTTGACACTGATTGAATGACTGAATTAATGTTTACCAGCAGTACTAATACAACGAGTAATGTGATGGTAAAAAAGCAGTGCTTTAAGAAATTAAAAGACTTAAATGTCTTGGATTTCATTTAATTTTTATTGCTCTAGGGAACACGTTATAGACATCATATTAGCAAAAATCGTAATTTAATTGCAGCGCTCATTTTCATTTTGAAGCATTTTTTAGGAACCAATTAGGCCAATTCAACTCTGTTTCTTCCGTTGTTTTTGGCTTTGTATAGCCCAGAATCGGCTTTAGTGTATAACGTATTGTCATCATCTTCTTCCGCTAATGTGGCGACACCCGCTGAGACTGTGATGAAAAATTGGTTATTCGCATTTATTGCGATAGGGGTGGCCGATACTTTCTTGATAAGCCTCTCTGCGGTATGTAATCCGTCTTCCAGTGAACACCTTGGCAATAGACCAACAAATTCTTCTCCACCAACACGCGCTAGTATTTCGTGTTTTCTCAATACCTTTGATGCCGCATGGCAAACGGTTACCAGCGCTTCGTCGCCAACGGCATGACCGTATTTATCGTTGACGTTTTTAAAGTGATCCAAATCGAAATAGATCAGTGTAAGCGGGGTATTGTCGCGGTGAGCCTCAATGATTTCTTCTTTAAGCCTTTCTCTAAAGTAGCGCACATTGAATACACCAGTGAGTGGATCTCGAAAGGATAGCATCTCACTATTGTCTTCTTTCTCACCGACATAGTAACCAAAAAGGGTAAACACAATCATGGTACCAAATAACATATACAGGTATACGCCTGAGTTTGTTTCAAGCTCAGCTGTAATAGATACACCAATCAAATATTGAATCGTTAACCAACCCAAAGGCGAACCAAAGGCTAATATTAAGCCTTGCAGGGCGCGTATAGTCGATTTTTTAAGTGTTACTCTCATAGTTTTAGTATAAGGCGTTAGTTATTTTTATCTAGATATCAATGTACTAGACTTTTATTAACAAGGCTTCGATAGAGCATCAATCTATTGATAAGAAAACTTGTTTCATTTCACCGGAGCATTCTCATACCTTTAGGTCTTATAGTAAGTCATATCAGTACGCTTAAGATATTGATGTAGATTAATAATTGTACACTTTAGTTGTCTTACTCTCTGAAAAGAGCATATATTGGGCACATAGTTGGTAGGCTTTTTGTTTCCTATTTGCTTTAAACGTTCGCAATTAATAGAATAATCTATCTTCTTTGAAAGGTATTTTCTGGAGAGGCATAGTATTTACTGTGCTAGTTCCAAAGAAAATACTGAAAAAGTCACTGGACTAAAACAATAACAATGAATTTTTCGATGCGATAGGGGCATGAAATTGAATTACAAGGATATTAAGAGCGTATTGTTCGTTTGTATGGGCAATATTTGTCGGTCACCTACTGCCGAAGCGGTATTTATAAAAAAAGCAAGCGAAGCTGGGTTATCAATAAAAATTGATTCGGCAGGTACAATTGGTGCTCATGCCAAAGAGAGCCCCGATCATCGCGCACAGAAAGTCGGAGAGCAAGCCGGTTACTCTTTTAAAGGTCTTAAAGCCCGCAAGGTGACAGTAGAAGACTTTGAAAAATTTGATTTGATTTTAGCGATGGATGAGAAAAATCATCAAGATTTAATCGATATTGCGCCTTCTGAACACCACGAAAAAGTACAGTTATTCCTTCAACATGCGGAAAATTTTGATGATATGGAAGTGCCAGACCCATACTATGGTGGTGCAGGTGGTTTCAGATTGGTGCTTGCGATGGCAGAAGATGCCAGTGATGGATTAATTAGCAAAATGCGTTAACGCATTGTGATAATTATAAAAAAACAGCAAGTAATAACTTGCTGTTTTTACATTTAAATAACTAATGAATTATTACAAACGATTTTTAACTGCTTCAGCCAGTAACGATAAAATTTCTTCACTGGTCTCTACATTTACACATGCATCGGTGATGCTTTGGCCGTAGGTTAGCGGCTCTCCATCAGTAACTTTCTGGTTACCTTCAACGAGAAAGCTTTCAATCATCACGCCCGAAATTCCCAGTTGACCTTGGGACACTTGTTCAGCGATTGAACGAGCAACATCAATTTGTTTGCTATGATCTTTATAGCTATTACCGTGGCTACAGTCGACCATAATACCCATATCAATTTGCTCATCTCTTAGTTTATCGAGGGTCGCTTGTACGTCGGCAGCGTGGTAGTTAGGTGTTTTGCCGCCACGCAGTATCACATGCGCGAAAGGGTTGCCATGCGTTTGGTAAATACACATTTGGCCACTTTTATCTGGGGAATACAGTACATGCGGTACGCTTGACGCTTTAATCGCGTCTACCGCGATTTGAATATTGCCGTCAGTGCCGTTTTTAAAGCCAACAGGACATGACAGCGCCGAGGCTAACTCTCTATGCACCTGACTTTCTGTCGTGCGTGCGCCGATGGCTCCCCAAGATATTAGGTCTGAAATATACTGACCTGTTACCATATCTAGAAATTCTGTGCCTGCGGGTAATCCGATATTGTTAATGTCCATTAGCAGATTTCTGGCGAGATTGAGGCCTTTTGCAACATGAAAGGACTTATCGAGATCGGGATCGCTAATCAAGCCTTTCCAGCCAACGGTGGTTCTGGGCTTCTCGAAATAAACACGCATAACAATAAACAATTCTTGCTTATATTTGTCGTGTAACACCTTCAATTTTTCTGCGTATTCGACGGCAGCTTTCGTGTCATGAATAGAGCAGGGGCCGATAACAACCAGTAGTCGCTTGTCTTCGCCATTAATAATCGCTTCGATTTGGCGACGACTTTCAATGATAAAATGCGCTGTGTCGTCAGAAAGAGGAATCTGTGTGGCTAGTTCCGCAGGCGACACCAAGTTTTCAATCAGCGTGGTGCGAAATTCGTCAGTTTTAATCGTCATTGCTAAACTTTCTATTTTGGCCGTGTTGATCAGAGATGACACGGCTTAAACCTTGGCGCTAACATAACGAAAATAACTGCGGTTGTGAAACAATATCATGAGATATTTAGGATTAATTTGTTATTAGTCTAAATTTCTCAAATATTTGTATGAAACGTAGTCAATACTTTACATGCTTACTAACAAACTTCGAAACTAGCAAGCCGATGAGATAAGTCCAAGTAATCTTCTTTTAAGTTTCGGCCAAACAACGGATCTTCACAATATTCAGGCATAAGCAGTGCGACGTTATGCCAATCTTCTTCTGTTAGTAGTTTTTCTACCAAAGGAAAGGTATTGTGTTCTTCGTCATTAAGATGATTATTTGAAACATGAATAAAGGCCTCGAGTTCGTTAATTAATGAACTTCTTGAAACGATAATGTCGAGATTGATGGAATGCAGTACTTGTTTCAAGTCCTGTGTGATCTTTTTGATGTCGTCATGATCATCAAGTTTATGCTGGAATACGCGATTGCTATCCAATTTATGATCGATGATGTATTGATAGAACACATCTTCTTTTGGGTGGTGATAACTATCGACATAGACTTCAATATAATGTACTGAATCTTCAAGCAGACTGTGATCAATAGACTCTTCTCTTTGTAACCTGACGAGATTTTCTTTCATTAGTGAAAGAAGTCTCTTGAGGCCTTTATGCTCTTGATAGAGGACTGAAATTAATTTGCTCATATCTGTTCACTCAAGACAAGTTAAACTCTAGTGTATTAGGTACAAAGTAGCGTGCTGATACCGCATGATTTACGGTTTATCTGATGCAAACTTGATCTGAGTCAACAATTAATGTCCTCTTGAAGTGTGTATGAAAAAGCGAGGCTTAAATGCAAGTTGCGATACTGACTAGGTGGCCAGAAAATACGGCCACCTGTAGACGTTTAGGAATGAACAGCAAAGCTCAACACGCTCTAATATTTATACCGTTGTAGACCTGTTTCTGCCAAAATCTTAGCGGTAATTTCTTCAACAGACAGTTTGGTCGTATTTAAGAACGGTATTTTTTCCTTTTTATACAGTTTTTCCACTTCACGTACTTCCATTCGGCACTGCCTGGCGGATGAATATTTACTGTTGGCCATTCTGCCGTCTCTGATGTCCATTAACCGTTGTGGATCAATGGTTAAACCAAATATTTTTTTCTTATGTGGTTTTAGAAATGCAGGCAGTTCAAGTTCGTCCATATCGTCATCAGTAAAAGGGTAGTTAGCTGCTTTAATGCCGTATTGCAGTGCTAAATAAAGCGAAGTAGGTGTTTTTCCTGAACGTGAAACGCCAACAAGGATAACATCAGCATGTTCATAGTTAGATATATTAGAGCCGTCGTCATTTGCCAATGAATAATTAACCGCGTCAATACGGTAATCATAGCTATTTTCATGAATACTATGCGTGCGGTGCGCCTTAGGTTTGGCCTTAACGTTTAGTTGTTGCTCTAACGGACCTACAAAGTGCTCAAGAAAGTTGTAAATAATGCCGTCACAGCTATCAATGACTTCACGAACTTCAGGGTTAACAAAGGTATGAAAAACCAGTGGCGGTTCTCCGCTTGCTTTGGCTATTCGGTTAATTTTCGCTTTGGCTTCTTCGGCTTGTTCAATGGTTTCCACAAAAGATATGGTGTCGTGGTGGAATTCCATCGGAAACAATGATAACAATGCATGGCCGAAAACTTCAGAAGTAATGGCAGTACCATCTGAAATATAAAATGCAGTACGCATAGGGTATACCTTTATTTTTTTTAGTTTATTCTGTTATGAAATATAAAATGAAAACTTTCATAAAGTGTTTTGGAATAGTTACCTAGCAGTGTAAAATGCTTTCGGCTTTAAATAAATAGCTATAATTAATTCTTAATATCCTGAATGGAGAAGTGGTTGTGCAAGAAAACGTACTTTGGTATGAAGATCTAGGAATGAATGACGTAGAGCGTGTTGGTGGAAAGAATGCGTCATTAGGTGAAATGATTTCAAATCTGGCAAACGTTGGGGTACAAGTCCCTGGTGGCTTTGCAACAACAGCTTTCGCTTTTAATGAATTTTTAGAGCAAAGCGGTTTGAACGATAAAATCTATCAACTTCTTGATACCTTAGACGTTAGCGACGTAAATGCGTTAGCCGAATGCGGAAGCACAATCCGCCAATGGATAATCGACACACCATTTCTTCCCCAAATGCAGCAAGACATCGAGCAAGCCTACGCAAAACTTGCGGGTGAGTTTTCTGAAGATGCGTCATTTGCAGTGCGCTCGTCAGCGACTGCCGAAGACATGCCTGATGCATCTTTTGCTGGTCAACAAGAAACGTTCCTGAACGTACGTGGTTTAGATGCCGTAATGGTAGCTATAAAGCACGTATTTGCCTCGTTATTCAATGACCGCGCTATTTCTTATCGCGTTCACCAAGGTTATGACCATCGCGGCGTCGCATTATCTGCTGGTATTCAACGCATGGTACGAAGTGACATTGCGTCTTCAGGTGTTATGTTTTCTATTGATACTGAATCTGGTTTTGAAGATGTTGTATTTGTAACCTCAAGCTATGGCTTAGGTGAAATGGTTGTACAGGGTGCGGTTAACCCTGATGAATTCTATGTACATAAACCAACATTAGCAAAAGACAAGCCTGCAGTTGTTCGTCGTAATATCGGCAGTAAAGCAATCAAAATGATCTATGCCGAAACGCAAGAACATGGCAAGCAAGTTGAAGTGGTTGATGTAGATGAAAAGCAGTCAAACCAATTCTCGTTAACTGACGAAGAAGTGCAATTGCTAGCGAAGCAAGCGGTGATTATTGAGCAGCATTATAAACGTCCAATGGACATTGAATGGGCGAAAGATGGCCTAGACGGCAAACTTTATATTGTTCAGGCACGCCCTGAAACGGTGAAGAGCCGTGAAAGCGCTAACGTGATGGAACAATTCCAGTTACAAACAACTGCAAACGTAGTTTGTGAAGGGCGTTCAATTGGTCACAAGATTGGTAGCGGTGAAGCCAAAGTACTATCGTCGCTAAGTGAAATGGACAAAATTAACGTAGGTGATGTGCTGGTGACAGACATGACGGATCCTGATTGGGAACCTATCATGAAAAAAGCGTCAGCTATTGTAACGAACCGTGGCGGCCGTACGTGTCATGCGGCTATTATCGCCCGTGAAATGGGCATTCCAGCGGTAGTTGGTTGTGGTGATGCCACCAAAAAAATTGCAACGGGTGATTTAGTCACTGTTTCATGTGCTGAAGGTGATACCGGTTTTATTTACGAAGGTAAATTAGAATATACCGTTACTACGTCTGAAGTGGATTCAATGCCTGAACTACCGCTTAAAATAATGATGAACGTAGGAAACCCTGACCGTGCATTCTCATTTGCTCGTTTACCACATGCAGGTATTGGTTTAGCGCGTTTAGAGTTCATTATTAACAAAATGATTGGTGTTCATCCCAAAGCACTATTAAATTTTGATGTGCAAGACGAAGACTTAAAAGAAGAAATTCGTGACTACATGGCGGGCTACGCAGACCCAGTAGAGTTTTATATCACAAAACTTACTGAAGGTATTTCAACGCTAGCGGCTGCGTATGCGCCGGAGCGTGTGATTGTGCGTATGTCTGATTTCAAATCAAATGAATATGCTAATCTTGTTGGCGGTGAAGAATACGAGCCAGACGAAGAAAACCCAATGATTGGATACCGTGGTGCTTCACGTTATATTTCAAAAGACTTCCGTGACTGTTTTGCGTTAGAGTGTGAAGCGATAAAGCGAGTACGTAACGAAATGGACTTAACCAATGTTGAGATTATGATCCCATTCGTACGTACCGTTGAAGAAGCAGAGCAAGTTATCGAAATTCTTGGTGAAAATGGCTTAAAGCGCGGCGAAAATGGCCTTAAAGTAATCATGATGTGTGAATTACCGTCAAATGCACTACTGGCTGACCAATTTTTAGATCACTTTGACGGTTTTTCAATTGGCTCAAACGATTTAACGCAGTTAACATTGGGGTTAGACCGAGATTCAGGTTTAATTGCTCACTTGTTTGACGAGCGTAATGCTGCGATCAAAGTGTTATTAGAAATGGCAATTAAAGCGTGTAAAGCACGTGGTAAATATGTCGGTATTTGTGGTCAAGGCCCGTCAGACCATGCTGACTTTGCTGCTTGGTTAGTTGAGCAGGGCATTGATAGCGTATCTTTAAACCCTGACACCGTTTTACCAACATGGTTGTATTTAGCTGAACAACACAACGCGTAAGCTTTAGTCTATATTTTTTAGATATAAAAAGGCCTGTTTTTATTACAGGCCTTTTTGTTTATTTATACATTATTTTCGTGAGAAATATTTACTACCTCTATTTTCATAGAATATCCATTCAACTTGTGATTTACGCATTAATTCAATTATGGCGAATTACTCGCTACAAATAGTAATTTCAGTTATATCACTGGAAAATATGTAGTAAAAACACAAATTCTCCATGCTATACTGCGGTTTTAGTTTTGATTGATTTGCCGTTTTTAATCTATGTTGCCTCATATTCACCCACAAGAACTTGTTGATCCGCTTTATCAGGATTTTGCCGACACCCTCAAGCAAACGTCGTCCTTTACCGGAGAAATTAATTGCCAGTACGGTGCACGATTGGCAGTAGCAACGGATAATAGTATTTATCAGCGATTGCCGCAATTGGTGATTCATCCTCGCACAAAACAGGATGTACAGCTGATCACGCAATTAGCGTCACAAGAAGAATACAGTGCTATTAAATTCAGTGCGCGCGGCGGTGGCACTGGCACAAATGGACAAAGCTTAACACCCGGCATAGTGATAGATTTATCTAAATACATGAATCGTATTTTAGAGATAAATGTTAAAGAAAACTGGGTGCGCGTAGAGGCAGGTGTCATAAAAGACCAACTCAACGACTATTTGAGACCTCACGGCTTCTTTTTCTCACCTGATTTATCAACCAGCAATAGGGCAACTGTTGGTGGTATGATCAATACTGACGCTTCCGGCCAAGGCTCATTAGTGTACGGTAAAACGTCTGATCACGTACTTGGTTTAACCTCGGTTTTAGCGAATGGTGAGTTACTAGAAACGCAGCCAATGGCAATTGAAGAAGCGAAAGAGCTTGCTCAACAAAATACGGCTTACGGCAAAATTATCAAACAAGTATTTGAAAGCTGTATAGAAAAGCGCGAAGAAATTCTGGCGAAGTTCCCGCGTTTAAATCGCTTTTTAACAGGTTATGACCTAGAACACGCGGTAAGTGAAGACCTTACCAAGATTGATGTTTCACGTTTAATTACGGGCTCAGAAGGATCATTGGCGGTTGTTTGTGAAGCCAAACTAAACTTAACGCCAATTTCAGTCGCTAAAACGCTCATTAATATTAAGTACGACAGCTTTGATTCTGCACTGCGTCATTCACCAACATTAGTTGCGGCTAAGGCAACATCAGTAGAAACCGTTGACAGTAAAGTTCTGAACTTAGCGCGTGAAGACATTATTTGGCACTCCGTTAGTGACCTGATCCAAAACGTTGAAGGCAAAGTAATGGATGGCCTGAATATGGTTGAATACAACGGTGAATCGGTTGAACAACTTGCCGATACCGTTGCTCAGCTTACGGCGCAGTTAGATAAGGATATTGAGAATAATACGGGAGTTATTGGCTATCAGGTAACTTCTGATTTAGCGAGTATTAATCGTATATATGCGATGCGTAAAAAAGCCGTAGGCTTGCTAGGTAATACTAAAGGCGCACAAAAACCACTGGCTTTTGCCGAAGATACAGCCGTACCACCGGAGAAACTAGCCGATTTTATTGTTGAATTTAGGGCGTTGCTAGATAGCCACAATTTACAGTACGGCATGTTTGGTCATGTGGATGCTGGCGTTTTACACGTACGCCCAGCATTGGATATGTGTGATCCTGAACAAGAAAAACTACTCCGCGTAGTGTCTGACGAAGTGGTTAAGTTGACTGCTAAATATGGTGGCCTTATGTGGGGTGAACACGGAAAAGGTTATCGCAGTGAATATGGCCCCGAATTTTTTGGTGAATCGTTATTTAACGAATTACGACGAATAAAAACAGTATTTGATCCACATAATCAAATGAACCCGGGAAAGATCTGCACACCGATAGATTCTGCCGAGACATTAGTAACTGTTGATGACATCAAGCGTGGCACGTTTGATCGTCAAATCCCGATCGAAGTAAAAACGTCGTTCAAAGCTCCAATGGAATGTAACGGCAATGGCTTGTGTTTTAATTACGATGCTAATAGCCCGATGTGTCCATCGAGTAAAATTACTCGAGATCGTCGTCATTCACCAAAAGGGCGCGCAGGCTTAATGCGCGAATGGCTACGATTAGTTGAAGCCAAAGGTGTAGATATATTATCGGTAGAGCAACAAATTAACGGTTGGTCGGTTAAGCAGTTACTCGATAAAGTTAAATCGAAATTCAAACCAAATGCGTCTGAAGATTTTTCTCACGAAGTTATGGAAGCAATGGCAGGGTGCTTGGCTTGTAAAGCATGTGCGAGCCAATGTCCGATTAAGGTCGATGTACCAGATTTTCGTGCAAGATTTATAAACCTTTACCACTCGAAATATTTTAGACCGCTGAAAGATCATCTAGTGGCAAACGTTGAGTTGCTGACGCCAATGATGGCAAAGGTGCCAAAGTTAACCAATAAGTTGCTCGGCTCAAAAATCTACGACAAACTGTCGAAAGCAAGTATCGGCTATGTTGATACACCTTTATTATCAATTCCGACCCTACAACAAAGCGTACAGCAAAAAGGGTATGAGCAACTGGATTTAGTTAAGTTGCAGAGATTGACTAACGAACAGCGTGCAAAAACTGTATTAGTGGTGCAGGACCCATTTACCTCGTTCTATGATGCTCAAGTGGTTATTGGCTTGATGGATTTAGTTAAAGGGTTGGGATATGAACCTGTATTGCTCCCTTTTAAACCAAATGGCAAACCGCAACATGTTAAAGGCTTTTTAGGACGATTTGCACGCACTGCGAAAAACACCGCTGATTTCCTCCAGCAAGTACACGCGTTGGGCATGCCAATGATTGGCTTAGATGCTTCTTTGGCGCTATGTTATCGCGATGAATACAAACAAATTTTGGGTGATAAGCGAGGTGAATTCAATGTGTTGTTGGCCCATGAATGGCTAATGACAACACTCGATGATATCAACCTCGACCTATCAAATAACATAGCAGACAATTACCAATTATTTGCGCACTGTACTGAAAAAACTGCGCTTGCTGGTAGTGAACAGGAATGGCAACAAATATTTGCTAAGTTTGGCTTAAACCTGAACAAGCAATCAGTTGGCTGTTGTGGAATGGCGGGCACTTATGGCCACGAAAAAGTTAATCTTGAAAATTCGATAGGGCTTTTTGAACTTAGCTGGCGCGACAAAGTCGACCAGTACGAAGAAGCGCAATTGGTGGTTACAGGCTACTCGTGCCGTAGTCAGGTAAAACGGCTTGCAGGTAAACTAACGCAGCATCCGGTTGAAGTGTTGGCTAAACAAATTGCACATTCATCTTAAGCGTTGTAATGTAGGTAAATGCTAGGTAGCGACGGTTGCTACCTATAGCAAATTGGCAAAATTTGCAGTAGACTTAAATGATATAACGTTGTTATTAAGGAAGTTATGAAAGCTTTATTAGGTAGCTTAGCTAAGAAAATTAAAGGTGATCCTTCAGGTAGCGAACAGCTAAAGGCTTTTATATCGAGTAGCTCTAAAGAGAGCGAAGTTATAACATTATCCAATGGTAAAAAATATCGTGTATCGACTTCGCCGAAGGAAAAAGCCGTTGCATGAACATAGCTTTTCCCGCGTTTTTTATTCTAGTACTACTAATTCCTGGTTTCATTTTTCAAAACGCTTACGAAAGAGTTGAGAATACCAGCATAGAGAAAAAGCCATTCGATGTTTCCTCATCATTGGCTTTTTTTTACGCCTTGATTTTACATACATTTTTAATTTGTATTGTGATCCCTCTTTCTGGCAACGAAATTGATTACGATGTTTGTATAAAACTATTAATTGGTGCTAAATCGATATCAGATACTGAATTGGCTACAATCAGCAATAATATTTCGAGCATTGTCTTATATTTCGCTGGCTCCTTCATATTAGCTTATGGTATGGGTAAGCAATTCCAGAAACTTATCTTTTATTTTAATCCGTTCAAATCCTCCAAATACGCGTTTGATACGCCTTGGTACTACGAACTTACGGGCAAACTTTCAGAAACTCAAAATGCTGAGTTGATTAAATTATCTTGCTTAGTTGAGTCTAAGAACACTGCATTCTTATATTATGGTGTGCTAGAAGATTTTTACCTTGATTCAGCGGGGCAGCTCGACCGCATCGTACTTTCTGGCGCGATGCGACGCCCAATTGAATCGGATGATATTCAGTCTACACCTACTTCAACCAGATTCTACGATATCAAAGGGGATCGATTGATTTTAAAATACGAAGATATCAAGAATATCAATATCGAATACTTGTACATTGTAGAAGAAGAATAGGGCCATTAGATTTATCAGTGACCAGCGCTTAGCATTAGTATTATGCTAAGCCTAAATTAAAACTAAACCTATTCTTTCATTTCTTTCTATAAGCCACTAATCACACCTATTGTTGTCAAGTAGCCGCTAACATTTGGCTCGCTATGTAAATTCAATAAATGGCTCCAATATCTAATAGCTAACCATAAGGCACTGAAGTCGTGTATGTTTTTTGTTATTAATAACGTGCATAGCGAGCCATTGTCGTTCTCGAATAAGTAATAGGCTCGCTATGTAAAGCTAGCAAATCGTTGATGACCTTTTATTTTACTGGTAAGCTCTTAAAATTATTAGATTAAAGCGTGGATTTACATGTCAGATATTTTAGATTGTCGACAGTTTAATTCGGTATTCACGCTAATGAGCTGTTAGGTATACATGGATGAAGCCTCTACTAATTATCGTAGCATTATTCTTTTGTAGTTCTGTAATATCGAGTGAGCCTGATACGATTCAATTCATAATGAAACATGATGTTTTAAAAGAGTTGGATGTTAGAAATCTTAGCGAAGTCATATGGAATAAAGAAATGACGGCCTTAGCATTCTGTACTAAGGAAATACCAAATAAATGTTACGTAGTAGATTCAGTACAAGTTGCTGATGTTACCGCGCTAGAATCGGCAAACTTAGGCAAGCTAGGTTTGTACTCAAGACAAGACTATCAAAAAATTATTTCCTTTCCTCATAAATGGTTAAGAACCGAGAAGGATTTTTATCTGGTATCTTTCAAAACTCAGGCTTGGCGTAATGGCCAACGCTATACAGTAAAAGAGCCAGCATTGGTTGAAAATGGTAAGTATCAGGGTAGGTAGTAAAGTATACCTAACAAGCGAATTAATCGTGATTCGCCATAGTTTTTCATTTTTAGTTGCAAACAGCGCAATAAAATTGCCAAACTACGCTCACACATTATTCAGGCGTTATGTGTAAAAGGAGTTCTAGTGGCATTCGATATGTATGCAGGCCATAAGGAAGAAAAGATTGAACACAGTGAAGAGTATCTCTTTATGTATATCAATGAACTCGACGAGTTTCCTATTCTGAATTGGGTATGGCATGAATTCTATAAATCGCCTGTAATAAACTCTGAACAAGCGAATGCAATCGTTCATGAGTTAATTTACTTAAGCACCATACATAGCTCTGATAAACAGTTGATAAATACTGTTGTACGTTTGTTGCCATTTTTCAGCTTTTGCTACAAAAATGAATTAACAATTAAAACTGCAAGTGATTAATATTGTGGTAATTTACACATAACAAAGCCATTAAGAACGGAACTGTAATTGTTGGCTCGGTTTCGCTCCGCTTCACATTTTAGCCAACAATTACACGTCCGCTTATGGCGGCGTTATAAGTCTCGCGGGTTTAGGTTAGTAATTCAATGGATAAGTTAGAATCTGAAATATTGAAATGGTATATTCAGCACTATCCAGAATATGCTGAAAGCCTTGAGGTTCTTTCAAAGCGTTGCAATATTGATGAAAGAGAATATTCTGACGGGTATGGCGCATTTATTACGTTTGATCTTAGCAGCGAGAACGTTTTTCTTGATGTTCCTGATGAAGTTGCGCAAATTGAAGGTCCATTAATCAAGTCTCCCGAACTAGAGTACGGCGCAAGTGTTGGCTTGGGCCTAAATGAAAAAGGAAACGTAATTTATATGGAAATTTGGGCTCATAATTATGATTACCCACTACATAGGCATGTTAAAGAGTACATATTCGAGACTCCTTC
Organism: Thalassotalea fusca; assembly: GCF_053485835.1. Taxonomy (NCBI): domain Bacteria; kingdom Pseudomonadati; phylum Pseudomonadota; class Gammaproteobacteria; order Alteromonadales; family Colwelliaceae; genus Thalassotalea; species Thalassotalea fusca. The sequence goes on from NZ_JBQRUN010000012.1 coordinate 50,938, forward strand.
AATCAACTATATTAATTTAGTTGAATAGACTTATAACAAGGCCATGAAGAACGGAACCGTAATAGTTGGCTCGGTTTCGCTCCGCTTCACATTGTAGCCAACAATTACTTGTCCGCTTATGGCGGCGTTATATGCAATTATATGCAATTCGGGTTTAAGAGTAATATTCAAGTAAGGTTGTATGGAAAATTTAGTTGTAATTAGAGAAGCACAAGAAAGTGATCACTCATTTATTTTTGAGTTATCACCTTACTTAGCGGAAGTGGCTCATTTAGAGTGGCATAGTGATGATGCCATTCAAAAAATGCAAGATGATTATATTTCTGAAATGCTTGCTGAAACTTCTAAACCAAATATCACATTTATCGCTGAGATCAATGATGTTTCATTGGGCTTTATTCATGTGCGCACACATGAGGATAGTATTTCAGGTGAAACTTGTGGAACTATACCGCTTCTTGCCGTATCACCTAAGTCACAAGGTTTAGGGGTAGGTAAACGTTTAATTGAGCATGGTGAAAAATGGGCTAAAAACTTAGGATGTCGGTTGTTACATCTAGAGGTATTCGCCAATAATAAAAAAGCAGATAGGTTCTACCAAAATATAGGGTTTAAACCTGAAACGGTTCATATGATAAAACCTATATAGAGTAATTTGCATATAACAAGTCACTCAAAAGGACAAATAACAGTTGGTTTTTGCTCCTTCGTCGCTTATTTTAACCAACTATTATTTGCCTCTTAGTGAGGCGTTATATGCCTAGGAGGGAGTCGTGCATATTGCCATCAGTTTCAAAACTTCAAAATTCGACGTTTCAAAGGAAAATAAGAACCCTATAAATCCAATTTACGGAGAGTCTTTGCTTACATGGATAAAGCAAGAGTTAGGTTCAGAATTTGAAATTACCGAACCTGATGCAGAGGATTGGGGTTGGTATAGTTATTTTACATGGAATAATCGCCAATATATGATTGGTGCATCTGTTTACTTTGAAGAGGGCGATGAGCCTACTGCTGAGCTAGAATGGATTTTCCAAATTGATAAGCAGCGTTCATTCTTAGAAAGGTTGCTTGGGAAAGAGAAAATATCCCGTACCGATGATTGTGTTTTATTTCTTAAATCAAAGCTAGAAGCCGAGCCCAGTATAACTTCAGTTGTATTCGAGTAGTCGGCATATAACAAGGCCATGAAGAACGGAACCGTAATTGTTGGCTCGGTTTCGCTTCGCTACACATTGTAGCCAACAATTACTTGTCCGCTTATGGCGGCGTTATGCATTATTCAGAGGTTGTAAATTATATGGCAAGATTAATTTTGGTTTGTGGCCCTACAGGAGTAGGTAAAACAACTTACTCGCTATCACTGGCTAAAGAAATAGATGCAATAAAATTTTCTATTGACCCATGGATGCAAACACTATTTTCAAAAGACATGACCAGTCTAGATTTCGAGTGGATGATGGAAAGAGTAAAGAGGTGCTCAGAACTAATTTGGCAGGTTAGTGAGCAGATTTTGGCTATTAATGGAAACGTGATATTGGATCTTGGTTTCACTACTAAAGAGCAAAGAGATTTTTTTGTTAATCGTGGTAAAGAACTTGGTCTAGATCCAGAAATACATTATTTGAACGCTTCGAAAGATACTCGTAAACAGCGTGTCGAAAAACGAAATACCGAAAAAGATCCAGCTGTATACGCATTCGAAGTGACTGATATGATGTTTAACTTTATGGAGCCAAGATTTGAGGTTCCAGATGAAGATGAACTAAAAGATGGCCGTACAATTAATGCATAACAAGTTGCTTATTTTGTGCTGTATTACGCCATCAGGCGATAATCCTCTTGTTTAACCATCAACGTCCAAATCAATCGCGCATTTCTCGCCGCTAAGGCAACCGCCGCACGCAAGTAACCGCGCCGCGCAATCAATTCTCTTACCCAACAGCTGACTTTATCTTGTTTATCTCTGAGGTTTGCCATAACGGCTCGAGCACCATGGATTAAGCACATACGAATATATTTGTCGCCTCGTTTAGTAATGCGGCCTATTCGAATTTTACCTCCGGTAGTGAATTGCTGAGGTACAAGCCCTAGCCAGGCACAGAACTGTCGACTGTTTTTAAATAATCTCGGGTCGGGTACATTGGCTGACATGGCGGTAGCCACCTGCTTACCAACACCGGGAATGGTCATCAGTCTTTGTGCGATAGTATCTTCACGTACTTGCTGTACAAGTGCACGGTCATAACTAAGAATTTGCTCGTTGGCTTGCTTAATGCGCTGCCAGAGGTTATCAATCATTTGGCGTGCTAAATGTGGTAGGCCATTTTCAGCATCTTCAAGAATATCTTGAATGACGCCTTGCAAACTATAGCGTCCTTTCGCGATGACAATCCCAAACTCAGACAGAAACCCTCTAAGATGGTTAATCATGGTGGTGCGCACTTTTACTAAACCTTGACGTACACGATGTAACGTCATTACTGCTTGTTGGTCGACAGTTTTAACTGGCACATGGCAGATATTCGGGCGCATTGCTGCTTCACAAATGGCTTCGGCATAGTTATTATCGTTTTTACCGTCAGTGCGAAAAGGTTCAATGAACTTGGCGGCAATAATCGCGACTTGGTGTCCGAGAGATATACACTAACACGCCCAATAATGAGCGCCACTGCATGCCTCTATGGCGATGAGACAAGGATTAAGTTGAGCAATATAAGGAAGTAACTTTTTACGTGAAAGCGTTTTCCTTAGAACAACCTTCCCATGTTTATTCATGCCAACTAGGCTAAAGGTATTTTTTGCTAAATCGATACCAAGTGTTTTAATGTTATTCATGGTGGACTCCTTTTTTGAGTTTCGCACCTTAAGTTTGGCAAATTTGCCAAAGTCAGGGGAGTCCATCTCATTCGTTATGTGTAAAGGGAAGTTATGAGTAAGTGTTCAGAATTTGCAGTCTTTAAAGTTTCGAAAGAAAATAAACGTAAAGTCATTGAATTGAGTCTGTTGATTTTTAAGGAAATGAATTCAGATGGTAAAGTTATAATTGCACATGAAATATTGCAAAAAACAGATAATGAAACCGAGTTGTGTTGGCATCTAACATGGGTTAGTCCAGATGCTGCAAAAGAGACAACCGCAAAATGGCCATCCTTTCCGAGCACAAAAGAGTTTCAATCACTTGTCGGTGATAATGTTTACTACGGTCATTTTATTGGAGCAATTTACACATAACAAGCAAATAAATTAAGACAAATAACAGTTGGTTCTTGCTCCTGCGTCGCTTATTTTAACCAACTGATATTTGCCCATTATTAGGTCGTTATACGTTTTCTAATGATCGTCGTAATGCCCACCTATGGCGAAAATGTATATATATTCATCATCAAATTTATAAATTAGTCGATCTTTTTGTGATATTCGCTTTGACCATAATCCAGACAAATTATGCTTCAAGGGTTCTGGCTTACCTAAACCAGTACTAGGATCTGAGCGGAGCATCTCCTTTAACACTTTGCACAATGCTTTATGAAGTTTTTTATCTTTTTCTCTTAATTGCTCATAGGTGAGCCACGTCTTGCCTTCAAAGATTAGTGATCTCATCTAATTGCTCTTGTGTTGGTTTATAGCCTTTATTTTCGGTATGTGTTTTCAGCGAATCAGCAATTTGCTGCATCAAACTATTACTTTGTAAAACGTGTAAAGTTTCTTGCTCGCGTTCCCAATCATCAGCACTCATTACTACAAAAGCATCACCGGCTCGCCTAGTAACCTTTATAGGTTCATGTTGGCTAACTGTTTGCTCAACGTATGCTTTTAAGTTGTCTCTAAATTGGTTTACACTTATGCTATCCATAATTCCAACCTTGTTCATGTACGGTAATGTCGTACATTATAGTTAAAAAAATATAACAAGGCAATAATAGTGATTCCTTAAATTTGGCATTTTTAATTGCAAACGACGCAATAAAACTGCCAAACTACGTCACACAATATTGAAGCGTTAGGGCTATAAGGAAGTCGCCTTGTAGTGGCCAAGTAAAATTGGCCGCGATTTGGAAAAATAGCTTGTGGAGATCAAACACGAAAAACTATGCTATTGTTAAGCATGCTAGCCTCAGCTATTTAATTTATGACGAAAATCACACCGCTTAAACAGACTAACTATGGATCTGGCTTTGCCTACGCTAGCTATCGGAGTCTAGCAACCGCTGAGTGAATCATTATTTCTAGGCCATTTGATCCACGAGCATCGTCTGAGGACTACAAAGTGAATAGAGTAATATTTCTTTTGGCTCTGATAGGAGTTGCACCGCTGGTTTCTGAGCAGCATGTAGCGGCAAAACGACCTCCGATTATCGACGTTCATATACACTCCTACCGAGCGGAGGGTTTTTCTGAACGCTTGTCCCCCAATGCTGTGAGTGGCGAGATGCCTGCTGCTACGACAGCTAAAGAAAACATGCAAGCGACTTTGAGGCAAATGGAGAAATTCAATATTGTGCTTGGCATTGTCAGTGGGCCCCTAGAATCGGTTGGTGCATGGCTTGAGGCTGCTCCTGACAGGATCATCGCTGGGGCCTATGAGGGGCCGCGAGGGATTTTGCCAGACATTACGGTCTTACGTGAATCCTTCGAGTCTGGTCGCCTTCGTGTGATGGGGGAACTGGGGTTACAGTACCGCGGCCTTAAACCCAATGCATTACGCCTAAAGCCGTATTTTCGTTTGGCTGAAGAGTTGGATGTCCCTGTCGCGATTCACACAGGACTCGCTGCACCGAAAACGCCATACAAGTCATGCTGTTCAGATTTTCGAGTGACACTAGGAAATCCAGAGCACCTGGAAGAAGTGCTGGTGCAGTATCCAAAACTTCGTGTATACCTTATGCACGCTGGGTACCCTTACCTGCAAGAGACAAAAGCGATTATGCTTATGTACCCGAGGGTATACGCCGACCTTGCTGTGATCAATTGGGTCTTACCACGAAAAGAGTTTCATTATCATCTTAAAGCACTGGTTGACGGCGGTCTTGGCAAGCGGCTGATGTTCGGTTCAGATTCACAGCTGTGGCCGGATGCTATAGAAATGGCTATTGAGAGCATCGAATCAGCAGAATTTCTTACTGAGGAACAAAAAAGGGATATTTTTTACAACAATGCTACTCGATTCTTTCGATTTAATGGCGAACCACGCGAGTTCCTGCAACAATGAAGCCTAACGTGGCTACAAACTGGACAATAAACGCGCTAAATTTTCGCCTGATCGCTCAACTACAGTTGTCTTTAAGGTGTTTGAGTAAGATTCAAAACGAGATGGAATTATTATGTTGGTTAAAGTGCCAATTTAATGATGACTTCCTAAGCAAATAATAACGATCTATGAAATGATCAAGCAAAACTGGCCATAGCGTTATAACTTTGCCAGTACAACCGAAATTAATTCACTAAAAACTAAACTGATAGTCACCATTTTACTTGTGAACTAATTGGCGAAGATGCTTCAAATTTTTCAAAAAAAATAATCCTATTTCTCTGGATTGGTTTACTTCAGCCTTAATTCAACTTATTCGATTGAATCAGACGCTTATAAAATTCGACTGAATGCCAAATACACCATTTTTACTCAATAATCGGGATAATTAATGTCTCTGTAGTGGTTTGTTAATTGGATCTATTGAAACCACGCTGGCATTCACAAATTCAGCAAGAAACATTCGTCCCAAATACCTTCTAGTTATCCCAAACCCTTGGTAATAGCGCGTTTGTGCTTTTAGTCTCAAGTCATCTTTCTTGAATAGGATTATATGATGAAGGCACTGACTGTACTAATATTTGGCACTTCGGTATTTGCCATTTTGGCGCCCTTAGCTTCGGCAAACGTTCCCACAGAGTTTATAAATAAACAATTTTTGGTAGCCAATTTAAATGATGTGGCTAAACCCTTGGCCATAGATGGTAATTTGAACGAGGAAATATGGCAGCATGCGAGTGTCGTTGAAGACTTTCACCAAGTAAAGCCCAGTGAATACCAGCAGCCTACGCAAGCGACCAAGGTCATGATGTTTTATGGCGAAGACAGTCTCTATATTGGTGCTCAATTATATGACGAGCCAAAGCAAATATTGGCAACACAATTCATACAAGGGCGTAACCTGAACAGTGATGATCAGTTTCATATCACCATTGACGCATTTGACAACCAGCGTACTGGGACATTTTTTCAGATTAACCCTAACGGCGTTCGTCGTGAGGCGTTAATTGAAAATGATGCCTTTCACGCCGACTGGCAGACTTTATGGGAAGGGGACGCGCAAATTAACGAGCATGGCTGGAGCTTAGAGATGCGTATTCCATATCAATCTTTGTCGTTTGACCCCTCTAGCGAAAGTTGGGGAATAAATTTTGGCCGAGTTATACGTCGTCACCGCGAAATCATCGCCTGGAGTTCTCGAGGTGCTAATAGTTGGGAAATGGCACCATCGGCCAGTGGCAAAATAAACAGCCCTAAGGTAGAGAACAGTGGTAATGGCCTCGAAGTGAAGGCATCTCTAATTGCGAAAAGTCATGTTGACCACGAAGGCGACAATACTACTATGGCGCTCGAACCTTCACTGGATATTTTTTACAAACCGTCTCCCGAGTTGACTTTAGCGGCTACAGTTAATACGGATTTTTCTGCAACGGATGTTGACGATCGCGTCATAAACCTGTCACGTTTTTCAGTATTTTTGCCGGAGAAGCGTAGTTTTTTCTTACAAGATATCGACATCTTTGAATTTGGCGGTCTAACGGGCAATGGCCGACCATTTTTTTCACGAAAAATAGGCTTAGACAGCAGCGGTAAGCCACTAGGTATAGATGCAGGGGTAAAACTAACTGGGCGAATTAATGGCATCAACTATGGCTTTCTCGACGTATTACAAGATTCGGGCGTTGATGGTCAGCAAGAGAATGTTTTTGTAGGGCGAGTCACCACAGATATTTTCGATGAATCCACTGTTGGCGTGATCACCACACAGGGTAATCCAAATTCAATGTCATCGAGTAGCTTATGGGGGGCTGACTTTAATTTCAGGGACAGCGATGCCATCAACGGCAATGTTGTTCAGGGGAACTTATGGTTTCAAAAATCATTCACTTCTGACGCAGGGGACGATCAGGAAGCTTATGGCATCACTATGGCATACCCAAATGAATCTTTGTATGCGCGACTTCGACATAATGTGATCGGTAATGATTTCAGTCCTGCGCTTGGATTTGTTAACCGTGCAGGTATTAAAGAAAGCGATCTCAGTTATGGCCATATCGTTCGTTTTCAAGACGGGCTGATACGCCGATGGACGCCTTGGATTGACGCGAACTATGTAACCGATCTTTCAGGCCGAATGCTAAATAAGGAAGCCCGGTTCTACCCAGCAACAGTGCTGCTAAATAATAACTACTTTTTTGCAGTTCGGCTCGTGGAAAGCACTCAGGTGTTGGATGATAGCTTCAATATTTTTGACGACATTGAGGTGCAACCTGGGCGGTATGATGAAACACGATACGGCGTGCGCATTATCACCCCTAGCCATGATCCACTGTCACTGGATATCAATTATGAACAGGGAGACTTTTTATCTGGTAATAGTAAAGTGCTGCAATTGAAACTTAATTGGCGACCTTCACCACGCTGGCTACTCTCAGCTGAATATCAACGAACGATTGCATCGTTGGCAGAAGGCGAATTTACCGCGCGACTCTATCGATTAAACAGCGAGCTGGCCATTACTTCTGATTGGTCTTGGCTCACTACAGCACAATTTGAAAACGGTTCAAAACGATTAGGCATTAACAGTCGATTGCGCTATCAGCCCAGCGCAGCCCAATCGTTCAATTTGGTGGTGGAGCACAATATGGTAGATACGGAAAAAGGCTTTCAATCACTTGAAACGCACTATGTTACCAAGCTTGACTACAGTTACCGCTTTTAGAAAACAATATGAAGATTACTTCTATCTTAGGCGGCGCGCAAAGGCTGTGCTAATTCCTTCAATGCATTGCGGTAACTCTTACTGACGGTAACTTGAGTACCGCATTGCAATAGCAACAAATAGTCTCCGCATGCTCTTGGCGACACTGTATCAATGCGGGAAACTGCGACAAGAGTCGAGCGATGAATGCGAACAAAATCATTTGGATTTAGCTGGAACTGCAATGCTTTCATGGTGCTACGTATGAGATAAGTGCCACTTGCCGTATGAATTTCTAGGTAGTTACCTGCAGCGGTTATATGGCTAATATCACCAACCGCCACCATTGCCTTGCCGCTACCTTTGGCAGCTAATAGATGTTTAAGGTAGCGAGGCTTGGTTGTTGTCGTTGTTGAATCGCTTAGCTTTTGTGTCCAAAGAAGTAAGCATCCTGTGATCAAAACAGCACCGTAAATCACGAGGCCAAGATACAAATCGCTGAATAGCTTCTTGCTAATGAGTACCATCCATTGTTCCATGCTCATGTGTTGTCCGAACAACGCAGCTTGAATTGTAGCTAAGACTATCGCCGCTAATGAAAATTGCAGCGCTTTGGGCAATAAAATACCAAATTGGCGAGGGTGGAATGACGCTTTCGAAAGCAATTTAATTTGCGGTAAGACTAAGGGGCTGACTACCGCCCATTTCCACCAAAAACCAAATGACCACAGTACGGACTGTTGAAAACTGTGGGTTTCATTAGACGGTAACAAGCCAAATAAAAAGCAATTGATTGACACCAACAGGATAAAGATAGCCCAGACCAAAGTGAGCGCAGTATAGGTGTGCTTCGAAAGCTCGAATACAGACTCGGACATTCTTAGGTCGTTAAATATAGGGGCAAAGTATCTCATTTTTTCAATTCTCCACGCTGCGTTGAATTTTATACAGCGTAACAAGCGTTGTCATTTGTCCAATCTCGCAGTTGTAAATTGTATGTTTTTCTACATAGCTAGGTTTGGCAAAAGTGTAACGAAATATAATTCCTGATGCTTGTAGAATGCCCCTATAAACTTAACACCATGGTTGTTACATCATAGCGTTATACGTTTTATCGACCACTTCTAGAGAAATATTGTTATTCTGATAATTGCCAACAATACGATTGAAGTTAAGTTGCTTGTGTCTAATGAAATCGATAAAGGTTCTGGTGTAATTAGGAATTACCTTGGGGATAGTGTTGTCATAAGCAATATTGAGAAAGTCTGCTTGAAAAATTATCCCGCTATCTTTGAAATGAACAAAACTTTGTCGTTTAGCGTGCATGCTTTCTAACACATAGAACTGCGCACCATCTATAGTTTGCTCGTTTTCAATTGTGCGGAATTTGAATTTGTGAATATCGCCTGAAAAGTCAGGGTAGGCCTTTATGGCTGAAATGCTGTATTCATCGGCAAGTATTTCGATACCTTGTTCAGAAAATACGGCAAGACCAGCAATATCAGCTTCTTGTGCATGTGTTACGTGAATCGCACTTATTTTCTTATTTGGAAATTTGTCATTAATTAGTTTAATTGTTTTTGTCGCTTGAGCAGGATATCCGGCGGCACCGAAAACCATGATTTCATCGCCAGTTACTTTAAATAAACTATTTCGCCATTCTGCAGAGTCATGTACTAGGTATAGGTTTGGGGCTATTTCTTTCGCAACTAATACGCCATCACCCTGTTTAACTTCTGGGCCATATCCCTTTGGTAGCTTTAGTTTATCAGCGTCGACTTCTTCGATAATATCAAATTTGTCATTAAAACTAATGTAAGCTGGCACCTTTGAACCGTTGTAAAACTTATTCACCAAGCGAGCATAGGTTATTCCTCTTGTTGTTTGATAGTCTTCATAAGTAAAGAATGCCTGACGGGTCTTATTATTAAGAGAAACTAACTGCAACGGTTGATTGCTAAATTCATAATCGATGACTTGGTCTGATGAATTCGTATGGGTGAGGATTGTTGTTCCTTTTTTATTATCATGGCGAAGGGTGACATTGTCTTTAACATTAGTTTCGTCAAGCAAGGGAGAAACCGCCATGAAGTCAAGATTCATGATATGGTAACCCATGAAGTTGTCAAAATTATCTAAACCTAGATCAAAATAACGTTTGCCTAAATAGTTGCCATTTCTTTCATAGTAATAGCTATGTGTATCATTTTGGAACTGAACTCTATCAAGTATTTGGCCGCCCGGAGTATAAAGAATGTCATTGTCGTACAAGTGCTTCTTGACTAGATCAACTTCGACCATTCTTACGGATAAGATTCTATTTGGCGCTTGATAATCCCAATAATCATGAGATCTGTATTGCTTATTTAAAAAGTGATAATTCAGTGAGAATGCCTTAATAGACCTAGTTTTTTCATAGTGTGTTTTGAGCTTATCAACAAAATCTTCAGTTTCTCCAGCCCATACATTCGCAGATAGCATAGCCAAAATAACTGCGGTACTTTTAACAAAGATCTTTAAATCACGAGCACTAATTACTAGTTTAAACATAAGTGTTACTTTCCTTCTTCCTTAAAATGAAACGCCAATTACCACAGTAAACTAACATTATTTTAAAATTGCCCACAAATTAAACGATAAAAGGCTATGATTCTGCGTTCAATTGCGCCTCAATGGCAAATTGTTTGGTAGAATAAAACGTAACAGTTGGAGAGTATTTATCACCAAAATCATAGGCCTATCGTGTGTATTGCCGTATGAGCTATTGGGTTAACGTACCAATAGGGATGTTATGCACAAAATAAGCATGGTTTGGGTATTTATGAAAATTATCAGTAGCTTGAATAAGTAAAAATATGTATCTTTCGAGTACAAAGAAGTTTTTGACTATTGCGTTCACCAGTACTTTTTATTGGGAGTTGATGAAAAAAGAAGTGACGATTCCTTAACTAGGGGGTCTCTCTTAAGCGCAATAGCGTTATGCCAAGAAAGGAATTAATAATGTTATGGAAAATGTAGATTTAGTCGATTTAACCAAAGCGACACTTCTGATTAAAAACGATAATTCTGTTCATTCGGGTGAAATCGAGCCTTGGGCTTCAAGTGATTCAAAAGGAATGACGGTTGGCTTAGCGACGATGGAAGGTAGTGCACCGCATAATGGTGAGCGTCACAATGATGGAGACGAAATAATTATTGTGGTTAGCGGGAAAATTACGATCGAGTCAGATTCTAATCCAGCTAGTTGTTTAGAGTTGCGCTCGGGTGATTCGTGCATAATCCGAAAAGGGGAATGGCATAAAGTCAACGTGATAGAAAAAGCTCAACTCGTTTATATCACACCAAGTTTTAACAACGAGCATAGATTTTAGTTTTAATTTTAGTTTTAATAGAAACGTAAATTAAAAACTCAACAAGGATTGGACGTAAACGCTTGATGCGTTTCTTCGAATCGATAAATACCAAGCATTTGTATCCCTCTTATTTGAACGATAACTCAAGGATGACTCGTGTTCTCTGAAATCAATATTCCTCAACTTCCCGAATCAACAGTTGAAGCTAAAATCTCTAATATTTACGTTACTAAAGGGCAAGCAGTAAACGTAGATGATATTTTATTTGATGTAGAAACTGATAAGGTGGTTTTAGAAGTATGTGCATCAAGCAATAGCGTTGTTGAGCAGATTCACGTATCGGTAGGCGACCATGTCAGTTCAAATCAAGTTGTAATTTCATTAAGAGAAAGGCAGTCAACAGATAGTGAGCCCAACACTCAAGAAAATATGGATCGGGTCGAGGACGCTCCAGAACACTTGCAAAAAGACGATTCGGATCGTTTGTTATTGGAAGAGGTCGTTGGAAATTCTTTATTTAATAGGCGTGGTGCGATTTCTGGCATTATAGGGCTAGTTGCTGGGGGGGCAATTGGCGTTATCGCAACTGTAGTAATTATTGGTTAAGTTGTTTTATAACAAGGATTTAGTTTAATGAAAAACAAGGCGTTTACAGCAATGCTAGCTGCACTTTTAATCGCTAATGCACAGGCTGATTCGGTTGGTCTACATATAGGTGGTCAATTTTGGCAAAGTAAAGCGAGTGGTGTTTTTGGGGAGCAAAATTCACTTGGCGAAGTAGATTCAAAGAAAGAGCAACAATACAGCTATTTTTTTGCCTTAGAACATCCGTTTCCTTTACTGCCTCATATACGTATCTCAAAAACATCGCTTGATACTTCAAACCAGACAAACTCAACGTTAGATTATAGTGATGACACAGAAACCGCTCATGTTGATGTACATGTTGACCGTGTTACAGAAGCCAATTTTAGCGTCCGTTATATTGATTACACCTTATATTACCAGCTGGTAGGCAATGACTTGTTTTCATTTGATTTAGGCTTAACAGCGAGAGACTTTGGCGGCGCAGCAACATTCATTGAGACTGACGATATTGTTACTACCTCTCGAGATTTTATTTGGGATGGAGAAGACCACGACGATCATGACTACCACAATATTGTAGAAACAACAAAAACAGTCAACGCGAATAAAGTCAAACCGAATGAAATTAAGCCTATGTTGTATGTTGCAACCAATATTAGGTTACCGTTAACGGGATTAAGTATCTTCGCTCAAGGCGATGTTTTATTAACAGGTGAAGGTTCTCATTATGACTATCAAATCGGCTTAAATTATGACGTAATTAAAAATAGAAGTGCAGACCTTAATCTGCTCTTAGGTTATCGAACGGTGAATTTGGATTTTGACGATTTGAGTAGTTTATACACCGACCTTGAATTCAAAGGTGCTTTTGTCGGAGTCGTCGCACATTTTTAGGGGGCTGTATTAATGGTAGGTTAATTTTATTGGTTAGCGTTACGGTATCTCTGTACAAAGTAATTTGAAATACTAAATGTACGCAATTACACCTTATTGAAAAAGGGATGCGTTTGATGAAAAAATTTCTGTTTGCAGTCAACAATAAGTGATAAACAGTTGATTTTGCTAAACGTATGCTATTAACTTAAAGAGCAAAATATTTTTTGAGTCGAATTATATGGTGCTAGATGACGGCTCAATGCGTGGAGAAAACATGAAAATTACAGGAAAATTCGATGTATCACTAAACCCAATGGATACGTATGCGACAAGCGTTGATAGCTCTCAATTATGCCGAATGTCAATTGACAAGCAGTTTCAAGGTGAATTATCTGCAGAGAGTAGAGGTGAAATGCTAAGTGTTTTGACCCAAGTGCAAGGCTCAGCGGGTTATGTCGCGATTGAACAAGTCGTTGGAACGCTTGTGGGTAAGCAAGGCTCCTTTGTTTTTCAACATTACGGCGTAATGTCTGATGGCACAGACCGCCTTATTCTCGAAGTTGTGCCTAATTCAGCGACAAATGAACTAAAAGGATTGTCAGGTACTATGGCAATCCGCATTGAAAACGGCCAGCATTTTTACGACTTTGAATTTACGCTGGGTTAATAATTTGGGCTAACTTGTGGAGGCCATGATTTGTTTACCTAAGTTCATCCGTGTTTTAGGCGCATAATGATAGATAGGTTGGTGATATGAAAAACCTAGAACTACGTCGCATCTTAATAGTGTGGGGAATAGTATGTTTGTTGTCACCTTTAGCTGCGTTGCTACATTTCCCTCAAATGAAAACATCTACACCTCAATCAGTTGATGTTGTTGAGCAGTTAATTACAGAAAATTTAGCGGTTGATCGCGAAGCCTCTACTCAACTGGCACATGCATTTAACGGGATAATCGCCAATCATAAAGCGATGAACAAGCATAGTGACTGGAGCTATAAGCTATTGAGCGCTGTGAGCATTTTGTCAGCTTGTATCAGCTTTTATCTAGTATTTAGACTGAGGCATTAGTCGTCTTATTCATTGCGTTACTATGAAATTTTAGTCTTACAATTATTTGTTGGATGTGTTGTTATCGTAGCATGTGTTATTTTTTCTGAGCAGTAACCGTTTATGGCAAGTACCTGTTGACATTCACTGATGTGATCCAAATTTTAATGACGAACATAGATCTTAATATTGATATACACGTAACTTAATATTACAAAATAGAGCGAGCTACTTTTCGTATCTGACTTTAATATGATCAAATAGTTGATTGCCACTGATCGCGTTATTGATATCATTGACTGATTAGGCATTTGAAAATAATTCGGATATATTTTTAAGTAAAAAACATTCATCATCCAATTAAAATTTTTGGACAATAAAGCCCAAGCTAAAGACTTTATGGGAGGTCATAAAGAATGGCTTCAAGCAGGATTTGATAGGGGTATATTTGTGTTATCCGGTAGTATTCAGCCAAATGCTGGCGGTGGGATTGTTGCGATAAATGTAGTCAAAGAAGAAATCGAAGGAATAATTGCGGAAGATCCTTTTGTCATTGAAAATGTTGTTTGGCAGAAGGTTGCAGGCACCCGAAGGTGCCATACGATGAAGGCTGGACCGCAGAGCAAGAATATCAGGGAGTTGGTTGCGGCGCTAAGCTAATGTTAAAAGCTGAAAAGTGGGCGTTAGAAAATGGTTTTAGTGAGCTTGCGAGCGACACAGCTCTAGAAAACACTATGAGTTTTGAGATACGCGGTAAGCTTGGGTTTGTTGAGACTGAAAGGGTGGTTTGTTTCATCAAAAAACTTAAATAGTCTGTACGACATAGCAATGGCTGCATTGGATATTTTATTCATATCGTCTTTTGCGAAATGATTCGCAGATTTTATCGCAAAAGACTTCATCGCCAAACGCCGCTTAACGTGGCGTTGCGAACAATCGAACATTAGTGAGGGTTCATGAAGATACTTATTCTGATAGCTTTGAGTATTCTAGCTTTCAACACACATTCTAAAGAAAATAATGCGCTATTTAATGAAATATCGCAAATGGACAAAGCATTGTTCGACGCTTTTAATTCATGCGACTTAGAGGCTATGAGCAATATATTTTCAAAAGAGTTGGAATTTTACCATGACAAAGGTGGTGTCGCTAACTACGAACAAACGATGTCAGCTTCAAAGTTAAATTGTGATAAAAAGTTGGGTTTGACAAGGACACTTATAGCAGATACTTTAAAAGTATTTCCAATTCAAAACTTTGGCGCAATTCAAGAAGCAAGCCACCAATTTTGTCATATGGAAAACGGGAAAAATGATTGTGGGGTATTTAAATTTGTACATATATGGAAAAAAGATGGTCTAGACTGGAAGCTTTTTCGCGTTGTAAGCTATGACCACTAAGGTAAAGTTTACCAAATTTAATTAAGCCTCGTTAGTCTAAAAATTATAGTGTTTTTTTAGTTAAGCCGTTACCGTTACTCTTCTAGAACAGGTGTTGAATACGGGTAGCACAGATAATAAAATAGCCCTGCAAAGGGCTATTTACTAATACCGATCATCACATTTGATAGGTGCTATTTGCCACCGTTCGCAATGATTTCGCGAGCGATTTCGTCTGCCACTACCGCAGTAGGTTTACCTTCTTCGTCCGCTTTTTGGTAAACGTTAAGTAAAGTCTCGTATATTTCTTCTACTTTCTTGGTTGCTTTTTCTGGGCAATAATCGTCTTCGAATGAAATATTGATAATGCCACCGGCGTTAATTACATAATCTGGTGCATATAAAATGTCTGCATCAAGTAACGCTTTACCATGGCGTGCTTCAGCTAGTTGGTTGTTGGCACAACCTGCAATAATTTTAGCCTTTAAGCGATCAATCGTGTTGTCGTTAATTGTTGCGCCTAATGCACATGGTGCATAAATATCAACGTCTTGATCGTAAATTTCATCTAGACCGACAATCTCTGCGCCAAACTCTGTGGCCACTTTATCAAGCGCTTGTTGATTTAAATCGGTTACTACAAGTTTAGCGCCTGCTTTATGTAGATGCTCACATAGGTAATAACCCACACTGCCAAGACCTTGAATGGAGACTCTCAAACCGTCTAAGTCATCTCGGCCAAACTTATGTTTTACCGATGCTTTAATGCCTAAAAAGGTACCAAGTGCTGTGAATGGTGCTGGATTGCCACTTTTGCCTTCTGTACCCGTCACAAATGGTGTTACAGTATTTACGATGGCAATGTCACCTGTAGTGATATTCACATCTTCAGCACTTAGATAACGGCCATTTAAGCCATTAAGTGCATTGCCGAATGCCTTAAATAATGCTTCAGATTTAATGGTTTTTGCATCACCAATGATTACTGACTTACCGCCGCCCATTTTCAGGCCTGCCATCGCGTTCTTGTACGTCATGCCTTTAGACAAACGTAGAGCGTCTACTAGTGCCTCTTCGTCTGAAGCATAATCCCATAGTCGACAACCACCAACAGCAGCGCCTAATTTTGTGCTGTGTACGGCAATAATGGCTTTTAAACCTGATTTTTCATCACTACAGAATACGACCTGTTCATGATCGTCAAAATCTACTAAATCAAAAAATGCCACGGTATTTCCTCTTAGATAAAAAGCGGGCGTTCATTGTTGGTTTGTTATATTGAACGTTTGCTGTAATAAATTGCAACGCACAATAGCATTAAGGAATCAATGGCGCTAGTCAACCAGTGATTAATAAAAAGGTGAAAGTGTTAACAAAAACATACAATTTTGCTGTCAAATTTTTGCTACTAAATAATGAAATGTAGAGCGTATGTTAATGATACTTAATGATTAAGTAGATAGTTGGTATCTTCAATATCTAAGTTGTTTAAACGGCAAGACATTCGTTGCCTTGGAATACCTGCTTCCATAAAAACAGCACCAGATGGAGTAAAGTTATGTTTTCGATAATAATCAACCGCTTCGAGACTACTTATAATAAACACTTCGTCAAGTTGTAGTTCTTTAGCAATTTTTATTAAGCCGCTGAAAATTATTCGATCGATATGTTTATCTCGAAAATTTATTACAACGGCAATACGGCTGATTTCGCCAGAAGGCATTATGCGGCCTGTGGCGACTGGCTCCTGTGTTGAGTCGTCACATACCAACATGTGATAGGCTTTGCGATCATTACGATCAAATTCAATACTTCTAGGGATGCGCCATTCGCATATAAACACTTTTTCCCTGATGTTCTTCAGTAGGGGAGCTGCCTGCTCCCAGTTGACCCGACTGACGCTGAACGACATGACTACTATTCAATATACCAATAACCCTTATTTAAAACATTAGTTAACAATTGGGTGTTTTTCAAACAGGTGGCGAAACTTTTTGCTTCTTTGGTAGTCAAAATATCTTGCCGTGCTAAACGTTTGCCAAATTCCAGTGTTAAATCATCTAATTGGAATTCATCGCCATTGATAAATAAATTTTGTGCCGTTGTTGCGGTAACTAGCGCTTTAATGCCTGATACAGGTGAGAACTGAATTTCATCGTTTTCAAGAAACTCTGTCACTTGCTCTATAGTGAATGGTTCCATTGGAATTAATAACTCGAGAGCGTGATGGCTTTGCGTTAGATATCGGGCGATGAACGAGTTGAATTTGTTCTCGTCGTTAATATTTTCCAGCATAAATGCTTTTAGTTGCTCAATATCAGTTTGTGTTAACTGTTCTGGCTGAGCTGTTGGTTTACGGTTTTGGTCACCAAAACGATTTTCGCCTAAGTTTTCATCTATAATTCTGTCGGCAAAACCAGACCATAAATCTTGACCGCTCGGCGCTTGAAAACCAATTGAAAAATTGAGTGAATTCTCAATAGACTCGCCATTGTGAGGGTGATTTGGTGGAATATAAAGCAGATCACCAGGATTAGTTACTTCATCAATAATCGGATCGAATGACGAAACTTGTTTTAAGTCTGGATGCGGTAATAATGTTTGCAAGTCTATATTGGGAGAGCCTACTTGCCAGCGACGTTGTCCTTCACCTTGTAAAATAAATACATCATATTGATCTAGATGTGCACCTACACCACCGTTGGGTGTGGAAAAACTCACCATAACATCGTCGATGCGCCAACGTGGAATAAAGTTGAACAATGAAATCAGTTGATCGGTTTCTCGTGACCAGTTGTTTACCGCTTGTACCAGCAACGTCCAGTTTGCTTCACCATACTGAGCAAAATCTTCAAATGGCCCATGTTCTACCTGCCATTGACCATTTCCATCGTGAGATACAATGCGAGATTCTATTTCTTGTTCCATCGCTAAACCAGCAAGTTCATCTGCCTCAATGGTGCCTTGAAAGTTTGGTATTGCGTTACGGATTAGCAATGGCTTTTTTTGCCAGTATTCCGACATAAATTGTTCGGGAGTTAGGTCTCCCCATTGGATCTTCTCAATCATGATGTAAGTATTTCTTATAATTAAGGACAAAAAAGGGGACATTTGCCCCCCTTTAATTTGACTTGCTATCTAGCTTAGTCTAGTTCAGCAATGAATGACACTGCACGACCAATGTAACCTGCCGGTGTTAGTTCACATAGTTCAGCTTTCACTGACTCTGGTAACTCAAGGTTTTGAATGAATTCACGCATTGATTCACTGTTAACACGCTTACCACGAGTTAGCTCTTTCAATTTCTCATATGGTTTTTCAATGCCGTAACGACGCATTACTGTTTGGATAGGCTCAGCTAACACTTCCCAGTTTTGGTCTAGCTCAGCAAGTAGGTTATTTTCATTTACCTCTAGTTTGCTAATACCTTTGCGCGTTGCATGGTACGCGATAAGAGAATGACCAAAACCTACACCTAGGTTACGTAATACTGTTGAATCAGTCAGGTCACGCTGCCAACGAGAAATAGGTAATTTTTGTGCTAAGTGGCCAAATAGGGCATTCGCGATACCTAAGTTGCCTTCAGAGTTTTCAAAGTCGATTGGGTTTACTTTGTGTGGCATGGTTGACGAGCCAATTTCACCCGCAATTGTTTTTTGCTTGAAGTGACCTAATGCAATATAGCCCCAAACGTCACGATCAAAATCAATTAAGATAGTGTTGAAACGCGCAACTGCGTCGAAAAACTCAGCGATGTAATCGTGTGGCTCAATTTGTGTAGTGAATGCGTTCCACGTAAGGCCTAATGACGTTACAAATTGTTCAGAAAATGCATGCCAGTTTACTTCTGGGTATGCCGATATGTGGGCGTTGTAGTTACCTACTGCACCGTTGATTTTACCGAGAAATTCAATGTTAGCAATTTGATCACGTTGACGCTTCAATCGCACGTATACGTTGGCCATTTCTTTACCCATAGTACTAGGCGAAGCTGGTTGACCGTGCGTACGACACATCATAGGAATTGATTGATACTCAACCGCTAATCCTTTGATATCAGCTAGAATGTTGTCGATAAGCGGCAAAAGTACGAGCTCGCGACATTCTTTTAGCATTAAGCCGTGCGATAGGTTGTTAATGTCTTCTGAAGTACAAGCAAAGTGGATGAATTCCGTAATGGCGTTCAATTCAGCATTGTCAGCTACTTTTTCTTTCAAGAAATATTCAACCGCTTTAACGTCATGGTTAGTCGTTGCTTCAATGGTTTTAACGCGCAGTGCATCTTCTTCACTAAAGTTAGCGACAATAGCGTCTAAAACGGCATTTGCTTCGTTGCTGAACGCAGGTACTTCTGCGATCTCAGCGGTGGCAGCTAACTTTTGCAACCATCTAACTTCAACAGTTACACGATACTTGATTAGACCAAATTCACTGAAGATAGGTCGTAACGCTTCGGTTTTGCTGCCATAACGCCCGTCAACTGGTGAAATAGCACTTAATGCTGAAAGTTCCATAGGATTTCCTATATTTAGATCAAATTAAAATTAAATTCTCGATAAAAGCTCTTGCGCACATTTCACAATTTTTGCACGCGAAAATAAGATGTTTCTGCGTTTTCCACCTACTTGACGCCACAATACACTAGAGCGCATTCCTGCTAACAAAAGCGCACGTATTTTGTGTTGATTAGCAGGTACTTTTAAAATTTCTTGATTGCCAGCAACTTGAATCGGCGTGCTAAGCGGACTGATTACATCACTGTAAATACTGGCTAAGCTGGCGATCAACGTTTCACTAGTGATGTCATAATGTGCCATTTGGCGTTGGCTTTGCTCAATACGCTGACCAAGTTCTGCTAATACTTTTGGTTTAGCACTCAAACGTCGTTCGATACTCATGAGGCTGACCACATAGCGTGTGATCTCAGGGTCTTTATTGGTTGATTCGTTGCCCAAATGGGACACCAGTGTTTGCAAACCAATTTTTAAGTTAGCCAAATCACCACCATACACTTCAAGTGTATTACTTGGCGAGGTAACAATGATGCTATTTAGTAACATTTCTAAATCTTGCTGATCGACTATGCCATGGCGAGAAAACTTCTGAACCCAATAAGCGCATTGGCAAATAGCAGCGAGTGTGATTGTTTGTTCTTTCATAATATATCGATAACCAGAACTAGCGGATTAAGGTATTGATAATAGCGCCACCAAGGCAGGTATCGCCCTGATAAAACACCACTGATTGACCGGGCGTTACTGAGCTTTGCGCTTGTTCAAACATGACGTCGTATTCACCTTCAACACCTGATTTACTAGGCGAAAGGGTGCAGGGTACATCGTCCTGACGGTAACGCGTTTTGACCGTACATTTAATGCTTTCTGCTAACGGCTGGCGGTTGACCAAATGTAATTGATTGGCAATTAGCCCAACTGAAAACAAGCGTGGATGATTATGGCCTTGGCCGACAATAAGTACATTGCGTTTAAGATCTTTGTCTACCACATACCATGGTTCTTCGCCTGCATTAGCCAAACCACCAATACGCAAACCTTTGCGTTGTCCAAGCGTGTGATACATCAGACCGTCGTGCTCACCTACAGCTTCACCTTCTGCTGACTCGATAACGCCTGGTTGCGCAGGTAAATATTGTTGAAGAAAGTCTTTAAATTTACGCTCACCAATAAAGCAAATGCCAGTGCTGTCTTTTTTATTATGCGTAATCAAGTCTGCATGCTCAGCGATAGCTCTCACTTGTGGTTTTTCAATGTGGCCAACAGGGAAAAGAGTTTGACCCACTTGCTCGTGGCTTAGTGTGTATAAGAAGTAACTTTGGTCTTTATTATTGTCTTTGCCACGAATCATCGACCATTTGCCGTTTTTGTACTCACGGCTAACATAATGGCCGGTAGCGATGTAATCGGCGCCTAAGTCTTCACAGGCAAATTCAAGAAACGCTTTGAACTTAATTTCTTTGTTACACATGATATCAGGGTTTGGTGTACGTCCTGCTTTATATTCAGCGAGGAAGTATTCAAACACGTTGTCCCAATACTCTGTAGCAAAGTTTATAGTGTGTAGTTTAATGCCTAATTTTTCACAAACTTTTTGTGCGTCTTCTAAATCTTGTGCTGCCGCGCAATATTCGTCAGTGTCGTCTTCTTCCCAGTTCTTCATAAACAAGCCTTCTACCTGAAAGCCTTGTTGCTGTAGTAAGTAAGCTGAAACTGAAGAGTCAACACCACCGGACATACCAACAATCACCTTAATTTCAGATGGATCACGAGTGTCAGGGCTGTTCGCACCAATAATGGAAGATAAAGAGATATCGCTAATAGACATTAATACTTCGTAACTTGATAAAAATGGCGCAAAATTATAGCACGGAGTTGTGTAAGGTAGTACCCCTTATAGGTTAGATTTTAGTGTTGATAACGGAATTTTGTTGCCAGCCAAATAATCATCAATACATTCAAGAACCATTGGGCTACGAAGTTGATTTTTTCGCGCGACAATTTCGTCATACGTTAGCCAATGAGTAGCAATAATATCGCTATCGTTGGGTGACGTTTCAGGCGGATTTTCAAAATGTACTACAAAGCAAAAACGCAAGTAATAAAGCGAAAGGTCAGGGCGATGAAAATAATAAATACCACTTAAATATTCTGGCTCTGCGCTAATATCGGTTTCTTCATGAAGTTCGCGTTTGGCAGCGTTGATCAAATTTTCTTTGGCTTCTAAATGACCAGCGGGTTGATTATATACGTGCTGACCATTCTCAATTTCTTCAACCAGTAAAAACTTGTCTTGGCAAGCTACTATCATGGCAACGGTAGTGTTCGGTTTAAATTGTTCGTCGTGCATTGAATTGCCTATTTGTTGTCTAAAGGAATTGTTTGATACGTTCACCTTTTAATAGGGTGAATTCTCCGTTGCGGATATCACTAAGTGTGAAATTGCCAATGCTATAGCGAATTAATCTCAGTGTTGGAAAGCCGATGTGTGCTGTCATACGTCTCACCTGACGATTGCGGCCCTCTGTTATTTTTATCTCTAACCAGCAGGTAGGAATATTGGCGCGTTCTCGAATTGGCGGAGTGCGTGGCCAAACGTTGGGTTCAGCGATGACTTTTACTTTAGCTGGAAGCGTCATACCGTCTTTTAATTCAACACCACTTCTGAGTTTGGTTAAGTCTTCGTCTGTTGGCTGTCCTTCAACCTGTGCCCAGTAGGTTTTTACTGTTTTCTTTTTGGGATTAGCAAGCTGATGTTGGAGCTTTCCATCATTGGTTAATAGCAACAAGCCTTCGCTGTCGCGATCTAAACGTCCCGCTGCATATACTTCTGGAATATTAATGAAATCTTTTAACGTAGCGCGATTATTGTCGTCGGTAAATTGACTCAGTACATCGAACGGTTTATTAAATAGTACGACAATGCGGTTTTTTTCATCTGGTCGTACCTTTGTGGGCTTTTGGCTGTGAAGGCGTGATTTTGCACTGTTGCGTTTAAATGTCACCTTTTCTTGCCTTTTTTTGCTTGTGTTAGTTTTCATTGGGCTATTTTAAAGTGTTATTAATTCCTATACTATGCGCGCGCAAAAAAAATTTTTGATTAATTGCATATAAATAATTTCTCGCTGATTATTTATTCATCGTTAATCATCGTTGCTAAAACAAATAGGACTAAAAATGACCACAGATTCTTCTAAAATCATTTACACCATCACTGATGAAGCGCCAGCATTGGCTACACATTCACTATTGCCAATCATTCAAGCGTTCACAGCTTCATCTGGTATTGACGTTGAAACACGCGATATCTCGTTAGCTGGTCGTATTCTTGCAAATTTTCCAAAGTACTTAACTGAAGAACAACGCATTGGTGATGCTTTAGCTGAGTTAGGTGAATTAGCGAAAACACCAGAAGCAAACATTATTAAGTTGCCAAACATCAGTGCTTCAATCCCTCAATTACAAGCGACAATCAAAGAACTACAGGCGAAAGGTTATGACTTACCTGACTACCCTGAAGAGCCGCAAAACGAAGCTGAAGAATCAATTAAGTTAACCTATGCCAAAGTTTTAGGCTCAGCAGTAAACCCTGTACTACGTGAAGGCAACTCAGATCGTCGTGCACCAGCTGCTGTTAAAAACTATGCCAAGAAAAATCCACACTCAATGGGAGCTTGGTCGAAAGACTCTAAATCTCACGTTGCTCACATGAGCCACGGTGACTTCTACGGCAGCGAAAAATCTATGACCGTTGATGGTGCTACAGATGTTCGTATCGAATATGTGGATACTGCTAGCAACATTAGTGTATTAAAAGAAAAAGTTGCTTTGGAAGACAAAGAAATTATCGACGCATCGGTAATGAGTAAAAAAGCTTTGGTTGAGTTCTTTGAAGCTGAAACTGCGAAAGCAAAAGAAGAAGACGTATTATTGTCTCTTCATATGAAAGCAACCATGATGAAAGTATCTGACCCAGTAATTTTTGGCCATGCAGTTAAAGTTTACTACAAAGACGTTTTTGCTAAACACGCGGCAATCTTCGAACAACTAGGTGTTGATGTTAACAATGGTATTGGTGATGTTTACGCGAAGATTGAGCGTTTACCTGCTGAACAGAAAGCCGAAATTGAAGCGGACCTGCAAGCGGTATATGAAACACAACCTCTTCTAGCTATGGTTGATTCAGATCGCGGTATTACTAACTTACATGTTCCAAGTGATGTGATCATTGATGCTTCTATGCCAGCGGCACTGCGTGCTTCAGGCCAAATGTGGGGACCTGATGGTAAGCAAAAAGACACCAAGTTTATGATCCCAGATCGTAACTACGCTGGTGTTTTCTCTGCAGTAGTTGATTATTGTCGCGAAAATGGTGCTTTTGATCCAACGACTATGGGTACCGTGCCTAATGTTGGTTTGATGGCGAAAAAAGCAGAAGAATATGGTTCACACGACAAGACTTTCATGGCAAAAGGTGAAGGCGTGATTCGTGTAGTTGACATTGCTACAGCTGACGTATTACTTTCTCAGGATGTTGCCGAAGGTGATATCTTCCGTATGTGTCAAACTAAAGACGCACCGATTCAAGATTGGGTTAAATTGGCTGTTACTCGTTCTCGTTTGTCAAACACGCCTGCTGTATTCTGGTTAGATGAAAACCGTGCACACGATGCAGAAATCATCAAGAAAGTGAATGCTTATTTGCCTAACCATGATACAGATGGCTTGGATTTACGTATTCTTGCGCCAACGGAAGCTTGTAAACATACGTTAGAACGCTGTGGTAAAGGTGAAGACACTATCTCTGTGACAGGTAATGTTTTGCGTGATTACAATACTGATTTGTTCCCAATTTTAGAGCTTGGTACTAGTGCGAAAATGCTTTCAATTGTACCGCTAATGAATGGTGGTGGCTTATTTGAAACAGGTGCAGGTGGTTCAGCGCCTAAGCACGTACAACAGTTTGAAAAAGAAAACCACTTACGTTGGGATTCTTTAGGTGAGTTCTTGGCACTTGCTGCTTCACTTGAACACTTAAGCAATACAACGGGTAACAGCAAAGCAAAAGTGTTGGCAGATACATTAGACGCTGCAACTGGTAAGTTCTTAGATGAGAATAAATCACCGTCTCGTAAAGTGGGTGAATTAGATAACCGTGGCAGCCACTTCTATCTTGCTATGTATTGGGCACAAGCACTTGCAGAGCAAACAGATGATGAAGAGTTGAGAACTGCATTCACAGCAGTTGCTCAAGCGTTAACTAAGCAAGAAGCTAAGATTGTTGAAGAGTTAAACAATGCGCAAGGTCCTTCAATGGACATTAACGGGTACTATTTCCCAGCGCCAGAGTTAGCGTCAAAAGCAATGCGTCCAAGCGAAACTTTCAATACAATCTTATCTAGCTTGTTATAAGATGTGTTGCATGAGTTATATGTAAAGTTACTATAGATAACTCGATAAATTTAGAAGCCAGTTGTTAGTAATAACAACTGGCTTTTTTATTGTAAAGCAACAGGTAGTTCTGATAGTTTTGTACTTATTTAAATAACGAATAACCACATGTACTACTTCGCTTATGGCTCAAATATGTCGTTAGCCAGAATACAGGCAAGAATTGAAGCCGTGCCAGTTAAAGGCTTCTTTCAGTTGCCGGGACATTCTTTGATCTTTAATAAGGTTGGAAAGGATGGTTCAGCAAAGGCAAATATTATGCCTCATTCAACACACAATGTGTTTGGGCGGTTATATCAGTTATCTGACGAAGACAAGTCAACGTTAGATGCAATAGAAGGGAGCGGTTATACTTGCCAGCGAGTTTCTGTAAAAAACAATAGTGGTGAACTAATACAAGCCTATTGCTATATAGCAATTAATATCAATCGCGCAATGCGGCCATTTGATTGGTATTTGACCCATATTCTTCAGGGAGCTATAGAAGCAGACTTACCATCAGATTACGTTTCTTATTTATCTTTAATCAACACAGTAGAAGACCCTAACATGCAACGTAAATCGAGTGAATTAGCTATATATTCATAACGGGCGTTGATAAAACCATTTCCCCATTCAAATGTGGCTTGTTATCATTTGGCCCAATAATTAATAACAAGTAGATACAGTAAAATGAATCCCGTCATAGACGTTTTCTGGCGTTTCTTAATGCTAGGGTGTGTGAGCTTTGGAGGCCCAGTTGCGCACATTGGCTATTTTCAGCAAACCTTTGTCAAAAAGCTTAAATGGATAGATGAATTTGAATATGGTCAACTTGTTGGGTTGAGCCAGTTTTTACCTGGGCCAGGTTCCAGTCAGGTAGGTTTTGCATTAGGGCTAAAAAGAGCGGGATTATTAGGTGGAATAGCTGCCTTTCTTGGCTTCACGCTCCCATCATTTATCTTGTTGTGGTTACTATCTTACAGTGGATTAGAACAATCAGAAAATGTGCTGCTGTACGGTGCAGTTACAGGATTAAAGCTTTTTGCGGTTGTGATTGTCGCTGATGCAACATTTAGCATGTTTAAGTCATTTTGTAGTGAAAGGCTAACAATAAGTATTGCCGTATTTTCAGCGTTTACTTTGTTAGCTATTCCGAGTTTAGTGAGTCAAATCTTAGTGCTTGTTATCGCGGCGATTGTTGGTGTTAAGTCTTTACAGCCAGCGGATGGTAATCAGCAGGGTAAGCTTCGCATTCACTCGTTATCACTGGCTATTTTTGGTATCTTGTTTTTCGTTGGTCTTGTCCTGTTTAAAGACAATTCGTTGTGGCAGTTGTTTAGCCAGTTTTATCAAGCAGGTAGTTTGGTGTTTGGTGGTGGTCATGTTGTACTCCCACTTCTTCAAGAGTTAGTGGGAGAGCAACTTTCCGCTGATAGGTTTTTACTTGGCTATTCCGCAGCACAAGCCGTACCTGGGCCGATGTTCTCTTTGGCTAGCTATTTAGGTGCTGAATTACTGCAAGATATGCCACTTGTTGGGGCGTTAGTTGCGACACTAGGCATCTTTTTACCGGGTTTTGTTTTGATTTACGCGTTTTATCGTTATTGGGATATTGCTGCTTTACCGTCTAATGTGAAAGGCGCCATGATCGGTATTAACGCCGCCGTTGTAGGCATTCTTTTTTCAGCGTTATATCAACCTGTATTTATGTCGGCAGTGGCTTCAGGAACAGACTTAGCCATCGCGCTACTTGGTATTTATGCATTAAGAGTCGTTCGCGTGCCAATTGCAATATTAGTAGTCGCATTTGCATTAGTGGGTGTTGCGCTTGCAATGTAGCTTAACCATATTCATCAAAAAATTAGCATGCTTCGTCAAATAGTTGGGTATCAGTTAGATAGTGAAGAAGAAGGGCAGTGGTTAGCTAAACTATCTTGTCACCATTTTCGACATATTCGCCACAATCCTCCTTGGCAATCACGACCTTGGACGCAAACAGAAGCGGGGCGAAGTGAGATGCTAGGCCAGCAACTAACCTGTGTAAAATGTGATCAAGGCAAAGAAGAGGATTGGTAGAATTTAATGTTCGTTAAATATTTATATGAAGCACTTATTGGCGGTCAATATTGACGAATTTCATTAAACTAACAAGATCTTTCAACTATTATTCAATCGCTTACAAGATTTTAATAAATTTTTTGTTAACCTGTGTAATAAATCAGTAAGTATAAAGACTACATATGGAAACAATAACAAAGACACGGAGTTTGTATGACTGTTGATTTGAGTCAACCGATTCAAAGCCAAGATCGCTTGGTGAACATAGATATTATTAGAGGAATCGCGTTGCTGGGTATTTTAGTGATGAATATTCAGGCCTTTTCTATGAATTTTGCCGCTTACATGAACCCTACGGTTTATGGTGACTTAACTGGGGCAAATTATTATGTATATTACTTTTCACATTTATTTGCTGATCAAAAATTTATGTCGATTTTTTCGATGTTATTTGGTGCCGGTATTGTGTTAATGGCACAAAATATTGAACGAAAAGGTGGAAATGCTAAACGAATCCATTATAAACGTATGTTTATTTTGGCTTTAGTGGGTCTGGCGCACGCTTACTTGTTGTGGTTCGGTGATATTTTATTGCCTTATGCTTTAGCAGGAATGGTTGTGTTTTTGGCGCGTAACAAGTCACCAAAGTTCTTGTTGATTACTGGGACCAGTTTGATTGCCATTTGTGGGCTACTATTCTGGTCAGTTAGTATGGCTGTACCTTTTATGTCTGAACAAGAATTAACTGAAATGATGGCGATGTGGTCACCTTCAAAAGAATTAATCGCTCAAGATATTGCTGCGAATCAGGCTTCTTGGGTGGGGCAAGCTGAGCAACGTATTAATATGGCGGCTATGGCGCAAGGCAATGTATTATTCTATATGCCGCGTGTTATTGGTTTAATGATGTTTGGTATGGCGTTGTTTAAGTTAGACTTTTTTGGTGAACGTTTTCGCACTAAATCGTTGTTAATTGCTGGGGTGAGCGCCTGTGCAATTGCATTGTATTTGATTACAACAGGTGTTGAAGCGAGCTTTGCCAGAGGGTGGGACTTAACCACAATGTTTACAGAGACCCAATATAACTATTGGGGCAGTATAATTATGGCTTTGGGCTATATGTGTTTACTTGTGTGTTTTTGCCGTTCAACTGTATTGAGCAAATTAAAGGCATTGCTTGCTAATGTGGGGCGTATGGCGTTGACTAACTATTTGTCTCACACAATCATTTGTTGCGTTATATTTTATGGTTGGGGCTTAGGTTTTTACGGCACATTTGAACGTACTGAGCAAATAATGCTAGTGATGGCTATTTGGCTGTTTCAGATATTTTTCTCAACATTTTGGATGAATAGATACCGATTTGGTCCGTTCGAATGGGTATGGCGTAGTTTAACTTATGGTAAACTTCAGCCGTTGGCTAAGTTAGAAGTCGCCACGAATTAAGTTGAATTATTACCTTCATCAATATTTGCGAAAATGCCAGTTAAGTGATTAACTGGCATTTTTTATGGAAAAATAATTGTTAAGGGATAAATGCAATGCATGAAACAATGTATGAAGCGGTATTGAGATTTTGGTTCCAAGAACTTGAACCAGAACAATGGTGGAAGAAAGATCAATGCGTTGATCGAGCAATAGAAGAACGATTTGGTGATTTACACACGCAAGCTGTAAAAGGGGAATTGTTTTCTTGGCGTCATCATATTCGAGGTCGACTGGCGGAAGTCATAATTCTAGACCAATTCTCTCGTAATATATTTAGAGATCAAGCGCAGTCATTTGCCTATGATGGCATGGCCATCGTGCTTGCTCAAGAGGCTATCGCGACAGGTCAATGTAGTGAATTAACGCCTATAGAACGCAGCTTTTTGTACATGCCTTATATGCATAGTGAATCATTACCTATTCATGAAGAAGCAGCTAAATTGTTTGCAGACAATGGAATTGACGCTAATTATCAATTCGAACTAAAACACAAAGTAATTATTGAACGCTTTGGCCGCTACCCACATCGCAATGCAATTTTAGGAAGAGAGTCTACTGAAGCCGAATTGGCATTTTTACAGCAACCTAATTCTTCGTTTTAAGCATATACTTAATAGGTAATGTGAAGTGAGTTATTTGTGTATGTATGTTTAAAGTCATACTCTTAGTTCTTGTTTGCGCAACAAATACTGTTGTAGGTCAGGATAGAATTACTGTCCTAAGTGAGTCTTGGCCGCCATTTATTTACCATAAAGATGGTGAAGTTATTGGCTTAGTCGCAGAAAAAGTAAGAGAAGTGCTTGATCTTACCAAGCTAGAGTACCAAATTAAATTACTGCCTTGGGCGCGTAGTTATCAACTTGCGCGTTCTACACCCAATACGCTTATTTTTTCTATTTTTCGATCTCCTGAAAGAGAGGTATTGTTTCATTGGTTTTGTCCTATTATGCCTGCAGAGCAAGGGTACCTTTATCGTTTGGCTCAAAACCCATATTACCTAGCGTCGTTACAAGATATTCGCCAATATAGAATTGGTGTAATGCGTGAAGATCTCTCTCATCAATTTTTAAGAGATAATGGGTTTATTGAGCGAGTGAACCTTGATTTGTCGGCAGATGAAGATATTAACATTAAAAAATTGTTCAATGGACGAGTCGATTTTGTCGTGCAATCTCCAAGTGCGATTAAATTTAGATTAAATGCTCTGGGTTTATCACCTGATGTTGTCGTTGCCGAACGTGAACTCATGCCTGGTAATAAACAACAACATTGTATGGCGCTAAATATCGACTCAGATCCGGCGCTAGTTAAGCACTTGCAGGCGACATTTGAACAATGGACTGAACATCAAAATGCACATAAGTAATTAACGATCGCTTAAAATCTCTTTTTAATAACACTAGACAAAAATGATAGAAAAATTATTACGTATACGATACTAAATTAAATTTAACTCTATCATTTTATGCCACTTTTCAGAATATTGACTAAAATCATACATGAACTAATTGTGTTATGTTGATTACAGTCAAAACTGCATGTTCATTTTACTGTTAACTTGATTAGTAATTCGTACTTAGTGCCAAATATTCTTAAAAAATTGGCATAGCATTAAAGGCTTAACCAGGGAAAGCATATGATTACTCCATTTAAGACGAAACAAACGATTTGTGCAGTTGCAATTACTTCTGTTGTTCTTCCACTTCATGCCGAACAAGTAGACACGTTTGGCGACATGTTTGCTAAATCAAACTTTGACTTGAATTTTCGCTATCGCTACGAGCATGTAGACCAAGATAGCATTAAAAATGAAGCGAAGGCATCAACTTTGAAAACACGACTAACGTGGAAAAGTGCTGCATTTAATAACTTCTCGACAACAATTGAAGTTGATAATGTATTAGTTGTTGGGGCTGATGACTACAATGATACTCACAACGGAAAAACAGATTATCCGGTTGTCGCTGACCCAAAAGGAACGGACTTAAATCAAATTTATCTTAGCTATAAAGGCGAAAAAGGGGGCTTTACTGGCGGTAGGCAGCGAATATTACATAATAATCAGCGGTTTGTTGGTGGTGTAGGCTGGCGTCAAAATGAACAAACATATGACGGATTACGTGTTAGTTACGCTGTTCATGAAAATGTAAGCTTCGATTACAGCTATGTTGTGAATGTGAATAGAATCTTTGGTCCCGATGATGGTGCACAACCTGCTGATTGGGAAGGGGATTTTCATTTTATTAATAGCAAATGGAAAGTTGCCAAAAAGCATAATTTTTCAGCTTTTGCGTATTTTTTAGATAATGAAGACAATGTTGCGGCATCAAGTAATACACTCGGTTTTGACTACTCGGGTGACTTCGATGTTTTTGTAACTAATGTTAGTTACGCTGTTCAAACTGATGCGGGCGATAACATGAATGATTATTCGGCTAACTATTATAAGGCTGAATTTGTTTCTGGTCTAGAAAATCTCAAGCTAATCGCTGGTATAGAAATACTAGGTAGCGATAATGGTGTTGGTTTTGCTACGCCGTTAGCAACATTACATGCGTTCCAAGGTTTTGCCGATCAGTTTCTTTCTACGCCTGGCAATGGTGTTGAGGATTTCTATATTACAGCAAAAACTAAACTTAAAGATGTCAATTTTACATTAACGTACCATGATTTTAGTTCTAGCAAGGGCAGCATTAATTACGGTAGTGAGATTGATTTGACTGCAGCTTTTGCTGTAACTAAGAAAATTGGTGGTCTGGTAAAATTTGCGAGCTACGACGCCAAAGAGCATAACACCGATACGACCAAAATATGGTTAATGGGTACATTTAAGTTTTAGTACTCGCACCTAAGCGGTATAAATACCGCTTAGCGATTAACTAAGTTTGCAATAAAGTTAGCGGTTTCATCGGGTTGCTCCATTGGAAAACAATGTCGTTTACCAAAGCTATGAACGTTGATGCCGCTATTAAGCCGCAGCGCTTTGTCGACTGAAGATTTGATAAATGGGTAACTTTTTTGCGCGGTCACTATATCAACTCTTACACCTACTTTTTTGATTTTACTCCACAAGCCCCGTGGATAACTACCAAAAATCTCACCTTCCCATCGAGGATTACACGCCAGTTTGACACCGTTATTCATTGTTATGGTCGCGGATTGACAGAAATCTTCTAATGCCTGCGGATGCCAATGACGGTACAGCGCCTTTTCTGATAGGTAATGTTTCATTTGTTCAATACTTTGCCAATATGATTGACGGTTGACAACGGCCTTTACTAGTGGTGAGTGCGGCCAAAGGTGGGTTTTTCTGAGAATTTTTTGAAACGCCATCACAGGACGATTAAATATCGGAGGGTCAAGTAAAATGACTCGTTGAAAATATTCTGGGTGTTGGGCTGCAGCCATTAGCGTTAAAACGCCGCCTAGAGAATGTCCTATGCCAATGATACGGTTGTGATTAGTAATCGACATTTGGTTTGCGACAGCATGATATACGGCTGAAGCCATTTCTTGCCAATCAGGCATGCGATGTTTAGGTTGTTCTGATTTACCATGGCCAGGAAGGTCTGTTATACAAGTTGACCAAGACGCAGGTAAGCTTCGAGCCATTTCACTTAGCGTTAGCCCCGAAAATCCTGTACCGTGCAACAAATGTATACGATGGCTTTCATTTTCCGCCCGATGTAAATAGCCAGAGAGTGTATATCCATAGGGCGTTAAATGTTGCCAGTGATTGTAAGTCTTGTCGTGAGATGTCAATGTACTCATCTTAAAATCAAACGCTTGTTTAATATTTTGGGAAGTTTACGCAAATAATTGCGATTAAGCTATGGATATTTAGACACAACTAAGAATGCGAACTTACTTAAACTATAAATAGTTATCAGCTTAGTTACCTAGCTGATAACATATTCTATTAAATCAAATGATTAGATGTTAGTTATTAATGAGCTGTAAGCGGCTTTGGTCAAAGAGTTTAATATTTGACAATTGATAAGGGGGCGTCACGTTACCTGATGAAAGGATGGTCTTATCAAATACCAGGGTTAACTCGTGCTGACCTGGTGTTAGGTAATATGCGGATCGGCTAAGCATAACGGCTTTATTTCCTTCTCCTTGTCGATTACCTGATACCACAGCGCTTATTTCATATCGACCTTCGCTAGCTACATCAATGCTAAAAGTTGCCCCTTCGCTTTTAACTGTGGGTGTAGCCGTGATTTTTGCCGTTGGTCGAGTATAAGCAAATGCAATTTTATTGTTCCGCATTATTGTTTTGCCCGCCACGTGGCTTGTAGTTTGTATATGAAGTTCATGTAATGTGCCTGGTCTGTGTTCTACGTCAATGTTTTCTGGTACTTTGATATATAATCCCTGTTTACCGTAGTTAATGTTAACTTCGTGCGTTTCACCCGTTGGAAATCTAACCGTGGCTTTTCGTACTTGTTTAGCCCTACGTTCCGCATCACTTGTCTTTTGGGCAAGCTCATTACTTAAACTCATTTGGAAAGGAATTGAATCTCCTTCAACAAACGATTGCTTTTCGATTTCCATTACCGCTTTGTAAGGCGATTGCTTTTCTTTGACGTTGATAATGAATCGCTCGTCTTTTGGCAAAGGCTGATTTACGGCGAGTTGATATAAACCCATTGGTAATTGATCACTAAGTGTTAGTGCACTGCTATTAGGGAACATATTAGCGGTTGCCAATTGTTCTGCTGTAACAGTAGACTTAAAAGGTGAGTTAACCACTTTACCGTGATGGAGCAATTCAACCCATTCGGGCGAAATATTTTGTGTACTAACATGAAATGGTTGTTTTTTACCCGAAATACGTATAAGTGCATTTTGGGCGGATATATTAATAGGTACACCTTTTGTAAGTTCTTCGCCCGTTACTTCAAACCAATATTCGTCGCTAACATCGCGATAGGCTAATAGGTTCTTGTTCGCTAATAGCGCTTGTTTAATAGGCGAGCTAAAGTGAACAGTTGTTTTATCTATATGTTGTTCAGGTGCCGGTAATGTATGAAGCGTTGAGTTATTCGCTTTGAGCATAAGTGGAACCATTGCTACAAGTGTTATAGCAAATACGCGTGGCTTTGTATTAAATAGCTTATTCATTTTGGCTTCCTTATATGTCATCGCGAATGATAGTGTGCAAATTGAAACAGTCACGTCGACTTTGTTGATGACTGAGCGGTTCACTGCCTCGGGTTCGTTGCTTGTCTTTGAACCAAGTGACGCCTGCGGCCTGTTGTGAAGAGCAATTTAAGAAGCCATCTGAACATGAATCTAACCAATTCTGTGTTGTCTCGAGTGCAACTTGGTATTGGTATCCTGCACAATAGCTATCACCATCCCAAAACGCAGAATCAACATCTGAACCTACTACTGTTTTAAATGTAGCCGGCAGTGCAGGCCTACCACTTGTTCCATGCAACCAATTTTGATTGTAATAATTCATCCAGCTTACTTGTTGCTGGGTGACGGCATCAGAATCATATCCCAGTAACCAACCTAAAGATGTCTCGAATACGTTTCCTTGTTTTACAGCATCGGCTAATGGCGTACCGGCACTCGACGGGGCAATAGCGATGACTTTGTTTGTTTTATTGATGATGGCAGGGTAACGACTATCGTATGTTGGATTAGATAGGATCCAACGCACTACATTACCCCCGTTAGAGTGCGTTACCATAGTTAGTTGGGTTATTTGTTTGTCGTTGATAAAACTCGTCAATTGGTTTGCCAGGCATCCTGCTGCTTGAGTGTCCCACATGAATTGATCGAAGTCGCAATTTATAACGGTGTAGCGGCTACTATCATTAAGCCCCGAACGAATCGTATTAACAAAATTTGGATTCCAATAATCGTTATACGCATCGGTTTGTTTACCCGTACCATGAATAAACGCAATACCATCATTTGCGAAAACATTGCACGCTAATGACGGAAGCAAAGCTAGGCACGTCATTGCAAGATAGGTGTTTTTTTTCTTCTTCATTATTTTCCCTTATATTGTTGTAATAATTGGTCACACCTCTGTGGTCTTACCATTTGAGGTGTGTAACATTTTTATAACAGTGATTTACACTTTTGCAAGTTAAGCAAGGCTAAAAAATGAAGGAATTTGGCTGTATTTTCTTTTGAGTGTATTAAGTGAAAACTCTAAAATTGTGGTAGCACTCTGCTGTGCTTATTTGCGTAAAAAGTAAAAACAACTGATGTGTTTGAAAAAAATATTTGTCGAGTTTTGGCTAAGAGTTACTCTCAGTTAATATCTTGATGGCTGCTTTTGATATTTTGTAAGGTTATGAAAAATATCTTTTTATCTTGGATTTGTTGTAATTTAGATGATGTGGGATATCTCACTTTATAAGTAATCTATTGAAAAGGTGAACAAAAAAATGAGCGTACAAGTGTGCACATTTGTAATTGTTGTTAATTCTTGAGGTTATTAGTTATTACTTTAAAGCGTTTGTTTTAAATATTAAATTCAACTGTACTCCAAAAACTCTTACCGGTGAATTTTCCTTTCCATCCTTTCAGCAATAGTTCTTTTGCGATTAACATATTTGTTACAACGTGGCCGAATACAGCGACTCTTTCTTGCGTTTTTGCCAATTCAGCGAGCGATTCAGCGGCTAACTTTGCTCGATGTTTGCCGCTTTTGTATGATTCGACGTGTCCATGAATACCTAAGTACCATAATATGCCATTAAGGATTATCCACGCATAGGCACTTATTATGAGCGGAATTTTGACTTGCGGGACGTCCATTTCTCTTAATTTATCCAATACTAAATCTGGTGCTTTACCTGAACAAAGTCCAGCAGAATGAATCGCTCGTGGGAGATCGCTTGAAACAACAAAATACTCTTTGACGCGATCTTGCAAACTTACGGGAGGTTCGCTGTCGTTACTAACATTTGAGGCATTATAGTCCTCTATCCATTTGGCAAATCCTTCTGCGGAAAGCCATTTGTTTACTGCACTTTGTGGTTTACCGTGTCTTATTAGTATTATTTCCATGACATTACTCCTTAAATAACGCTATTTTCTATATTCGATTTAGATACCTATGTTTTGAATGGTGGATGGGTAAAGTTTGTACCCCAAAATTTTAACGACTAATAATCTGCGTTTTACAAGTGAGCAGGTTGGTCGCATTTTCAATAATGTTGATTCGTGAATTTGATTTATGGCGTGTACAAGCCGCAGGAATTTTGTGGTCGTCACTATGCTACTCAGCGTGACCAAGTTGTTTGTTTTGCGCTTCGTATGCGTTTTCAATTTAGTCAGCGCTTTGTATATTTTAGGTGCGTTACACCTTGTTTGAATATCCATTTCCCATATCTGCAGCAATTTTTTACAGCGTGGTTTTTATGGAGATGCAGCCTCGTTGTGGCGTTTTAGGTTGCTACATCAGTTTTTGTCCAATTGATTTAAAGTTAGTGGGGGATTGGGAAAAGATCAAAAACATTGGGTTTTTATATAAAAATGGTATTACACATTGTGAATATGTTAGGTTTTTGTATAAATGAAGTGGCTTTCTTTAGTAAAAGCTTAGGGTTGGTGGAAGCGCTTTTATAACCTACCTATAAACGCTTATTACGTTGCATAATAAATGAATCATAAAAACAAGTGCATCATAAAAACAAGTTACAGCTTAATGTTTTTATGATGCAGTGCGAGGTTTAAATCTGAGTTTATTTGATTAACTCTTAATGCGAACACGAGCAAGCATTAGCAGAGCAATGCCTGCAATCATTAAGATTGATGGCTCTGGTATATCATGATGCGTATGAATTGCGAGTTTGAACGTAGGTAAATCATTCGCATTATTGGTATTAAACTCACTCATTAGGTTAAAAATATCAATAAATGAATGAATCTCGTGTGGCCCAAAGAAAAATCCTAATCCTGGCAGACCGCCAAATGAAGTGATATCGATCATTTGATCTGGTGAATCGCCCCACATTAGCCATAGTCCAGTGATGTAGCCATCCATTGGAATACCTAGAAATGGATCTAGCCACCAATCGAGATCCTCAAACCAAAGCTCCCAAGGATCTGGTGGAATTTGTGGGCAATCAATTTCACAAACGGTTGGTTGTTGATAAAACTCAAACATCATGGCTTCACCCTGAATGTCAATATCAACGAAAATATCAAAAAAGCTATCAGGCGCATTTGGTATAGGAACAGGTGCTGCTGATACTAGTTGCAGCGCAACAATTTCGATATCAATTGGTTGTGGCGGTGATGGAGCAGGGTCACGTACAACAATGGTATCACAGTCTTGTACAGTGATTTGTTGTCCTTGCCCTTGCATGGCAGAAAAGCAGATATCATCACCAATGAGACTTGCTTTGCTGTAGAGGCTGACACATACGATGAGTATAGTGCCTAGTAGTTTTACTACACTGAACATCCTATTCATGACGCATTCCTCCTCTAAATAATGTTAAAGATGAAGGTAAACTTATGAACATTGTTATTGTAAGCATAACTTGTTCCTGTCTAAGTAAAATATTGACAACTAGGGTTTATTTATAGTGGGGAGATTTTGGATTAATAGATTTGTAAAAATTCCTGACAGTTACTATCGTTTATGATAGTTGATGAGGTGTCTGGTATTCGAAGGTAATAAAATGGGAAATCAATCAATAGAAGAATAGTGCGGGTAATCAAAAATTACCCGCAAATTGATTAACGAAGTATGTTAACTTTGACGTTCAACCGCCTTTTTAGCTTGTTTTTCTTGTCGTCTTTTCTCAATAATGTGTTTAATATCGCCACCGATGTGCTCTTCACCACGCATTTTAGCAAGCGCAAGTTGTCGCTCTCGCTCTTCAAAACGTGCTTTTTGATCTTCGCTAATCTTATCAATACATTTAGGACAGCTCACACCTCGAACATAATGCTCGCTCTGCTTTTCCTCTTCAGTTATAGGCATTCTGCACGCGAAACATTGATCATATTGGCCTTTGTTTAGGTCGTGATCTACAGCGACACGACCATCAAACACAAAGCATTCGCCTTCCCACATGGTTTCTTCTTTGGGGACGTCTTCTAAGTATTTTAAGATACCACCTTCAAGGTGATACACTTCATCGAAGCCTTGTTCTTTCATGTAAGCAGTTGATTTTTCGCAACGAATACCACCTGTGCAAAACATTGCGACTTTTTTGTGTTTAGTATTGTCAAGATTTTGCTTAACGTAATCTGGAAACTCTCTGAATGTAGTCGTGTTTGGATTGACCGCATTTTTAAAGGTACCGATTTCTATTTCGTATTCGTTACGTGTATCAACAAGCAGTACGTCAGGATCAGATATTAGCGCATTCCAGTCTTTAGGTTTTACATAAGTACCAACGGTAAGTGTAGGATCTATGCCTTCCACTCCCATTGTGACAATTTCTCTTTTGAGTTTAACCTTTGTACGTTGAAACGGATTTTCATCGCTGTATGAGTTTTTATAGGTAATTGGGTTTAGATGTTCGTCTAATTGTAAGAAGTTAAGTACGTTATCAATGCCAGATTGTGGTCCAGCAATTGTACCGTTAATACCTTCATTAGCTAACAGCAGTGTCCCTTTAACGCCATTTTCTTCCATAGTTTTAAGTAGCGGGGCACGTAACTCTACGTAGTTTTCAAGACGCACGAACTTATACAGTGCGCAAACTGTGATGTTTTTACTCATGTTTTACCTTGTCTAGCGGGGTAGGTCGCAAACCTACAGCCAAAATACACTCTTGCAAATACGCAAGAATAATTCGAGCGGATTTTATCAAATGCAGACGTTCAATTGCAACCTTACGCATTAAATTTGGCATTGGTGCCAAATTTGATTTGTCCTAGGTCAATTTTGCAATACGTAGAAGATAAATTCTTGTTGAATGGAAGTAGGCTCTGTCATGCATTTTACGCTCGGAGCCAAGAAGATAGTCATGTTAGTTGCCGCGATGAGTTGATTACTCCGTGTTGTCAAAAATCGCTCTGTGCATACGTTATTGTGGTGATCTAAGAGACAGAGATTTGCCAGTCCTTTTTCGTCAAGCCAGCCTAAGTGTTGGCCAGATTTTATTGGCCTGAAATTTAACGCGTCGATATCTTTTCTCAATGTAACCCCTGAATTTCCTTCGTCAAGCTCACTGAACGATAGTTTACTCGTAGGACTGAGCATTAATCTTTTGGGATGTAGCAAGACGTTAGCTGAATTATTCTGCACATAACGGTGATTTGCATCCGCCAGTAATTCTATCCCATATAATGCAACTTCATGGGATTGTGGATCTTCAGGACTTCCCGTGTAAACTGCTAAATTAGTACAGTCAAAATTTAGTGTTTGTAGTCTGTCTGGCAT
Source organism: Thalassotalea fusca (assembly GCF_053485835.1). Taxonomy (NCBI): domain Bacteria; kingdom Pseudomonadati; phylum Pseudomonadota; class Gammaproteobacteria; order Alteromonadales; family Colwelliaceae; genus Thalassotalea; species Thalassotalea fusca. The sequence continues at coordinate 90,004 of NZ_JBQRUN010000012.1, forward strand.
TTGTTCCGAAAGTACAATTGTTTCAACAAAGCATTGAGCTACGCCCACCGACTCATTGTTTAATGAGGCTGCGCAAGCAAATGCAGGGCTATAGCTTGGCGTATTGTGCAAGCTAACCACTATGGCTGGCTTAACGTCTCGTATTGACGATTCAATCAATTTAGCTCGTTTAAAAATGCCATGGTTAAAGCCCACACCAAAGCATTGTGTTAGCGCAATTTGATTAGGCAAGTGTGAGTTACTAAGAAGTGGCGTGAGTAGGGCAGCTTCCACTGAGCAGAATATGAAACGAAGATTGTGGTAAGGCTTTGTACCAATTTCACGTTCTGTTAACCAACGATGAATCGCTATCAACCCGCTTGGTTCGTTACCATTAATCAGTGTAATAACGACGCACGTTTTATTTGTATTTTTACCGGTAATATCAACTATGGTGGGACCAGTTAAAGATAATAGAAATTGATAAGGATCTGCTTTTAGTACACTGGTGTTGGGATCAGTTAATATTGACAGCTCTGTATAATCATTCTGCATGATGGCGGCCTTATATTACCCATTATTCGAAAGTATTCATAACCTACATTTAGCAACATCTAATAGCTAAGCGCGACGGAATTGTTTCTAGCACCACTGCAATTTTCTATTACGATTTTGTGCTGTTAACTTTGGAGAGCTTGACATATTCTTAAGCTATTGAGTTTGACTAGAATCAATATTTGTTAGATTCATCCCGTATTTAGGAGGGGGAATGGACACTTTGGTCGATAAGATACTTTCACAGGTCGAGAGTGTAGTTATTGGGAAGCCTAATCAGGTAAAGCTTGCATTGGCGTGTTTGCTAGCTGATGGGCACCTGCTTATTGAAGACCTTCCTGGTATGGGGAAGACTACGTTGGCACACGTACTGGCGACAACGTTGGGCTTGAGCTACCAACGAATTCAGTTTACTAGTGACCTGTTGCCAGCAGATGTGATTGGTGTATCGATTTTCAATCAAAACAAACATGCTTTTGAATTACATCGTGGACCTATTTTCAATCAAGTTGTGTTGGCAGATGAAATCAACCGCGCCAGCCCAAAAACGCAAAGCGCATTGCTAGAGGCAATGGAAGAGAACAGTGTGAGTATTGATGGCACAACGTATGGGTTACCCAAACCTTTTTTTGTAATAGCTACTCAAAATCCTACTTATCATGCTGGCACATTTCCTCTACCTGAATCTCAACTGGATCGTTTTACCATGAGAATTTCGCTAGGGTTTCCTGATGTAGAAGCTGAAAAGCGAATTTTACGTAGCAATATTAATAATTATGACTCGTTAAAAGCGTGTATTTCTGTAGACGAGCTTACGGCGATTCAGCAAGCAGTGGCTGATGTTCATGTAGCAGAAGTGATATTTGAATATGTAATTGCTTTGTTTCAGTACAGCAGAGATGGCAGTTTTAAAGTTAACCCACTGTCACCAAGAGCAGGTAAGGCGCTTCTTGCTTCAGCGAAAGCATGGGCATTTATGCATTTACGAGATCATGTTTTGCCTGAAGATATTCAAGCGGTATTCTCGTCTGTTTGTTTACATCGTTTGCGTCCAACGTTGTCATTTGATACAGAAAAAGGCAAAAATGTTGCTCAACAAATTCTTGCGCTGGTTGATACCGTTCAACCGCTTTCTAAGTGATGAATGTGATACCTCAAATGCTGTTCAAATTACGCGAATATTTTCGTGTCAAATTTGAGCGATGGCTTGCTAATCGATTACATTGCGACAATGTGCAAAAGCTGTCTAATCGTAATATCTATATTTTTCCTTCCAAACTAGGCACGGCATATATTGGTTTTGTTGTATTGCTTTTTATTTTGGGGACAAACTACCAAAATAATCTCATTTTGCTGTTTAGTTATGTATTAGCCAGTTTTTTTGTCAGCGTGATGTTGCACACGTTTTTTAATTTGTCTGGCTTAAAAATAGCTGCAGAGGATGAATATCGTTTATTCAGTAAGCAAGATGGCGATATTAAACTGCGCCTATGGTCAGACAGAGCAAAATATGCGTTGTCGTTATCACTTGGAGCAAATGAAAATCACCTTACTGATATTTCACGTGGCAACCAAGTCGTGCATGTTAATTATGTTCCATCTAAACGTGGAATCTTCAATATTGAACGAATGAATGTTTTTAGTCGATATGCATTTGGCTTGTTTCATTGTTGGTCATATCTTCAATTCAAGAGCCAGATTATCGCCTATCCACAGCCAATTGAAATTACACAATCTCAGTTTGATCATTTGTTATCACTAGCTAAGCAACATCAAGACGCACTACCACAATCACCGTTGCAATCATCGGGCTACTTACAAGGTGAAGATTTCTCGGAATTGAGACGGTATCAAATAGGGGAGCCTATCTCTCAAGTGGCATGGAAAAGCGTAGCAAAAGGCCAGCCGTGGATGTCAAAACATTATGAGAGTGAATCTTCAGATAAACTGATGTTTTCATTAAATCAAATTTCAGAGCCGAACATAGAAACTAAGCTTGGGATATTGTGTTTTGTATTATTAAATTTGCAACGAAGTAATAGGGAGTATGGGTTGAAACTAGACAATATAAATGTTCTACCAGCGAGTAGTGATGAACATTTGCAGCGATGTTTAACGTTACTAGCAGAGTACAAAGGATAAGCTTGTAAAGCTTGCTGGCAAAGAGGAATCGAAAGTGCGAATACTAAACACGCTTAAATTCGGCAGTGTAACGTGGAAACTGGATCGTCGCTTTAGTTCATTTGAATTTAGGCTTTTGGTTTGTCAGTTACTGAATTTAGCATGTTTAGTTGAACAATTGAGTTTATGGTTAGTGGGCTATGCGTTGGTTAGCTTGCTATGGCAATTTTCGATCGCGTTTAAGTTTCTTAGAACACCTGCGACGCTACTAAAAATTGTGTTTGCGTTATCAGGTGTAACAATTCTGGCTTTGAGTAGTTTGTCGATGGGCATACTGATGAGTATGGTCCACTTGTTGTGTTTAGCGTATATCCTAAAACCCCTTGAGCTGAAAAAACACAGCGATAAACAACAAATAAAACTATTAAATTTATTTGTGCTTGGTGCCGCTTTAATCTTTCAACAATCCTTATCATTTGCCCTTGTGGTGTTTGTTTTATTGGTGGTAAATATCGCGTTGTTTTCAGATGGTTTTGTTAAGCATCAAAGGTTTAATACGTTTAAGTTGACCGCTCTCTTGTTATCGCAAAGTTTACCAATGGCAATACTGCTATTCGTCGTTTTTCCAAAGCTTGGACCTTTGTGGCAAATGCCGAGCGCACCAAGTGCGCAGGTCGGCCTTTCCGATACAGTAAAAATTGGTGATATTGCAAACCTAGCATTATCTAATGACCTTGCATTTCGTGTTGAGTTTGAAGATGTTAGGCCTAACCCTAGCAGCCTGTATTGGCGAACAATTGTGTTAGAAAATTTTGATGGTGTATCTTGGACAAGAAACGACCAAGTGAATAGTCGCACAAGTGGGCCAACTAATTATACTGACGCACTAAGGTATTCAGTTTTTGTTGAACCCAATAATCAATTTTGGCTGTTTGGCTTGGACACTGCTTGGTTAAGGGACGGTATTTACGGAAAAAACCTCGAAGATTTCACAATACGTAGCCAATCAAAAATTACAAATACGACGACCTATCGTGTGGTGAGTACGCCAAATGAACTAATGGATTTGACGCTATCACACCAACAGCGAAATACCAATTTAATGATTCCAATTTCTAGCAACCCTAGATTGACAGAAGAAGGTCGAAAACTAAGAAGGTCATTCGTTAATGAAGAGGAGATAGTAAGAGTAGCGCTGCAAACGTTTAACAAAGAGACATACCGGTACACATTGAAACCCCCAATACTGGCTAACAATAGCTTAGATCAGTTTTACTTTGAGACTAAAGCGGGCTTCTGCGAACATTTTGCGAGTAGTTTTACATATCTCATGCGAGCAGCAGGGATCCCAGCTCGTGTTGTTGTGGGGTATTTGGGAGGGGAATTCAATAAAAGTGGTGAATATTATAGTGTTTATCAAAGAGATGCCCACGCTTGGAGTGAGGTGTGGTTAGCAGGACAAGGCTGGCTCCGCATAGATCCAACAGCCGCAGTAGACATATCCCGGGTTGAACTTGGGATTTATGGCAGTCTTTTTGACGAACAACGTGAACTGTCAGGTGGTTTGGGGTGGGTTAACGATATTGCAAATTCACGATGGGTTAGCAACTTATCCTCGCTGCTAGACGCTGTAGACTACCAATGGACGAAATGGGTGATAGGCTACAATGCAACGACACAATTAAAACTATTAACAGATTGGTTTGGCGATTATTCTCTAGTAAAAATAGCCGTTTTCATATGCTTCATTATTGCCGGGACGGTGGTCTTTCTTTTGTTAGTCAACCTTAGAAACCAACGTCAGCATCAAACTGTTCACGTAAAATATATGAACAAATTAAGAGAGTTTTTGAAGAAAAAAGGTTGTTCCATTGAACTAAGTGATACTGGAGAAGTTTTGGTTGAAAAAGCGGCAGGTATAAACGGGGATCTGCGCCGACCAGTAGCAAATTTTGTAAATATTTTTAGAAAAATAGAATATTGTGATAACGCCTTAAAAATAAAGAGTAATAACATTCAACTATTAAAGAAACAGTGGAAGGATATTCGCAAGGCTGGTAACATTTAAGCTTAAATATCAATACGTAAGGTGTTGATGGATTGAATTTGATACAAGTTTTAATTCGCCTACTATCACTTTAGTTGACTTGTATAAATAACAATGACTGCCTAAATTTTAAAGATGAGGACTAATTTTAGAGCAGGTAGTAAGATGGCACAAACGCTTCCAAAAGATCAGACCCAAATAGACGCATCTAGAGTGTTTGCTATCGTTAGTTATCTAACTGTAGTAGGTTGGCTGATTGCGCTGATTATTAATGGAAGAAATCGTTCCTGCTTGACTAGTTTTCATTTGCGTCAATCGCTAGGATTGATACTAACAGCGGCTTTATTGTCGTTTATTCCATTAATTGGCTGGTTGCTAAACGTTGTTGTTTTACTCTTTTGGCTCATTGCTATTTATCGTGCCTTTTTAGGTGAGCGCTACTGTGTACCTATTGTTGGCTTTTTTTATCAAGAAAAGTTGGCGTTTATTCGCTAAATTGAATGATATTCATGCATGATAGTTTTGGGGTCAAAATAAAAACTTAAGGGTACTGGATTTGTTTACAGTGTTGTGATTAAATTCACTTATTAATCATACTGGAACGTGTTCAATTTTGCTCTACTTATATCCAGCAAATAAAATGGAAAACTTGTTGATACTATTAAGTAAAATTCAACAGGTTTCTCCGTTATCTCTATTCGATACTGAAGTCATTGTCGTACAAAATGCCGGTATGCAGCATTGGTTAAATTTATCATTAGCTGAAATTCGTGGCATAAGTATGAATGTTAATTTCTCCTTGCCGGCTCAATTTCTTTGGAAGCTACTTAGAGAACTAGCTTCCGATGACGACATTCCTGAACAATCGCCATTCGAACGTGAAGTACTCTCTTGGCGTATTTATGACTTATTGCAACAACCTCTTGTTATGGAAGACGAAGATTTTGCGACGGTAACGCATTATTGGCTTGGTAATCGCGCACATGAATCAGCAAATGCCCAAACTACTGAGAATCAAGACGCTAAATGTTATCAGTTAGCATGTCAGCTTGCTGATATTTATGAACAGTATTTGATTTTTAGGCCTGAGTGGATTGATGCTTGGAGTCTTGGTGAAGTTGTTAGTGGTTCCTTGGATGATAACTTTGTACAAACAGAGAAATGGCAACGAAAGCTTTGGACGATGCTAACGAGAGAAGTCTCTTATAGCCCACTAAGCCTAATTAAGAGCGCAACTCAAAATATTGAAGCTAAGCGTGATTTATTGCCAAAGCGTATTTCTTTCTTTGGCATCAACGCGATGGCACCAATGTGGCTAAAGTTTATTGAAGTACTAGCCGAATTTACCCAAGTACACTTTTTTCATTTAAATCCTTGTTTTGATTATTGGGGAGATATCAGTACTGAGAAACAGGCAATCAAGACATTGTCAAAGTGGACAGGTGGTTTTGATGATATGTCCATAACAGTCGGCAATCCTTTGCTAGCTAACTTAGGGCAACAAGGACGAGAATTTTTAGCACTTTTACAAGATATTGCCACAATTGATGTTAATGCTTTTGAAGAAGTAGACTTTGGTAAACATGATAATACTGGCGTGTTGCAAGATGTTTCAGTGTTACAGCGTGTTCAACAGGACATTTTACAACTCAAGGATCAGCGAGAGTCACCAATCTCGATTGTAGACGAGTCGATCGTATTAACTAGTGCCCATAGTGCCTTACGCGAAGTCCAAGGCTTGCACGATTGGTTATTACATCAGTTTAATCAACACCCGTCGTTGACACCCAAAGATGTATTGGTTATGTGTCCTGCTATTGAACAGTACGCACCATATGTAAATGCGGTTTTTTCTCCTGGTTGGCAAGATATTGATGAGAACATACCACCACTGCCATGCTCAATTGCTGATCGCATAAGTAAGGATGCTGAGCCAATTGTTGCAACGTTTATCGAGTTGTTACAGATAAATACAAGTCGATTTGAAGTAAGCAAGATTGTTTCATGGCTGCGGTTACCCAATATTCGAGGGAAGTTCTCACTAGAACATGAAGACATTGATAGGCTTGTCGTTTGGTTAGATAAAGCAAATATTCATTGGGGAAGAGATCAGTCTCACAAGGCAGAGTTGTTGGCAAATGATAATGTGTCGCCTCAATTTACTTGGCACTATGGTTTACAACAACTCATTTTGGGTTTAGCACATTCTGATCAAGATACGCTCGTAGGTAATCAGTTATTTCTCGCTGACGTAGAAGGGACGTCTGCCGATTTGCTAGGCAACTTAATGCTAATGTTGGAAAATTTAGCCATGTTTTCTACGTCATTACATCAACAAAGAACGGCTGAACAGTGGCATAGCTTTTTGATACAGTTTATTGAGGACTTTTTCGTAGTAGATGATAGCCAAGGCTTCACCATTGTTTTTAATGCAATTAATGACTTGATTGATTACACCGAAAATGCTCAATATCACCAAAATTTACCACTTAGTGTGGTGCAAGAGTTTTTATTTACTCATTTCAGCCAGCCAGATCCTGGAAGGCAATTCATGGTTGGGCAAGTAACGTTTTGCTCGATGTTACCGATGCGGTCAATTCCATTTAAAATTGTCGCAGTTTTAGGTCTCAATGACGGAGAATACCCTAGACAACGTCAACCATTTGGTTTTGATTTGATGTCGAGCTCTGCCAGTAAACTGGGTGATCGATCAAGACGAGGAGACGATCGCTATTTGTTTTTGGAAGCTATCATCTCTGCAAGGCTGTCTTTGTATTTGAGTTATCAAGGCCGAAACATTAGTAATAATGGACCACGAGAACCATCGATCGTGCTTAAGGAGCTTATGCATTATCTCACTGATGCATATGGTTGGCAGTTTGATGCAAATGATGAGCAGGCACTGAGCCAGTTAAGGCAACTGCCAATGCAGCCATTCAGTGTAAATAACTATCAGGGAAAGTGGCCTAGCTTTGACGCTAAATGGTTATCGCTGATAGCAGAGTCTGAACGTGATAGGACATTGCCATGTATTGAACAATCGACTACAGATTTTGTAGATATAACAGTAGATGAACTCGTTAGATATTTTCAGCATCCTAGTAAGTGGTTCGCTAACAAGCAATTAAGACTGATGCTTGAAGATTATGACTGTGAGCTTGACGACAATGAACCGTTTGTTGAAGATTCGTTGCAAAGTTACTTGTTTAAGCAGTCGTTGCTTCAAATATATATTGAACCTGCATTAGATGAAGAACAGAAAGTACATGCGATTAACGAAGTTATTACTAAGGCCAAACTTTCCGGAAACTTTCCTGATTTACCGACAACGGAACCAGTACTTAAAAAATGGCTAGAAGATACTGAGTCTTTTTACGCGTATATTCGTTCAAAAGTTGAAGGTGTAGAACGCTCTCACTGTTTAACATATGAAAATAAGATAGAAGATCTAAATACGACAATAGGTTTTAAGTTAACAGGCAAACCTCAGTTGTCTGGAAACAAGGCAGTATTCTTTAGAATGAGTTCACCGAAAGCGGGTGATTTTTTACGGCTTTATATTCATCAACTTCTGCTTCAATGTGCCCAAGAAAATGCCGCGGAGTATATTGATGATAAGAGCGAAGATAACGATACGTTAGACTTAGGCAATGTTACCTCATGCCACGGCTTTTATTTTGATACCAAAAATCAAAAGGTCAGCCACTATTGTTACGCCCGCATAGACAACCCACAGGAAAAGCTTAAAACGTTAATTGCGTTTTTTATTCTGGGAATGAAGCGGCCGCTGCTGATTAATAGCGCATTAGCAGATAAAGCATTAACCGCAAAACAATTCGAACAGCAAGAATTTGAGAAGTTTTGGCACGATGCCAATGCTTATTCTTCGTTTGGTGACGACCCTTATATCAAATATTTTTGGCCAGAATGCCCACATATTGAAAGTGTGCTTCCTGACTTAGAAAAAAGTTTCGCGGACTGTGTAAAGCACAGGGAGCAAATAAAACAATGACGGTTACTAATCTCGTTGCGCACGATGTTCCCTTAGTTGGCAAGCATTTAATTGAAGCCAGCGCTGGTACTGGCAAAACATTCAATATAACGCGTTTGTATTTGCGACTTCTTTTAGAGCAAGAGTTAACAGTTCAGCAGATTCTTGTAATGACCTTTACAAAGGCTGCAACTGAAGAAATTAAAGGCCGTATTGATAGCTTCTTGCGTGAATCTATGTTGCATTGGGATGAAAAAATAACGGATGATCCATTTTTCACTGCACTTGCTCAACGGGTAAGTAAAGATCGCGCTATGCTATTGATTAAGCAAGCACTCTTATTTCTTGATGAAGCAGCAATTTTTACTATCCATGGTTTTTGTCAACGCGTACTAAGTCAACATGCATTTTTAACACAAGTGCCATTTAATGCTCAGTTAGAATCAGACGGGCGTGAAATTGAATTGTCTGCGTGCAGAGATTGGTATCGAAAGCTCGCAATTGAGCATGTAGAAGACTTCATGAATTTAGTTACTTTGTGTGCAACACCAGAAAGCTTTTATCAACAGTTTGCTAAAGTGATTCATCATGAAGACGCTATTTCTGTTCGAACAGAGGCTGATATTCTGGCAGAAGTAAGGTTATGCGTTACTCAAGCTGAAAGTGAATTGGTCAATCATGATGCTTTGCTTACTGAATGTTTGGTCGACAGTAAAAAAGGAGCTGAGAGAGAAAAGCGATTATCAGAAAAGCATGCTTTACTCAATTGGTTACGCGACGCGAAGAGTGATGACTCAGCGCTTTACAGCTCACTGCCAGATAGTTTTGTTGACGGGCGTCGTTTTAGTCGCCACGCAAAGAAAACTGAGATAGCGCTGGCAATTGAGCCACTTTCAAATCTTAAAAAGTTACTAAAGCGATTGCAGTCTAACGTTACTAAAGCCAAAGCGATGGAAGTCATATATAAAGGAATGACAAAGCTTCGAGTAACTATCAACAATGCGAAACAACAAGTAAATACCTTAACTTTTGATGATCTAATTTCTACGCTAGCGGATCGATTAAACAACCAAACATTAGCCAATACACTTTATCAACAATTTCCTGCGGCACTGGTAGATGAATTTCAGGACACAGATCCCAAACAGTTTGATATTCTTCGTGCGATATATGGCCAGCAAACTTCGGCTAACTTGTTTATGATTGGCGACCCTAAACAAGCAATTTATGGTTTTCGTGGGGGAGATATATTTGCATATTTGTCTGCTCGAAATGATTGTGATTATCAATGGGTAATGGACACCAACTGGCGGTCTACGTCTACTATGATTGGCGGCTATAACCGTTTGTTTTACGGCAATGAACTTGCTCAAGAGTCTAAAGATGTGTTTGGTTTTGGCATTCCTTATTTACCAGTCAAAGTGTCGCCTGCAGCTAGTGCTCCATTAGACACAGGTGATGATTATAAGGCGTTACAGTTTATACATTTTTCACATGACGAAAACAAACCAGTCAAACAAGGTTTTAGAGCAACGATGGCTAATTGGTGTGCTCTTGAAATCGGCAGATTGTTAACGTACCAGTCAGTACAAGCTAAAGATATTGCAATATTAGTACGAGATGGAACGGAAGGAGAAGTAATCAAACAATCGCTTAATGAGCACGGGTTGGCCAGTGTTTATCTAAGTAATCGGGCAAACTTGTTTGATAGTGAACAAGCAAGACAACTAGTGCTTATTCTCAATGCTATATTGCATGTTGAAAATGACCAGGTTTTTACCGCTGCGCTCTCGGCTGAGTTGCTTGGCTATTCGCCGATACGATTACTGTCATTGAAAGAAGACGATATAGCGTGGCAATCGCTAAAATTCGAATTCATCGCGTTACGAGACATTTGGCGAAATAAGAGTTTTATTACGATGGCGCTCAAATTGATGCACGATCACATAAATGTTGAGCGTAGTAATTCTGATCGAAGTTTAACCAATATTTTGCACTTATTCGAAGTTCTACAATCGGCTAGTCAACGTCACCATCAACCAGAAGAACTGATTCATTGGTTTGAGCAAGAATGTCGTCAGGAGAACTCTGAGACAGAGGCAGAGTTACGATTAGAAAGCGAAGAAAACCTTATCAGAATTGTCACGCAACATGGTTCGAAAGGACTTGAATACCCGTTTGTATTTGTGCCATTTTGTACGCGACATAAAGACCCGCTTAAATTTGGTAATAAAAATGTTTCAGTCATTGAATTTCATGATCAAAATGCGGGTCGAACTGTTAGTTTAGACGCGAGTTATAAACAAAAGCTGCGAATGGCTGAAGAACAATATGCCGAATCGGTTAGGTTATTATATGTTGCCGTTACACGTGCTGAGCAACGCTGCTATTTGCTAACTACCCAATTTGATAGTTATGAAGCATCCCCATTGGGTAGTACGTTAAAATTAACGAAAGATCAGCCTTTAGCTGTGACACTACAGGCATTAGCTAATGAAATGCCCAAAGACATCGGTTTTGAAGAGGTTGAAGCTTCACTGCTCAAGAATGCAGACACTAGTGGCAAAAATAGCAGTAGTTCTCTCGCAAATAAACCAGACGCGAGCCCTGCAAAATTTACGGGACGGATTGAACGAGACTGGTGGCTAAGTTCGTTTACGGCGTTGAGCCGGAACTTACGTCATGTTGGTGTTTCGTCTCCTGATCGTGATCAATTCGACAATCCCACTGATGCGGGATTAGTGACTAAGCCTTTGATTCAGGAAGCGGGCGGTATTCAGTTTTCACTCGATCGTGGCGCACAGGTAGGTAATTTCCTACATGATGTAATGGAAAACCTAGATTTTAATTCTCCAGATTGGACAGCCGCGTTGCATTGGCCGTTGAAGAAGTATGTAAACGTGGTAAATCAACAGGATATCGATGCGATAATTACATGGTTGCAAAACGTTATATCTTCTTCTTTATCTGACCAACTTCAACTGTCACTAGACAAGCTAGACTCTCGTCGCGTGTTAAAAGAAATGGAGTTTTATTTTCCAATTATCTCTGCTAAAACCAACGCCTTAACAACTTTATTGACTAAGCACCGCTTAGCTAATCGCCAGCAAGATATGGGGCGGGTTCCTCATGTTAGTCTACCGGCTATGACACAATTAAAAGGCATGATGCATGGATTCATTGATTTGGTTTTCGAACATGATGGTAAGTTTTATGTGTGTGATTATAAATCCAATTATTTAGGCGATGATATCAACCAATACCAGCCGGCTTTGTTGCGTCAGAATATCGAATCTCACAACTATGACCTTCAATATTTGATTTATAGCTTAGCGCTCCATAGGTATTTAAGAATAATGCTTGATGATTACAGTGTTGCGGAACATTTTGGCGGGGTTTATTACCTGTATTTAAGAGGCATGGGGCATAGAAATGCTAATGGTGATTCAGGTATTTATTATCGCCGCATTGACGAGAGTACTTTGCAAGCACTAGATAACATATTTGACGGTGAAGTGAACCGCGATAGTGAGGTCAAATGAGCGATACAAAGCCGTTAACATATTCATGCCCTTACTCAACTTTTGCGCGCGCTAATGAAGTTATTGCCGATATAACGCCAATAGACTATTTTTTTGCGAAGCACACTAGCATGCACATTGTTGGCAGTCAGAGCCAATTAGAGTCAAACAATACAATTTCACAAGCAGAGTTTTCTGAACTTTTTCATCTATTGATGGTGCTGCATTGTACTAATCGTGCAGGCGATATTTGTGTGTCGATTGAACAATTTGCTAACAAGGTTTTCGGTTTTGAAAGTGATGAGCAAGGAGTCATTGTTAAACAGGGATATCGTTTTTCAGAACTAGCCGCTATCCTAAAATTGTTGCTTGATGATTTAGCCATTAATCAGTGGGAATTTCCTGTACTCATTGCAAATAACAAATTGTACTTGCGACGCTATTACCAATTTGAACAGGAGGTACGTTTATTTGTTGAGGAGCGGACAAATGAAGCAGTAGCTTTGGATAAGGCGAACGTGAAAAAACTCGCGTCGATTGTGCAGATGTTATTTCCTAATTCAAACCAACAATCAAGCCAAGATACTGAGATTGACTGGCAAAAGGTCGCCGTTGCAAACGCATTGAACAAACGGTTTGTTGTTATTGCTGGGGGGCCGGGAACCGGAAAAACCTATACTGTCACTAAGTTATTAGCGGCATTGGTGGCCTTACATAACGAGCAGACTGCAGAGCATGAGCAATTGCATATCGATAAGCGACGTTCGTTAAAAATTGCGTTAACCGCGCCTACGGGCAAAGCCGCACAGCGTTTGTCTGAGTCTATTTCTAATGCGGTGGTGGGATTTAAAGGCCAAATTGATGAATCTGTTTTATCTGCGATTCCGCGACAAGCTCAAACTATTCATCGACTGCTAGGCGTAATTCCAGAGCAATTAAACTTTAAACACAATAAAGATAACCCGCTGTCAATAGACGTTTTGTTGGTAGACGAGGTGTCTATGGTTGACTTACCACTAATGGCTCGATTGACGAGAGCGCTTCCTTCTCATTGTCGCGTAATATTTTTGGGGGATGCTGATCAATTACCTTCTGTTGGTGCTGGTTGTGTATTAGAAGACTTGGCGCCAAGGCCTCATCCTGGTTTTAGCATAGAAAACAATAAATTGATAAAGCAAATCTGCGAGGTACAGGGCGCTTTATTCAAGGGAAAAGGAAAGGTGTTTACGGATCATTTAACTTTCTTACTACATAGTCGTCGCTTTGATGGTCAAGGAGGGATCGGCAGGCTAGCTAAAGCAGTTATTGAAGGTAAAAGTGAAGAAAGTTGGCAGTTGTTGCTTGATAGCAATAGTCCAGACTCTGATTGTCATATTAAAGAGCAACTTAGGCTTTTGCCTACTGAACGTAAAGTGTGGTTGGCTGCACACGTTAAACAATTCTATTCGCCGATAATGCAATGTGACTCGGTGACATCTGCTTTTGAACAGCTCGCAAAATACCGTATTTTATGTGCAACTCGCGTTGGTCAATGTGGTGTAGATTCATTAAATGACGAAGTTGAGAGTTTGCTACAGATGCAGGGTGTTATTCCATATCGTCAAGCGCTATATCTAGGTAAGCCCATTATGATTAGTCAAAATGACTATCACTTGGGCTTGTTTAATGGTGACATTGGATTGATATGGCCAAATGAAAATAACCAGCTGATGGCGGTATTTGAACGGGACGATGGTGATTTATACTGGGTTTTACCTTCAAGGTTACCTAAATACGAAACAGTATATGCGATGACTATCCACAAGACTCAGGGTAGTGAGTTTAACCATTCTGTTATTGTGTTACCAGAACAAGCCAATAATCGCTTGTTGTCGCGGGAGTTATTATATACAGGAATCACCCGAGGCAAAACTAAGGTAAGTGTGCATGCGTCAAAACAAGTATGGCAGCAGACTGTCGTTAACCAAATCAAGCGTATGTCAGGTTTAGATTTATTTAGATAAGGTGAGTAATACCAAGTATGCAAATACAGCAAATCAACAAAGTACAATATAGAAAACGACTGAATACCATTATTGTTGGGTTTATTTTGATATTTGGGGTGTTGTCTGTCTTGTACGGTGCATTATTGATAGCCATGCTTTCTTCCGTCGAAACACAAGCGGTAGTAAACCCAAATAATGGTACTGAAGAAGCGAGTAATTTTAAATTCAATTTGATTGGGGTTGTGCTTGGTTTAATAACCTGTGCTGCGGTATTGCACCGGTTAAAGCTCACGCCATTTTTTCGTGAAGTCTATTACGTGTGGCAAATCAAACAAATTCAAAATCTTATCTATCGAAAACTTAAAAAAATTAAATCGGCTGCCGAGAATAATAATCGTAACGCAATGGTTATCGTTGAGTTTTACTATGAAAGTTTGAAACAGGTTTATCACTTAGATGACAATACAATTACGATGTCAACGGTAGAAAAAGAGCACCAAGCCTTTCACGATATGGTAGAAGCAAAAGGGATAGAAATTAAATCAACACAATTTGAAAAAGCGATGTTAGACGACTTTTAGCTGTATACATTTTACAAAACAGTAGACCAAGGAGATATTATGATAGGTTACACTATGTTAGGCACCAATAATTTCGATAAAGCGGTGGCATTTTACGATGAACTTTTTAGCGTGATAGGTGCAAATCGCGTAATGGAGAGTGAAGAGTACGTTGTTTGGGCAACCGAACCTTCACAACCTAGTTTCTCAATAACGAAGCCATTCAACGGCCAACCCGCGACGAATGGCAATGGTACTATGATTGCTTTATCGGTAGATTCGCCAGAGAAGGTAGACGCCATTTATGCGAAAGCACTCGAACTCGGTGGTGTGTGTGAAGGGCCAGCGGGTCCTCGAGACGAGTTGGCAGGTTTTTACGCAGGGTATTTTCGTGATTTAGATGGCAATAAACTAAACGCGTTTTACTTTCAGGCACCAGCTCACTAAACATATTTACTTATGGTGTGTTATTTGCGTTAATGACGTATCAAATGATGCGTCATTACAAGGACATACCATAGTGAAAAAGCTTAAACACGAAAGTGAATTGCTTAAGAAAGCGTTAGTGATCGGAGAGAAATATGCCATTAATCGTGGCTATAGTGCATTCAAAGCCACAGACTCAGCTAAACAAAAAATAGAGAGTCTTTATCGATTGCTTGTACATGATAAGCTGATGCATCCATTAGCTTTGGATCAAGAATCGCAACCTAACATGAAACATAAATTAGCGTTGTGGATTGCAAAGCAATTGCCTGAAGACCATCCTCTAAAACAAAACTAATATGATTTAGTATGCGATTAGTTTTCTTCGCTCCGCTCCATAAACTTAGTGAGAAATATCATGACCAAATCAATAACTCGCGCTGTACATCGTACTTTAACGGTAACTCTGGCCTCTGCAAGTGTATTTTTAAGCACTCTGGCGCCTTGTTATGCAGTTGAGCAGCCAATTGCTTTCGCAATACACGGTGGAGCAGGCACAATAAGCCAAACTAAGATGACTCCTGACAAAAGAGAGGCATACGAAGCTAAACTAGGCCAAGCACTTGATGCAGGTTATGACATTCTGGCGAAAGGTGGAACAAGCCAAGACGCGGTTATTGCGGCAATCAAAATATTAGAAGATTCGCCGTTATTTAACGCAGGCAAAGGCGCTGTGTATACGTTTGAGGAAAGCCATGAATTAGATGCGTCAATAATGCATGGTAAAACGCTCAATGCAGGTGCAGTATCAGGTGTTAGTACAGTTAAAAACCCTATAGTCCTAGCTGAACGGGTAATGGAAAAGTCTGTACATGTGATGTTAAGTGGAAAAGGCGCTGAAGCTTTTGCCTCTCAACAAGGGATCGAGTTAGTAGATAATCGATATTTTGATACCAAGCATCGTTACCAGTCGTTAATTAAAGCAAAACAAAAACTGTTAAAACAAGAAAGCCAGTTGAAAGACTATCAAGCTGCTCATCGAACACTGCCGTCGGAATACAAGATGGGGACGGTTGGTGCCGTTGCACTTGATAAATACGGTGATTTAGTTGCAGGCACCAGTACTGGTGGCATGACAGCAAAACGTTTTGGACGTATTGGTGATTCGCCAATAATTGGAGCCGGGACGTACGCAAATAATGACAGTTGTGCAGTATCGGCTACAGGCCATGGCGAGTATTTTATTCGATATCATGTGGCAGCTGATATTTGTGCTCGTGTTCAATACCAGGGAAGTACATTAGCGGACGCTGCTGATATTGTGATTAATCAAGTACTCAAAGAGGCCGGAGGCACCGGCGGCATTATTGCCATTGACACGAAAGGGAACATTGCAATGCCATTTAATACGTCAGGAATGTATAGAGGGCAGCGTTCATCAACTGGCGAGCGAAAGATTGCGATTTTTAAAGGAGAATAATTTATGCGCTTATTAAAGTTTAATCGTTATTTGGCTGGTGCGATCGCTATTAGCGCATTAGCCGGGTGTTCTGATGATGTTGGTAAAGTAAGTTTAGGCTTGTTTACGACCAAAGATGTGGTTGTTCAGGCTAATCAAGATCCTATTATCACAGGTGTAACATGTCATATAAGCCATATTGAAGCTGATCTCGACTTTTCGGATCCGTCTGATATGTCAATTGCTTGTCGTCAAACAGGTGAAATCACAGCGGAACAACTTGCCAAGATAGATAAATCAAAAAACGGCGAAATCGTCTTCAAAAAATCCAAGAGTATATTATTTAAGTCGCTTAAGGTTCGCCGCATCTATGATGCCAAACAAAAAACCTTAATATATCTGTCATATTCAACGAAAGAGTCGAGTGGCAGTCATCACCATTCTTTATCGACAGTTCCGTTATATAAGACGAATGCATGGCAATGGGCAGTAGATTATAGCGTTAAGAATTAGCACAAGAGTTGTTTGTTGGTGACAAAAATTATAAATAACTGGCTGATTTCCTAACAAATAGATAGGAATAATCAGATTTTAGGTCTACATTTAAAAAAAGGGCATGTATTCATAGTGAGACGGTCAGAAATCCCGCTACGATTAATGATTGCTATGCCTTTATATTCATTGGTATTACACCATGTAATTTAATAATAATTTAGGTACAAGACATGGAATCATTGCAAGTTAAAGACTATATGAACTCATACCCTGTCACGTTCACACCAGAGATGGTATTGGAAGAAGCTTCGTTGAGATTCTTAAAGACTAAGCAAATTGGTGGGCCTGTGGTAGATGACAAGCACCAGTTAGTGGGTTTTTTATCTGAAAGTGATGTATTAAAGCAAATGTTAGAAACGAGCTATTACAACGAACATATCGCCAATGTTTCTGACTTAATGCGCAAAGAGGTTTTGTCTGTAAAACCTTATGATAGCATCGTCGAATTGGCGCAACAGATGTTAGGAAATAAGCCTAAAGTTTACCCAGTTGTTGATGACGATGGTAACTTATTGGGCACAATTTGTAGAAATGATGTTCTGCAAGCTATTGATAAGCATACGCGTGCGACATTTCATGCAGGCAAGTAATTAGCCTAATTTATTTCTGAAGTTTATACGCAGATATTCCACCAAGATAATTTGTTTTGGGATACCAAGTCTTTTTACTTTGTTGTCGGCTTAAATAAGTCGACACTTAGTCTAACATTTTCCTTATTTTTACGTCCTTCACGCTGTTATTATTCAATTAAGCTGTTAAAATTTCCCTCAAATTTATCTTTATAGCATTTGGTATTTTTCCTACGCCTGTAGTACCAAGCTTGTATATGTGTTTTCGTTGCAAAGCGAGTTACACGTCTCACCGTGGCGTAAGTTGTTGAGTATTAACGTGGATTCATTATTAAAATTACTTTCACAAGTAAAACTATCAGACAGAGCATTGTTGAAAAAGCGAATAGCTGGGCTGTCAAAAATTAAAAATGACAATAAAAAGAAAAAAGCGGAAGAGCAGATTTTTCAAGCCATACAGCGCTCAATAAATAGTAAACAAGCAAAACTAGCCAACCTCCCTAAAGTCACTTACCCAGAATCGTTACCTGTTTCGCAAAATGCTGAACAAATTAGTCAAGCAATTGCGGATAATCAAGTGGTGATAATTGCAGGTGAAACTGGCTCAGGTAAGACGACACAAATCCCTAAAATTTGCCTTGCGCTTGGTCGTGGGGTTGAAGGTGTAATCGGTCATACACAACCCAGAAGAATTGCGGCGCGTACAGTTGCATCGAGAATTGCTGAAGAACTGAATTCACCGTTGGGCAAGGCTGTTGGCTACAAAGTTCGTTTTAACGACATGGTTGATGAAAACAGCTATGTAAAATTGATGACAGACGGGATTTTGCTCGCGGAGCTTCAAAACGACAGGTTATTGCGTCAGTATGACACTTTGATTATTGACGAAGCACACGAGAGAAGCCTAAATATTGATTTTATCTTGGGCTACGTTAAAGAAATATTACCTAAGCGTCCAGATTTAAAGGTGATTATAACATCAGCAACGATTGACCCCGAAAGATTCTCAAAGCATTTTGACAATGCGCCGATTATTGAAGTGTCAGGTCGAACGTATCCTGTTGAAATGCGTTATCGCCCGTTAAATGAGCAAGAAGAAGATCGTGACGTAATCTCAGGCATTATTAATGCGGTAGATGAACTAGCTGAATTGCCAGTGGGCGATATTTTGATATTCCTCAACGGTGAGCGTGAAATCAGAGACACGGCATATGCACTCGAAAGAGAAAACTATCGAGATACGCAAATATTGCCACTGTATTCGCGCTTAACAGTACAAGAACAAAATAAAATATTTGCACCGCATCGTGGTCGAAACATAGTATTAGCGACCAACGTTGCAGAAACAAGTTTGACTGTCCCAGGGATCAAGTACGTAATAGACCCCGGTACAGCAAGAATCTCAAGGTATAGCTATCGCACTAAAGTACAACGACTTCCTATCGAACCTATTTCACAAGCAAGTGCAAATCAACGTGCAGGTCGTTGTGGCCGGGTTTCGTCAGGTGTTTGCGTCAGACTTTATTCAGAAGAAGACTTTCTAAATCGTCCAGAGTTTACCGATCCAGAGATCTTGCGCACAAATTTAGCGACCGTGATTCTACAAATGTTGTCGCTTGATTTAGGCAATATTAGTGATTTTCCATTCGTACAGCCGCCAGATCATCGACATATCACAGATGGCATGCGCTTATTAGACGAATTGGCGGCGATTGAACATAATCATTCGAATAGTAAACTAACAAAATCGGGAAGGGCGCTATCAAAGTTCCCTGTTGATCCTCGATTAGCAAAGATGATGTTGACCGCATTGAACATTGGTTGCGCTAAACAGGTAGCGGTTATTGTAAGTGCATTAAGTATTCAAGACCCTCGAGAACGTCCGCATGAAAAACAACAGGCGGCCGATGAAAAACACAGCCGATTCAAGCACAAGACTTCGGACTTTTTAAGTTTGCTTAATCTATGGGAATATATTGGGACAAAACAAAAAGAATTGTCTAACAACCAATTTCGTAAGCTGTGCCAAAAAGAATACTTGTCGTATATTCGTATACGGGAATGGCAAGACATATACAGCCAATTGAAATTAACTATCAAAGAGCTAGGAGAATCATTTAGCTCAGTTGATATGGAGTTAGAATCAAGTCCTGATGTAATTCACCAAGCAATATTGTCTGGTTTATTGAGTCATTTAGGGCAACTTGATGAAAATCGAGAATATAAAGGCGCTCGTAACAGCAAGTTTTTTATATTCCCCGGTTCTGCCTTGGCGAAAAAGCCGCCTAAGTGGATTATGGCGGCAGAACTTGTTGAAACCAGCCGACTGTTTGCTCGAATGGTCGCGAAGATAGATGTTCAGTGGGTAGAGCAGTATGCACAACATTTGCTTAAGCGCAGTTATAGTGAACCGCACTGGGAGAAAAAACAAGGTGCGGTGATGGCTTATGAGCAGGTGTCGCTCTATGGTTTAATAATCGTGGGCAAACGCAAAGTTTATTTTAATCAGATTGAACCTAAGACATGCCGCGATATTTTTATCCAGGAAGCGCTGGTTAATGGTGATTTTGCAATTAAAGAACCTTTTTTTCAGCGAAATCGTGCGTTAGTTGCTGAGATTGATAAGCTTGAGCAAAAAGCCCGTCGACGTGATTTTCTTACCGATGACCAACATTTATGTGAGTTTTTTGAGCAGCGAATTCCTGAGCAAGTGATTTGCCAACGTAGTTTTCTCGCATGGTGGAAAAAAGAAAAACAGCAATCACCTGAGCTGTTAAATTATACCAAAGCGTTATTGCTTAATGAGTCAGAAAGTACGGTCAGTCAACGCGAATACCCTGATACATGGATTCAAAACAACTTAACATTACCTCTTACTTACCATTTTGAACCCGGTGCAGAAGACGATGGGATATCTGTCAATATTCCAATTGGAATCCTCAATCAGGTACAGGATGTAGGATTTGATTGGCTCATTCCAGCGGTTCGTCACGAACTCATATTAGCTTATATAAAAGGATTGCCAAAAGCGCTGCGTAGAAACTTTGTTCCTGCTCCCAATTATGCGTCAGCTTGCGAAGCCGCACTTTCAGATATGTCGTTTACATTTTGCGAAGCGGTAGGCAAGCAACTTCTTAGAATGACAGGTGTTCGAGTTGAAAAAGAAGCATGGCAAGCGGTTGAGTTGCCGACACACTTAATCATGAATTTTAAGATCTTGAATGAAAAAGGTAAGTTGATCAAACAAGGACGTAGTCTGACAGCGTTACAAGCAGAACTTCAAGGTAAGGTAAAGGCGTCAATCAAGAAAGTAGCAGAAAAGGGCATTGAGCAAACCGACTTAACTGAATGGAATATTGATGATCTGCCAAAGGGCTATGAGAAAAAAGTGGCCAACATCAAAATTAAAGCGTTTCCGGCATTAGTAGATAAGAAACAGTCGGTTGCCGTTGAATTATTTGAACAAGAGAGTCTTGCGGAAAAGGCGATGTTGCTTGGCGTAAGCAGGCTCGTACTACTAAACATTCCTTCGCCAGTTAAATACCTTCAACAAAAGTTACCTAACAAGGCAAAGTTGGGTTTGTACTTCAATCCATTTGGCGCAATTGGTGATTTGCTTGATGATTGCATTTCGGCTGCGTGCCAGCATTTGATTGAGGAAAGAGGAGAGTTACCGCGAACAGAGGCTGATTTTGCAGCTTGTAGAGATTTTGTAAGGGCTGAAATCGCCGACACTGTATTATCAGCAGCAGTAAAAGTTGAACAGGTCTTAAGTTTAGCTCATGAAATTAACAAGAAGCTCAAAGGGAATGTACCACTTAACGTGATTCAATCCCATGGTGATATAAAAGCGCAATTAAATAAATTGATATTCAAAGGTTTTGTCAGTGCGTGCGGCGTTAAGCGATTAGATGACATTAATCGATATTTAAAAGCAATTGTTCGTCGATTGGAAAAATTACCCATAGATCCTAATCAAGATCGTTTAAAGATGTTAGAGATTGCTAAGGTTGAAGATGCTTATCAAGCGCTGGTTAAGCAACAAAGACAGGACGTACCTTTACCAGAAGATCTTGAGCATACGCGATGGATGATAGAAGAACTTAAAGTATCTCTGTATGCGCAAAATTTGAAAACTGCATACCCAATATCGGCAAAACGCATCATGAATCACCTTAAGTCGATCCAATAGTTAATTGACAGACTATGGGCGAGTGGTTATAAATGAAACATATTAACAGTATGTAAAATGGAGTAGTAATGGTCAATTATGATGACAAGCGTGACTTTTATCGTATGATGCTCAACAGCGATGTAACGGTAACCGTCATCGACGATGAAGCTAATAGTCAGTTTTTAGCTACTTGCCGAGATTTAAGCGCGACTGGAATGGCCATCGAAATGCCGCATCCTTTAGAAGTTAATACGCAAGTTAAGGTTAACGTTGATTCTGTTAATGGTAGTGTGCAGCCATTAGATGTAACTGGGCGAGTTGTAAGAGTGAATGAAGAAAGTCCAGAGTGTTATTTAATAGGTATAAATATTTCCGAGATTGATTAACTGTAGTAGTGTGATTAACTGTAGTAGCTCATATCTGATCATACAGTTTAGAAGAATAGGTTTATATTTCATCTGACAGGCAGCTATGAGCGAATAGCGGTCATTAAATTTGAATAAATACTATACTGGTTTTATGCTTTCTAAAGATAGTTTAAATCGGAAAGGATTACCATGAGATACAGGATTGAAATTTTAGTACCAGTAATTTTTTTAGGGTACATCGCTTTTTTTCCACTTATATCTGGAGAGATTACTCATCATTTTTTAAAAAGCCATATATTAGTCCCATTTGTTTTAATTCTCGTAGCTCTGACGGTACTTTCATTTGGATTATCGCAGTTAGGTGAATTAATAAAATCTATAAAAACTTTTTTTGTTTATGATTACCAACCAACTTTAATTAAATTGGAGACAATCAAAGGGGCAATAGTTTATTGTTATTCTGCTTCTATATTATGGTGTTTATACGCTGTAGTTATGTCATCGGCATTTACGAATGAGATTAGTATATTGATACCTGATTTAGCTCTTTCGCTAACATATGGTTTTATAGTCGCAGAATTTATTCTTCGTCCTTTAGGTAAAAGAATTAATTTTCTACAACACTCTTAGCTGAAATTATTAAAGGCCGTTGTTGGCACATATGCGACTATTAGATTTGTTTGAATCCTATTAATCGAATCTGACTGGTCAAATTAATACTAATTCAGATTAACGCATCACTTCCTTGTGATGCTCTTAGTCAATTCGACTGATTTTGTAGGAGAGTGGTTATCACTCTACCTGACAAACGAGTCCTTTTAAGTAATAACCTTCTGGGTAGTTGCTAGCTATCGGGTGATCACCCGCTTGCTGGAGTCTTTCCACAAAATATACGTTTCTATTAGCATCTAATGCCGCATCTGCGACGACCTTTTGAAATAAACTCGCATCCATTAGGCCTGAGCATGAAAATGTGAGTAAAACACCACCTGGTTTAAGCAACTGCATCGCGAGCATATTGATATCTTTATAACCACGGCAAGCGCTAGTGAGTTGTGCTTTTGAATCAACAAACTTTGGTGGATCTAAGATGATCATATCAAACGTTCGTTTTTCACTGCGATACTGTCTTAATAATTTAAACACGTCTTCTTTTACGAAAGAAACAGCTTTGTCTTGTAGATTGTTTAATGAAAGATTTTCTTTTGCCGTATCTAGCGCTGCCTGAGAAACATCAACATTGATCACTTCTTCAGCATTGTTGGCTGCACAATGCAGTGAAAAAGTACCTGTGTAAGAAAAGCAGTTTAAGACGGATTTCCCTTTTGCATATTTACCAGCCGCAACCCGAGAATCGCGTTGATCAAGGTAGAACCCTGTTTTGTGGCCGGTCGCAACATCTACTTTGATCTTAATGCCATGCTCTTCAATGACACAGTCTGTAGTATCTGTTTCGTTGGCTAACCAACCTGTAATAGGCGTCAGTCCTTCTTTTTTACGCACGTCAACATCAGAACGTTCGTAAATGTGCGCATTAGGATATAGCTCTAACAAGCAGTCAACGATAGTGTGGCGATGAAAGTCCGCACCTGCACTTAGTAGCTGACAAACGATAAAGTTGTCGTATTTGTCAATGGTGACTCCTGGCAAGCCATCTGATTCGCCTGCAATCAGGCGATAGCCAGTTAGCTGACCTTGTTCGATAAACCATTCTCTACGTGCCTGTGCTGACTTTAATTTGTTTAGAAAAAAATCGCGGTCTATTTCTTCAGTTTGGTCGAAGGTCCATACCCGTATTCTTATTTGAGAATCTGGCGAATAAGCGCCTCTAGCAAGAAAGTTTTCTTTGCTATCAAACACATCAACAGTCTCACCAATCATTGGTGACCCCTTGATTTTATTGATAGCTTTCGAAAAAACCCAAGGATGTTTTCGGCGTAGTGACTTCTCTCTTGAAACTTTTAAATAAATTCTTGCTGACATTTGCCTATACTTAGATGGATGATGGTGAAATGCGCCGAGTTTAGTTGATGACAGGCTAGGGTGCAATCACCAAATGTGTTTATTATAAATAGTATGAGAGTGCTAGTAATGAATGTAAGTTATATCGCACACATAAGTGGAAAAGTTCAAGGCGTATATTTTCGCGCTTCGAGTCAACAACAAGCGATTGAATATGGAATTAGTGGCTATGCACGAAACCTTGAAGGTGGTGATGTCGAAGTGTTGATGTGCGGAGAGCAACAATGCGTCGACAAAATGCTTGAATGGCTATCGCATGGACCACCTCAGGCAGAAGTTAGTCGCGTAGAGACCAAGCAAGTACCGTGGCAGGACCATAATCATTTTGCGATAAGTTAAATTCATATTTGAATGGCAGCATTTGCTTTGGCAAGTGCTATAGTAGGCTGACATCTAACGTTAGTTTATTGGTATTCTTTTGAAATTTATCTCTGTTAATCAATTAAATGAGCTTTCAATCACTGAAGGCGAAACTCCAGCAATATCTGACAATGAAGTGCTGGTTGAAGTGAAAGCAATCGGTGTTAATCGCGCAGACATTTTACAACGTTATGGTAAATATCCAGCTCCGAAAGGAGAGTCTGACATTCTTGGTTTGGAAATGTCTGGTATCGTAACCAAAGTCGGTAATCAGGTTAAACAATGGCAATCTGGCGATGCTGTTTTTGGGCTAGTTCCTGGTGGAGCCTATGCGCAATATACCAAGCTACTTGCATCTCATTTGTTTTCTCTTCCATCAGGATTTACGTTTGAACAAGGTGCTAGTCTTGCCGAAGTATTCCTCACAGCCTATCAAAGCTTATGCGCCATCGCGCGTGTTCAAACAGGTGATAAAGTTCTCATACATGCTGGCGCTAGCGGTGTGGGTACTGCCGCAATTCAATTAGCGAAAGCAATGGAGTGTGAAGTGGTTGTTACTGTTGGTAATGAGCATAAGGAAAAGGCCTGCAGACAACTTGGCGCAGATCACGTGATCAATTATCAGACCCAAGACTTTGTTGAATGGACTAAAGAAAATCTACCTGCAGGATTTGACGTTATCATAGATGTTGTTGCAGGAGATTACATTAACAAGAACATTAAGGTTTGTGCATTGGATGGCCGCATAGTGATATTATCAATGCTAGGCGGGCGTTACGCTGAACATATAGATGTTGCCAAACTACTGCAAAAACGCATCAGCATTTTTGCATCAACGCTTCGTAATCGTAGCAATGATTACAAAACGGAGCTTATCAGTAATTTTAACAATCGCTTTAGTTTCTCAAGTGGTCAATTAATGCCAGTGATTGACACGATTCTGCCATGGCAGGCATCAAATGACGCACACCAGATATTAATGGAAAACCGCAATGTCGGTAAAGTTGTAATGACGGTTGAATAGAGCGAAGCAAAGATTGTAGCAAAACACGAAGAAATGTTGATTAGGCATTTAACCAAGTCTCTGACCTGTGTAGAATAGCGCGATATTTTTACTGGGTAATAAGTTGTTTTATGTTTGAATTGAAGTACAAAACCCCTTTTGAATGGACAGAGCCTGTATTGGCAGATTTTGACGCATTCTTGCAAGACCATGCCGCCGCTGAGAAAAAAGCATCTGGTATGGCTGTTTCAATGCTTTCTCATTATCCAGATCGTAAAAAACTGGTACGTGCTATGACGGATTTAGCGATTGAAGAGCTTATTCACTTCAAACAAGTGTTAAAGCTACTGCAAGCACGAGACGTACAAATGTCTAACGATGAAAAAGACTCATACATTAAGCAGATTCGCGGTGTATTCAGAAATGGTAAAGATGTATTTTTTCTGGATCGTTTACTTGTTGCAGGTGTAATTGAGGCTAGAGGACATGAACGATTTGCACTTGTTGCTGAAGCTTTGCCAGTAGGTAAAGAAAAAGACTTTTACGTAGCAATTGCTAAATCAGAAGAAAAGCACAAGAACATGTTTGTAGAGCTAGCGCTAGAATACTTTGATGAAAAAGAAGTTTATCAACGTTTAGATGAAATTTTAGAAGCAGAAGCAAAAATATGTGAAAGTCTGCCTTTTAGAGCAGCACTTCACTAAGTTCAAATAATAATTTAATAATCGATATTTGAGTAATTAATGACTAAGGCAGCTAATAAGTATTTTGAGCGTTACGCTGAAGCAGAAGTAAGTAGTCTTAGTCAGTTTCCAACCAGTATTACATTTGAGTATGCTGTTGTTATTCCCGCATACAAAGAAGCACCGACATTTGTTGAACGCTTGAGGAATCATCAAGCGGAAAATCATGCTTGTTTATTTGTATTGGTAATCAATCAACCAACTAATGACGCATGTAAGTTATTACAAATAGCCTTGCATGAGTATGTGCTGTCTATTGGTACTGAAACATGGCTTTCACCGTGTATAGAAGGTTCTGAAAAAGGTGCATTGTCTTTAGTACAAATTGCAGGAACTCGCAGCGCGATATTGGTGGTAGATCGATACAATACTCCCATTGCTTGCGATGAGGGGGTTGGTAAAGCGCGCAAAATAGGTGCAGATATTGCGTGTTTTCTATTCAAGAGAAATCAAATTTTATCTCCTTTTCTTCACTCGACTGATGCTGATGCTTCGCTACCAGTGAATTATTTAACGGCAACTAATGAACTTAAAAAAGACGATGTAGCTTGCTGTTATAATTTCTATCATTATTCAAGTTCAGAAGAAGTAAATAACGCTAATCAGCAATATGAGCTGGCGCTAAAATATTATGTTGCAGGTTTACACTACGCACGATCGCCATACGCATTTTTTACCATTGGTAGCATTATTGCAATTCGATTTGATGCGTATATTGCTGTACGAGGCTTTCCAAAGAAGAGCGCTGGCGAAGACTTTTATTTACTTAATAAGGTGGCTAAGCTTGGACAAATTGCCTGGCTACCTGATGCAGTGATAAAACTCGAAGCAAGAGAATCGGATCGTGTACCATTTGGCACTGGACCAGCTGTAAGTAAAATCATTACGTTGATGCGCAATAGGGAAGCGTATTGTTACTACCACCCTGAGGTTTTTCAATACTTGAGAGATATGTACCAATTATTACCAGAAATAGTTGCGCGTAAAAATGACATTGAAAATTGTCTTCACCAACTTCCGACAATACTGAGAAAAGCACTAGAGTCTATAGGGCTTTTGAGCTTTTTAAAAAAGCAAATGCACGCATCAGATGAACAGTTTAGACGACAATTTCATGTGTGGTTCGATGCATTTAAGACGCTTAAACTCATTCATGCAATACGAGACTTGGCGCTAGCTGATATTCCATTAGAGCAAGCACTTCAAGAAGCACCTTTCAAAGTAGAACATTAATTTTTTGTTCTCATTTTCTATTTTATCTAAGAGATACAACTGCTTATTTATCGCTTCATATTTTGACCATTAATTGTCGCAAAATTAACCGTTTTTAAGCATTGTGTTTGCTTCAATTCTTTCATATTCTACTCATACCAATTCGCATAAAGAATTGCCCACTTAGAATGACATGGGCGACATTAGAACAAACGAAATAAGTGTAGATATAGTTGTTCTACATTAAGCTTTTTTTGTGAAGTTATCATGTTGCCCATGCATTCCCAAAGGGCGAGTTTTAAAGGCTTATATGCTGCGTTATTGATTTTAACAAGGGAAATAACCATTCTTTGCAATCAACGCCTTGCCTCTAAACCTTTAAATTCTCGCTAAGAGAGCAATTTCTTATACGAATTGGTATCAAGTATCAAACACGAGGGCGCTATTGGAAAGTGTCTATGATACCTGATGCTTACGGAAGAGATTATTAGGAGTTTATCATGCAGGCTTCGGAGCAAACCATACTGATAGTGGACGATGAATCAGCTAATCGTCTCATTTTAGAAGAGCTTTTGGATGTTGAAGCAAAGTTTCTATTTGCATCAAATGGTACAGAAGCCATAAATCTTGCCAGAGAACACTTACCAGATCTTATCTTACTTGATGTAATTATGCCTGATTTGTCGGGATTTGAAGTAGTTGAAAGGTTAAAGTCCTGCCCAACGACAATGCAAATTGCAGTTATATTTATTACTGGATTAGCGAATAGTGACGACGAAGAACGTGGATTTTCAGTTGGCGCTTGTGACTATATCTACAAACCATTTAATCCTTCAATTGTAACCGCTCGCGTTAACATGCATTTAGAACTAATACGACAAAGAAAATTGTTGAATCGTATTGTTCATGTAGATGCACTCACAGGCTTAGCTAATCGTAGAAAGTTAGACGAAACACTCGAAAAAGAAATTCTAGCGTGTAAACGAGAATATAGTTCATTGCTGGTTGCGCTAATAGATGTCGACTATTTTAAGCAATATAATGATAACTATGGCCATGGCGCAGGAGACAATGCTTTAAAAAAAGTTTCATCCGCATTAAAGGAAGTCGCTCAGCGGCCTCGAGATTTTGTAGCTCGCTACGGTGGAGAAGAGTTTTTATTGATGGCGCCACATATAGATGAATTTGGTTCGCAAAAAATACTAAATAACCTAATGCAGACCATTGAAGACAAACAGATTGTACATGAATACTCCGATGCGGGAGATTTTTTAACCGTTAGTATTGGCGCTGCGCTTATTCAAGTAAATGCAGAAACAACCAGCGATAGTTCGCTCGCAGTTGCAGATCGATTATTATACCGAGCAAAGCGTGCAGGGCGTAATCAAATCGCTTTTTTACCGATTGATGCGCCAAAAGTGAGGTTAGCATCTTCTCGATAAAATAATTAGTTGTTATATTTGGGGGGGCGGGCTTCTCTCGAATAAATTTGAATTTTAGCTGAACCCGAATCAAAGACGTTTAATTGTTTTCTACTTTCTTAAAACGCATGATTGTTTTGCCATCTCGCACAATTTCTTCTGTAAACATGCTTAATGGTCTAATCCATATTTCGCGTTCACCATATTCTGGTTGATAAACCACATGAAGTTCTTCCGTTTCACTGTGCTTTGCAATGTACAGCACTTGATAATAGTTCCCTTTAAAATGTTGATATCTGCCTAACTCAATCATGTATTTCTCACTCATAAATTTGAACGGCTTATTCTAAGCAAAGCTTTGACGAATGCAATGGTTGTTTACTTATTGCGTAACAAATGTGATTTAGCATTATTTAGTGGGGAGATTATGGCCTTTGCCATGTTTATTTAAATAGAACTTTTGAAGAATTGGTTGCGGGAGCCGGATTTGAACCGACGACCTTCGCCGTGTTTATAAGAGAGCTGAGCCCGACGAGCTAAGTAAACGTGTAAATATAGGAAATATATATGATTAATATCTAGCAAAAATAAGGTAATAAAAATAGAAATATTCAAGAATTGGTTGCGGGAGCCGGATTAGAATCGATGACCTTCGCCGTGTTTATAAGAGAGCTGAGCCCGATGAGCTAAGCAAACGTTTAAAGATTGGAACAATTTAAGATCAATATCTAAAAAAGGGAGGTAATAAAAATAGAATTTCTCAAGAATTGGTTGCGGGAGCCGGATTAGAACCGATGACCTTCGCCGTGTTTATAAGAGAGCTGAGCCCGACGAGCTAAGTAAACGTGTAAATATAGGAAATATATATGATTAATATCTAGCAAAAAGAAGGTAATAAAAATAGAAATATTCAAGAATTGGTTGCGGGAGCCGGATTAGAATCGATGACCTTCGCCGTGTTTATAAGAGAGCTGAGCCCGATGAGCTAAGCAAACGTTTAAAGATTGGAACAATT
>NZ_JBQRUN010000013.1:0-105428 GCF_053485835.1 Thalassotalea fusca
TTTGTGCGGGTTCTTTTCTCTTTTAGAGAGCTTGAGCAAAGCGTCAGAAGTCAATTGAGTCATAAATCACGAGTTGTTATTTTTTGCTGATGCTAATTAGATCATATTTCAAAGAGGATTGGTATAAAGAAGGTTTAAGGCCCCTTACGTTCCGAGCTATTGAACTGGAACGTCAATCTCAATTCAATATTGACCTTAGTCGTGAGTTACAACGATACTGCTATTAGATATTGTGCTGTATTACGGAGGGAGCTTGGACAAATTTAAAGCCCTAAATATATTTAAAGAGGTTGCTCACGCTGGTAGCTTCTCAGCTGGCGCAGATATACTGGAAATGACGCCTTCAGCTGTCAGTCGTTATATTAGTCAGTTAGAAAGTCACCTAGGCGTCACTCTATTTATGCGCACAACGCGAAGTTTGAAGCTATCGGATTCCGGAGAGGTCTATCTTGAACACGCTGAAACGATTCTGGAAAAGCTTCGTAAGATGGAGTTGCTAGCGGAAGATGCTCAAACTGTGCCGTCTGGTACCTTAAAAATCAGCGCTCCAGTTTATTTTTCACGTGCTGTTCTTACCCCCATGATTGAAGACTTTTCCAAAAAATACCCCACGATAAATATGAACCTACTTGTTCTTGATCGTTTCGTAAATTTAATTGAAGAAGGTGTGGATCTGGCGATCCGAATTGGCCATTTAGGCGATTTAAATTTGGTAGCCAAACCTTTAGGGGAAACCGTTAGCAGATTGGTTGCTAGCCCTGATTACCTTAAAAGATATTCTGAAATTAACCAGCCTGAAGATTTGCTCCACCATAATTGCTTAATTGACTCGGTGATAGGCCACAATCAACAATGGCGGTTTATGGTTGATGACGAAGAAGCGCTTATTCAGGTTAAGGGTAACATTGTGATTAATGATGGCGAAATGATCGCCAATATGGCCTGTCGAGGGCTAGGAGTTGCTTATTTGCCTAGTCTTTTTGTTGATCATGCTATTGAGCGAGGTGAATTAGTCTGGTTGTTACCAGAAACAACATTTGAGCCATTCCCAATGTCTGTTGTTTACCCGCCCGACATTCATATGCGCAAAACCCTGAAGCTATTTGTTACTGAACTTCAGAAGTATATGGGCACTAAGCTTTAAGCTGTTTCTACATTCCACTCTACCTTTTCTTCTAGCTCGTTTGTTTATGATCAGTTCGAGGATATTTTTTTGATTCATGCAAATTTGGAACAACTGATTTCTACTTAGTTGCATTTATCTCTCCTGCCTATCTCAATAGGATAACTCTACGTGTTTAACGCGGCGCTTAACCTCAAAAGCATCGCAAGATAGAGAAACCAAGGGGAACATATATGACTTTTACATTGCCTGTGCGTCCTGGTGATAAGCCATTGACTGACAACGTAATTCCACACACTCAATATGATCAAAATTCATCGCCAGAAATAGTCGCCAAGTTAGCTGACTGGCTATTTTCTTTGGAGCACATCGAATGTAAACACAGCATGATTTCAGTGGCTGGCACGCCTGGCGCTTACATCAAACAAGATGTTGGACCGATTAATCAGGCAGCGGTAATGGTGGATAGAGAATTTACTCATATTCATCCAGAACCAAATCCAGGAAGCCAGCATCTGGTGCTTACGCCTGAAGATGCCAAAGAAGTCATTGATAAAGGGTGGGGAGAAGAGCATCCACTACTGGCTAGAGGTCAAATTCGTACTCATACCATCATGGTGTACGCACCACGTAATGAGGAAGACCTGAAAACAATTAAAACCATAACTAAACGCGCTTATGACTATGCCTTAAGCAAGCTTCAGTAATCGTTTGTGTAATAGCTTTGAGACTTAAGCATGAACGATATTAAATCAATTTCTCATAAGGAGAACGACAATGAAAATCAATCATAAAGCCAGTTGGCTAAAACAATGTGTGCAATATTGCTTAGCTGGTGCCGTTGCACTGTCTAGTGTTGTTGTTAGCGCTGAACCATTAGATATTGAATCAAAATCTCTTGATACGCTATATCAGGATGCATTGAAAGAAGGTGGAAAACTAGTTGTTTGGGCGGGTGGCGACAAGCCCGATCAGCAATACCATATTGAAAGTCTGTTTAAAAAACGCTTTCCAAAAATGGACATAGAGATATTGGTAGATCTCAGCAAATATCATAACGCCAAAGTTGACTATGCACTGGCAACAGGCGGTAAGTTACCAGATATCATTCAACTGCAAACCTTACATGATTTCGATTACTGGAAAGAGCAAGGTGTATTATTGCCATATAAACCACGTGATTGGGATAAGGTTTATCCGGTATTTAGAGATCCTGATGGTACGTGGACTGGAGTATACGGAATTACATTTACCAACCTCTACAATGCATCAATGGTTTCTGGTAAAGATGTACCGCGTGACGCGCTGGATTATTTAGACCCCAAATTTAAAGGAAAAATCGTCTTAACTTACCCACATGATGACGATGCTGTTCTATATCAGTTTGAGCGACTGATCGCACAATACGGTTGGGACTATATCCATAAATTGATTGAACAAGACCCTGTCTGGGTCCGTGGTACCGCTATGCCTTATGTGGCCGTTGCTGCAGCGAAATACCCGGTTAGTTTTACCACATTCTGGCCGTTTGTTGATCGCTGGGGTATGCCAGATGTCAAAGTTGCTTTTCCGGAAAATGACTCCTTTTTAACGTGGGTGCAAAATGCGGCAATTTTAAAAGGCGCTGAAAACCCAGCGGCGGCTAAGCTTTATATGAGTTGGATATTGTCGAAGGAGTTCCAAGAGGACTGGCTACAATTTCCTGTGCGTGTAGATGTAGAAGCTGATGGTGGTAAAAAAACTTTGTTCCATCACAATACGGATCCGGAAGATTTTCGTAAATTTATGCGCGATAGAGCACGTGTAGAACGATTGAGAGCTCAGTTTGAACAGCTAATTGGTCCGGCTGCTGGGCCATCACCTTTAGATATGGACTACAACAAAATTCCATAACTAATACACATCAATCAAAGCGGCGTCTATATGGCGCTGCTTTTTCATCAATGTAATTCGGGGGGGATTGATCTTTCACCTAGGCAACCAACACATTACAGAAGCCAAAGCGGCCATACTTTTATCATCTACCAATAGTATTCCATTCTCGATGTGTCAGCTTTATTTACACAATCAATTTTTTTTAAGAATATCTTAATTTAACTGTTTGCTAATAATGTTTATTTTTGTACTGGCATGTATTTTGCTTTTTCGCGACGGCAATTTATGCCTCAACATCATTCATTTAAGGAAGTAGTATAAATGAAAACACAATTAGTAAATTTGATTCTTCTTATTTCAGTATTTTTCACTCAACAGGCCTTTGGTGGTCTTATTAGTACAAGTGTAAACAATAATGGTATTATCCATAATACAGTAACCGATACCTCAACAAATTTAGAGTGGTTGGGATGGAATGTAACTGCAAACTTGTCAGTCAATGACGTAACAGCGTTAACCCAAGAGCATGCAACTTTAGATGGGTGGCGTTATGCGACGGTATTTGAAGTTGAAAGCATGGTTAACGATTTCTTTGGTCTAACAATTCCTGCTGACAATGAAGTGAGTCATCAAACATATCACCAAGTTGCTTTCGATGCTAAGTGGGACGCTTGGGTCAACTTATTTCAATTAAATGACCTGAAAGATAGAGTTGTTTACAACATGGGGGCGTTTATCGGTCATGAAGGTGGTGCTGGTCAACACGTAGTTTTCTTTGAAAACTGGGTTAATGGTGTAAAAGCAGATGAATACTACACTACAAGTTCTTTTGCAAAAGATGTAAGTAGAAGTACTCTTGGACATGCATTAGTAAAAGAAGTGACCAACAATGTGGTAGACATTCCCGAGCCAAACACTCTGGCATTATTCAGTTTGATTGTTTTAGCGTTTGTTGCAAGAGCTCGTTCTCAGCAATCTTAATGTTAGATCATTTTATTTAAACCTTGTAACACATTTTGTGTAATCGCCAGTTTTAAATCACATCTTTCAATCGGTCTTCGAACTCGATCATAAATCGATTCAAGGCCGATTTCCAATTTCTTATTGGCACTGTCTATTTTTTAGATTCCTGCTCAATCACTAAGTAAACAACTCATTTAGCTGAATCATCATGCAGGAACAGCTGGCGTTTCTTAATCGCCTTGCGGATAACCGAGTTCAACGAATCAATGTAATTCATGGTAGAAATTGTTTTTCTGATATCCTTTGAGTAATTAGAGAGTGTGCTGAAATTTTGCTAGTCGTTTCGCTGTGAACAAGATTTAAGAGTGCAAATGTATGTTGTTTCGATGATACACTTCTTGTTGCAACAGCAAGGTAAGGTTTATGAGCGGGTTAGATAAGCCTTTAACCAGCATAAAATACATCGGAAATAAAAGGGATCGGTGACATATGCGACTCATTCGTATTTGTAGTCGGCCTTTTGTTCTTCAAAAATGAATAACTAATAAAAATAACTAAGACACCCATAGTTTAATGCCTCATTACTTGAGGGATTTTTGTATTTATCAGTAACAATTCTCGCAATAGAGTAACCAATATATAACTACTCGAACTATATAACTAAAGCACGTGATAAAGCCGATTCTCTTCTAGAATAGGGTCTTTTACTTTCCATTGCTTATGATATACAAGGTAAATAATCCTGATTAAAAAACAATTTTTGAACAGTTTTTTTCAAAAAGCTTTCCTATTACATGCGCTCTTGTAATAGAAAATACGTTGATACATAATGTAGCAATGTGTATATGAATTACTATATGGTCAGTTGAGACAACTTTTCGTTAGGTGTTTCAATAAATATGCCTTGGAAACTAATAACCTGTTTATTTTTCATGGTTTCACGGTGCACAAATTAGTGTTTAATCACTCGGCTTTTTATGATTAATTCGGTGGAAAATATGGTTGATTACATCAGCATAAATAAAGAATCATGGAATAAAAGAACCAAGGTACATATTGAGTCAAAATTCTACGATGTTGAAGCGTTCAAAAACGGTAAGTCATCTCTTAATTTGATAGAGCTTGAGCAGGTGGGGAGCGTTACCGGTAAAAAGCTTTTGCATTTGCAATGTCACTTTGGACAAGACACCCTATCTTGGGCTCGAATGGGGGCCATTGTAACTGGCGTCGACTTATCAACAGAAGCCATTGCTCAGGCAACTAAATTGTCAGAAGAGTTGTGTTTAAGTGCTACATTCGTTGCTTCGGATATCTATCAGTTTGGCGAAAATAATGTAGAAAAGTTTGACATAGTTTTCACTTCATATGGCGTACTTTGTTGGTTACCTGATTTGTCGCAATGGGCTAAGCTCATTGCTGATTCACTAGAAATTGGCGGTGAATTTCATATGGTCGAGTTTCACCCTTTTAATGATCTGCTCAGCGGGTACTCCTACTTACCTAGCAGCGAGCCAGATATAGAAAGCGAAGGTACCTACACTGAGAATTGTGATGGAACAGAATCGACCGTCATAACTTGGCCTCACTCATTAAGCGAGGTTATTAATGCTCTTATTACTGCGGGCCTTACCATAGAGTACTTTAATGAGTTTGCTTATAGCCCTTATAAATGCTTCGATGGCCTTGAATATGTTGATGGTAAAGGATATCAACTGTTAAATAAAGGCGCACAAGTTCCACTTCTGTATGCACTAAAGGCCAGTAAAAAAAGTTAAATATTAAGTTTTTTACTGGCCAATCGTGTGATGCAGTAAACGGAATTTTGAGGTAAAAATGATTTTAGAAAGCTATTTGATGTTTGTTATTGCAAGTATCATTTTGTGTGTTGTTCCCGGGCCCGATATGGCTTTCTTATTGGCACGTAGCGTCGCTCAAGGAAAAAAAGCTGGTTATATCGCCGCATTGGGGATAAATGTCGGTGCTTACGTGCACTTGATCGCTGCCATTATTGGTATCTCTACTATTTTAGCTACATCTGCTTTGGCATTCTCAATTCTAAAATGGCTTGGCGCCGCTTATTTAATATACTTAGGTATTCAGGCACTACGTAATAAAGGGGCATTTAGTCTTGACGAGGCAAGTCCTACGTCGGTTAAAAGTAGAGAGATATTTTGGCAAGGATTTTTAAGTGATGCGCTAAACCCAAAGGTTGCCTTATTCTATCTGGCTTTCTTACCACAATTCGTTCCGCCCCAAGGACTTAATCCTACTATTCAATTATTAATTCTAGGTGTTACCGCGAATGTGATCGGCCTGCTCGTGAATGTTGTTTTAGTTAATTCATCAACTGCGTTAACTAAAAAGCTTCGCAGTGGCAATGTATTTACAAAATGGCTGAACAAGGCGATGGGAACTGTATTTGTCGTTCTCGGATTGAAGCTGGCAAACGAAAAGGTCTGATAAAATAGCCATTCGTGGCATGATAGTACACTAAGCTACTTGATATTCTAATTGGTTAGCGTTGGTTAATAGTCGCTTGGCTTTAGGTGTTGATGTTAATGACAAGCACTTACTTAACTTCAAACATGCTTTACTCATGAGTGTTGGCTACACAGATGCTGCAAATGAAGTTGCTGCATTACTTGAGCAAAAGTATGAGCAGGATACGCCTTATAACCCATTACCAGTACAAGCAAGTAGAACGTGGTCACCAATATTAGATCACATCTAATCGACTAAAAGTCTGTTAAAAACAAGTAAAAGCGGTGGTTTTTATAGCCACTGCTTTTACTTGTTTTTAAATTGCTAATGTTGATGATTGTATAAATTCTTTGCAATCGGCCGGTTATTCCAAAAACTCACCAACTAAATCAGCGATATAATCTTGTTCGGGCATCGTGTCGCCACCGTTGCCAAGCGTGATCAGAAATGCATTTTTCTCTTTGTTTATTGCGTACATGGTCCTAAATCCATCATTACCGCCAGTGTGGCCATAAATATCGAGTAAAGGATTAAAGTAAATAACACCATAACCATAGCCATCAAACAGCTCAGCGTGCCTAGAAAGCATGAGGTTCAACGTTTCTGGCTGCAATATCTGCTCATTCAATAACGCCTGTACAAAAGTCACTATATCTTGCATTGAACTTATTTGGCTGGCGGTGCCAGTTGCGAAGAAATTTACACCAAAAATATGTTCTGTTGATGCCATATTCAAAGCCGACTCAAAACCTAAAGGAGTATCTTCGTTATATAAGTAACTGTCTTGCA
This sequence comes from Thalassotalea fusca, assembly GCF_053485835.1. Lineage (NCBI taxonomy): Bacteria > Pseudomonadati > Pseudomonadota > Gammaproteobacteria > Alteromonadales > Colwelliaceae > Thalassotalea > Thalassotalea fusca. Next base: position 7,232 of record NZ_JBQRUN010000013.1, read on the forward strand.
TTCCGAGTTCGCTAAAAACATTTACGTCCAAATACGCTGCAAACGATTCGCCTGAAATTCTTGCGACGATCTCTGCTAAAAGCACATAACCTGTGTTGCTATAGTCCGCTTGCGTGCCTGGGGAAAATTCCAACGATGGATTGGTTACAAAATAATGGACAATGTTGGCGTTGGTTATCCCATTAGGGAGTATTTTGGCTGCCTGAAAATCATTGGCAAAATCAGGAATACCCGATTGATGGCTAAGCAAGTGATGTATGGTGATGCCACGCCAAGAAGGGTTTAGTTCAGGCATATAATCTAAAACAGAGTCTTCTAAATTGATAAGTCCTTGTTCATAAGCCTTTAACACAGCGATAGCGGTAAAGGTTTTACTCACTGAAGCTAGGCGAAACCCTGTGTTTTCGGTTATCACCTTACCTTCACGGGCTAAGCCTTTCATGCCTTGGTATAACAAAGTACCGTTTTGCCACACTGCGATTATCATGCCGGGCTCATCATCGGCTATATTGGCGGCGAGCAAGGTATCGAGGGTTTCTGTCAGTGTTGCTTTGGGACCTGTTTTTACTGTGCTGTCTTTTTTCTCGCTACCACAAGCGCTTGTGAATAACACTAGCAACAGCAAACATATGCGCAATAGCAATGTGTAGTTCATATACCAATATCCTTTCTTGTTTAAATTCGAGTGATCGTATGAAAGTTTACCGTGTGCTAAAGAGAACAAAAGAGGACATTGGTGAATCTAAGTTGATAAAGGATAAACCGTAGAATAAACATATATGAATAGGGTTTATTTGCATGAAAAATAAAAGAAAAAACTGTTGCCCTACTACTGATAAAATGATGAAGTGTATACACAAATCAAACAAGGTTGTTTGATATTTGAGCGATAATAATTACGTCATGAGAAATGAAACGATAAACTATCAGCAGTGGTTGTCTTTGAGTATTGTTTTAATTGCTATTACATGTGTAGTGATGGCGTTTTCATTTCTTGAGCGGCAAACTCAGCAGTCAGATGCGCATGTTTATGCGCAACCTTTCGTGTTTTCCCTAGCTAAATCGCCATTACCGAACTTCCCGTTAGCGGTAGATTGGTCTAACTCGGGCGAGGTGTTAGGTAACGGATATTTCAATTTAGGCTCGCTTCCTCACGCTGTAATAAAAATATCGGCACAGCATGACCACCTAGTTGATGACCGAACATACAAGCTGAGTATTTCCCGCAATAATATTTTTACGCCAATGTATCTAGTGTATGAGCAAGAAGGTGAGGTCGTTCGACAGCTACTAAAACCAACGTCTTCCAATGGCAAGTTAGTTTGGCTGTCGCTGCCCGAAGTGTCAGCGGATAAGGCGATGTACCTTGAATTGTCAGGGAAGTATTTACGGGGACGAATTGCTATCTTAACCGAGCAGCAACTTATTGATAATCTTCAGTTAAATTCTGCTTATAGTGGTGCGTACTACGGAATGGCGGGTTTAGTCATATTGGCTAGCCTGTTTATCGCATTGATTGCTCAATCACTAAATTATGCCAGTTATTCATTCTTACTCTTGGTTACCGTTTTATGGATTAGTGCGGGTGAAGGTTGGCTGCTCGCCATAGTTCCTACGATTCACGCTCTGCCATTCTTTACTGCTAATTCACTAGGGATGATGTGTTTAATTGCCTTGGCAATGTTTAGTTCGCAATACTTACAACTGCGCGTGATCAGTAAGCCACAATACCAAATATTGCGTTGGTCTCGGCGCTATTTGAGCTTCGTTTGGTTGCTGTATTGCGTGTTTTTTAGAAACGTACCAGACGCACTCTATCAAGCTATTTATGCGATGACAGTGATTGTTGGCTTGATCGTTTTATTCGTTAGCTTTGCTGGTGCATTGACCAGTTGGCGACGCGGAAGAAAACAGGCGGCATATTATTTGTGTGCATTGACGGTATTCGTCATAGTTGGTGTTACGCAAGCATTGTCGATGGTAGCTATCATGCCTTGGCAGGTGAGCTGGCACAGTATACAACTTGCTTCCATGATGGAAATTTTCCTCCTAGGAGTTGGTTTTGTGGTTTGGCACCGACAACAAATTGAAGAACTTAACCAGGTTGACGCTGAGTTAAATACGAAGAAGAAAGAGTTGGCACTAGCTCAGTTAGATATTGAGCAGCTGAAGAAAAATATGAGTGAAAACTTAGTACCTGCGAGTTTAACACCGCAAATTGCACAAGTAGTGTCGTTGCTTCCTAACACGCTATTTATTAAAGCGAGTGGTAACTATGCGGAAGTTCATACGATCAAAGGAGCCACATTTTCTGACACGCTTATCGATTGTAACTTACAAACGATTGAAGATGCATTGGGGCAGCAAAGACTCATACGGTGTCACAAATCTTATTTAATATTACCCACCTTACCCTACCAATTACTTCGTCGCTCGTCGGCTGATTTCGACTTAGTTATCAACAACCATAAAATACCCGTTGGTCGCAAATTCTTAAGCCAAATTAGAGCAAAGTTCGATAACAGATAACATGTAAAAACTGAGCTATATAACCTATTCAAATATCAATATATGTAAACTTAACAACTTAACGAGCAAAGGTATGATTTACTTCTATACTCAAAACTAGCACTTGTGTGAATACTTATAATCATGCTCGGATCAAACACAGTAAATAAACGCACTATTTCTTTAAACAACGTTGGCTCGCGTGGTATCAATTGGCCTCTTATTATACTTGTTGCACTTTTGAGTTTTTCTGCACACGCCAGCAGTCAAAATCCACAGCAACAAATATTGATGTTATTAAAGTCTGGAGAAGCTGAAAAGGCATTCGAACTAGCAGAAAGTTCGATGGCCGACTGGGAAGGTGAGCCAGCCTTCGATTACGCCCTCGCAATGGCGGCCAAAGCGACAGGTAACATCCAACTAGCCTTGTTCGGATTTGAACGCATTTTGAATAGACAGCCTAGCGCATATTTGCCCAGATATTACTTGGCAGTAACCTATTTTGATATGCGCCAATGGTCTGCGGCGCAAAGCCAATTTCAAATATTGCAGCAATACCAAATTGACCATCAACTTAACGATAATGTGACACATTATTTGCTCATCATACAGCGCCAGCTACAACAGCAATCAAGCCATTGGAAAAATTGGATTGCGGCTGGCATAGGAAGTGATTCAAATGCGAATAATGGTATAGAGGAAGAATTTATAAATGTCCCCTGGTTAGGTGATATTCGATTGGTTGATCAGAGCCGAGAAATTAATTCAAGTTATACAGAGTTACAGGCTCAGCTCTTATACGTACAGCCGATTAGTCAGCTACGTTCTTGGTACGCTGGGATAAATGGAAAGACAACGCAATATGCTGACTCACTTGCGTGGGATCGTACTTACTTGAGTTTAATAGCGGGTTATCAGTTGCAGTGGCAAACCGTTGAGTTCGACTTAAGCGCATTCTATCGGCCATTGCGACTTGATGGTGACGAATATCTTGATTATTCAGGTGTAGTAATCAACAGCGCCTATCCCCTATCTAAAAAAAGCCATATTGGGGCAAGCCTCTCCTATGCGCAAGAACAATACCCATCATCGAGAAGTAGAGACAAAGATCAATATATCGCCGCTATTTGGTTTGATTACAAAAGCGACCAATTCCACCATAAATGGGTGTTGAGGGTAGCGGGTGAAGATGCCCGTGAGCAAGGAAGAGAACATGTTGGACGGAATTTATGGGGTGCTACGTACCAAGCTTATTGGCAGATAAACAGAGATTGGGCGTTGTTGGGGAAGGTTGATTACTTAGATGGCGAGCATCGAGCACCAGAACCTTTGTTTTTAACCACTCGAAAAACGGAGCTTTTACGTATGGAAGCCCAGCTTAGTTACCGCATTACACAGAATTGGATGGTAAATATGACCGCTAGCCATATGCAGCACAATAGTAACATCGCGCTATACGATTATGAGCGAAGCAAAGTAATGGCTGCTATTCGTTATAGCTTCTAGGAGTGTCAGATGAGAGCACATTTTATATATAGCATCGTCTTATTTAGCCTTGTGAATACATTCGTATTTGCTACACCCAGTCAAGTCAATGCTGGAAAAGCGATCATGGCAATAGGGTCGGTAAAAGCCTTGATGAATGAACAAGAGCGATCACTGCTACGAAGAGCGCCAGTATTTCTTCAGGACACAGTACAAACTGAGATTGATAGTCGAACACAATTGAGAATGGTAGATGGTGGTTTGCTTTCATTGAAAGAACAAACGCAATTGGCAATAGCAAACTACGAATTCAATCCAGTGTCTGCGCAAGCATCTATTGTCCTTACCTTACTTAAAGGAGGATTGCGTACGGTAACAGGGCAATTGGATCGCAATGGCAGTGATTATCACCTGAATACGCCAGTAGCGAGCATAGGCGTTAGAGGAACAGACTACAGCGCTCAACTCGTCGAACAAGATCTATTGCTTGCTGTTTGGCAAGGAGCTATAGACGTACAAGTGACGGTTGGCGCTAATCCGATGAAATTTAGTCTAGGTTCAACGCATGAATATAGTGTTGCCAGAGTTAAAGCCAATGGTGAAGTTGAGTTTCTATTAACAGTACCCAAAGCTATTGCGATGGGTCATACAACGGAGCTGGATCCTGATGCTGCTCCTGCAGCTGATGTTATCGGTGTTCATCAAAAGGCAGTTGAAGACTCTTCTTATACTTATTATGTGCGTGAATCAAGCGATGTATCTACGGAATATGATCAGTTATCCGATGAATGGATAGATGCGGATTTTAGTTATGGTGATTTAGCACTTTCGAACGATGGTTTTTCGCGAACAGGAACAGCAACATTTGGTTTGTTGATGCATAACTTTGTGAGTACGGTGGGTAATGTTGACAATGCCACGATGACCATGACAGTAGATTTTGATCAATCTCGCATACCTACAGGGCAATTGTCTTTTTTTGATAGTCAGGGGGAATGGTTTGCTGTGTTTAACGGGGTGTTCAGTCAAACCAATCTAGACATCAATATTAATTTCGCGACTCACGGCAATGAGTTGGCTGATGGTTCCATTTCAGGCGTGTTTGTTGAAAATGGTACTCAAATTTTTGGTGACTTATCGTTGTCAGAAATCAATGACGCTACTGTTAATGCTGGCGGTACCTTCCTGTTGGGTGAGCAAGTACAGCCCTAATAAGGCTGGAATTGGGGAAAGCGAATATGAACAGACATATGTTTTGGAAATTGCTTTTATTCTCTTTGGTTGTAATGAGCGGATGTGGTCAGGAGCAGAGTGCACGTAAGGCAGAGGTACAACCGACCTCGCCCCCTCCGACTTTCTCCCCCATCTCTAGTGAACGAGCTAAAAAGTCTGTTGCACCATTGCACGGAGCAAATGCCAGTGGTCAGTTCATCCACCCTTTTGAAAATGAGGTATTCGACGGAAATTTGCTGGCCTCTGTGCAAGCTTCTGATCCTGATGGTCTTACTATGGTGGCCTTAAGCTTCAATCAGCATGAGCAATTAAAACTGTTGTGCGAACCGGGGGATGATTGCCCTCAAGGAACATTTACTAAAACTGAAACAAATATCAATCCAGCTAGCTTTGGTGTGTACGTTGGGCCGCTGACACTTGGGCTGTGGGTGTTAGATGATTTGGGTAACCAAATGATGGTGGACTCTGTTACGGTTAATTGGCAATTGAGAAGGATCTCGAATGTAACTGTTGTTCGAGCCATTGATGGCGAGAGTATCGATATCAGCTGGCAGAATGCGGCAGAGATTATTCGTTACAATGTGGTACTGGCTGCTGAAGAGGGAGTGACCACTGATAATTACCAAAGTAAATTACAAGGTCAGGCGAAGTTAGCTGTTAATGGTGGGCCACAGAGCTTTTCTGGTTTAGACCCCAACTTGAGTTATTACATTCAACTCACAGGCGTTGATGGCAGTGGTGAAAGTGCATTTAGCTCAGAGCTTCGCATTGCAGTTCCATCAGGACAACCCAATACTCCGCCAGTTGTACAACAAGAGAGTTATTTGTCGCCGCAAAATCAGCCTTTAATCGGTAATGTGCTTACCAATGACTCAGATAATGAAAGCGATTTGCTCAGCGTTTCTCCGTTACCTATTCAATTCCCAAGCAATGGCGAATTGCAGCTCAATCGGGATGGAAGTTTTGTTTATACTCCTTCGCCAAACTTCACTGGAACAGACAGTTTTGCATATGAAGTCCAAGATGGGCAAGGAGGGCTATCACAAGGAAGTGTACAGATTAGTATTGACGATTTAAATGATCCTCCTGTTGCCTTAGATGATGCATACACGACGCCTTTTGATACCCCATTGGTAGTTACCGCTCCAGGCATTTTACTAAACGACTCGGACATAGATGGAGACGTTATTACGTTGATACTTACTCCAGTTGAAAATGTACAGAATGGTTCACTGGCATTACAAGCCGATGGTGGATTTACTTACACGCCAAACGCTGGATTTACGGGTAATGATTTCTTCGTTTATCAAATTCAAGATGAGGAAGGTCTCAGTGGTGACGGACGTGTTGATATCGAAGTTGGCAATGCGAATCAGCCACCAGTAGCGGTAAACGATAACTATCAAATGGACGAAGACACGACTTTAATTGTTAATGCAAGTGATGCAGATGCTCTATTGGCAAACGACTTTGACCCTGAAAATGACACGATTACCCTAACTGATAACCTCATCGAAACGGTCAGTAATGGTGTGCTGACTATAGATATCGCCGGTAATTTCACTTATGTGCCCGATGCCAATTTTTATGGTACAGATAGCTTTATTTATGAAATAGAAGACAGTCAGGGCAACACGGCGCAAGCAATCGCAACGATTGATATTGCAGCGGTAAATGATGCGCCTCTGGCGCTATCTGATAATTATCAAACTAACGAAGATAGCCTCTTGACAGTATCTGCTCCGGGATTGCTAGGTAATGACACCGATCCAGATATGGATAGCTTAACGGTTAATACCTCACCTGAGGTAGCGCCATCAAATGGACAAGTCACGCTCTCCGATGACGGCAGTTTCACCTATCAGCCCAATAGTGGCTTTAATGGACAAGATAATTTTAACTATCGGATAACCGATCCTGAGCAGGCTTCAGATGTGGCGACGGTGACGATTGATGTGATTTTTGTGCCAACGATCCTTAAGGGAAGCTCATTCTCTACTACCGGAAACTTAACATTAGAAGGACTTGGTGAGAAAACACCGGGTTCTGGTATTGGTCAAGTTCGTTATACCCTCGGAGACTGTGTAAGGACAACGGATACCCAATGTACGCTCTCGGGGCGCTATAGTGAGGATAGTGATAGTGAGTTTCAACCGGGAGCGCAGGGTGACTTTTACATGGTGTATGAATATAGCGGTGTAGGACCTACTCCAACGATCGCTGAATCCATTTCACCGGGCAATGATTCCGTTGTCTTTAACAATCTTGGCGGGGCTACTTTTACTTTAACGCTTATGCCAGATTCAGGTGGTAATGTGGTGGCCAGTTTTCCGGCGACTAATGTCACTAGCCTGTCTTTTAGTGCCTTCCTTTCAACCTCTGCTGTCTGTACAGGGTTGAATCAAGGTCAGCCATGTAGTGTCGGCCAAGTCGGGCTTACGCCGGGATCGGTAATTATAGGCGGCGTCACCCCCTTTAGTTTCGTGATAGATAAACCAGTTTTTAATCCATAATTGCTCGTAAAGAAATCGCCAATTTATAAGAACCGCTACAAGTGAGAACATTCAGATTAAGTGGATGAAAATAAAGTGGTAACAAACATGTGAATAACAAAAACAAACGAATATTTCGCCAGCAATCCGTAGGGACTATGATTGCTTTGCTATTGTTGATTTGGCAATTTGTGCCGATTCAACCGTTCAGTGGTGCACTTGAACGACTAGACGGCATAATATATGACTTTCGTTTAACGATGTTGCCCGCTTGGCCTAACAGTGTTACCAATATTCAAATAGTTGATATTGATGAAATCAGCCTTGAACAATTTGGTCGTATGCCATGGCCTCGAAAGCAGTTTGCTGAACTAACACGTTTATTAACCCATCGTGGTGCAATCGTCATCGTATTTGACATCTTGTTTTCTGAAGCTGAAGCAAATGCAGCGGAAAGCGTCATTACTTTACTAACAGATCCTACCGTTAAAGACAAAGTCCAGTCGCTTGCGACACAACTCGACGGTGACGCTATCTTTGGTCAAAGCATCTCAGAGAATGAAGTAGTACTGGCGACTTTGTTTCACCAAGAGCAACAAATTACTAAAGGGGTATTACTAGATGGTGAGTTATTGGGTCATCCACCCAGTAATGAGCATAAGCTCCATCGATTTTCAGGATACTCATCGAACATTGGAAAACTCGCTAGTCATGCTATTGGGCAAGGATTCGTCAATGTTGTTCCTGATAATGATGGATTTGTTAGGCGTGCACCTCTAGTTGTCACTAACCAAGGAAATATCTATCCATCATTGGCACTCGATGCTTTTAGAGCGTACAGCTTTGCAGAACACATCGAATTAGAGTGGCAGCCACCAAAAAATACGATGTTATCAGCCGTTAAAATTGGACAGACGCGTATTCCAACAGACAAGCACGGTCAGCTGTTAATTCCATTTCGTCATTCTCCTTACTATTATCCCTATACTTCAGCAGCAGATGTGCTTGCGGGTCGTATTAATGATGACCGATTTGACAACGCGATTGTGTTTATCGGCACTTCGGCGATTGGGCTGGCAGATTTGCGCACAACACCGGTAGGTCTGTTATTTCCGGGGGTAGAAATACATGCGACGGTGTTAGATGCTCTCATGTCACCGAATACGATACCTTTTCGACCTGATTGGTGGCAAGGAGCGGTTTTTCTTATTCTGGTGACGATAGCGTTAACTTTGATATTGGTGCTACCCAGGCTAGGCGCGGTTAAGAGCGAATGTTTTGCCCTTTTTGTTTTAATGCTAATTATTATTATCAATTTCTCTTTGTGGCGCTGGAATATGGTTGATTTACCATTAACTTCTTCATTCATCATGACGCTTGCACTTAGTGGTTACTTCATCAGTTATGGCTATCTGTCTGAAAACAAATTGCGAACGCAAGTCAAAGCCATTTTTGATCGCTATGTTTCGCCAACCCATATTGAGGAAATGCTGACTCAACCAGAAGTTCTTGATATGAAAGGACAAAATAAGTTCATAACTGTTCTTTATGCAGACATTCGAAATTTTACGCGCCTGTCTGAGTCACTTTCACCAGAACAATTAACAATGTGGTTAAACCGGGTGTTTTCACCATTAACGAGAGATATATTCAATCATCAAGGTACCATCGATAAATATGTTGGTGATATGGTCATGGCATTTTGGGGGGCGCCATTGCATGATGCAGAACAAGCTAATCATGCCATCGCAACAGCGTTTGCCATGCAGGTGAGTTTGGTTGAGCTCAACAAACAGTTTACGCAGGAAGGTTTACCCTCTGTGAGTATTGGTGTGGGCATTAACAGCGGTATGATGAATGTTGGTGATATGGGGTCTGAATATCGTCTCAGCTACACTGTACTTGGGGACGCCGCAAACCTTGGTGCTCGCATTGAAAGTTTAACTAAATTTTATGGCGTCCCGTTGCTAATTAGTGAATTCACAAAAAGCGCCGTGCTCAATGAACCAAATACAACTTATTCGAGCGAAGATTTTGTACTAATTGATAAAGTTCATGTAAAAGGAAAATCAGTGCCTGTCACTCTATATCTACCGCTGTCACCTTCGCTTGATACAGAGTTCAGGCAGCTGTGGAGCACTTTTAATCAGGTACTAACACTCTATTTTTCAGGTAAATTTCATCAAGCAAGCCAAGTGTTAGATGAGTTGAGTGGCGAATTTCCTTATCCAATATTAAGCGATGTTTATCAGAAGCGCTTAAAGTACCTACTTAACAACCCGCCCGAAAATGACTGGGATGGCGTGTATAAACATTCCCAAAAATAAGCGTCTCGCATGGAGATATACACGCATTAGTATTTGGTTAGAACTAATCTGAGCCTTTGTGCGTTAGCGCTCGCTTTGCCAACCAATAATAACCGGGCTCGTTGTACGTCACATATGCCTGATAGCAGGTATAAAACAATTTAATCTCATGGGAGTCATCAGAGCGCAATGCGAGAGGTTTGAGTTGTTCAAAATCTCGGGTCTTATCTTCAGCTAAAGGAATTTGTTGTGGGGCAAAGGGTAAACCTGTACTCAGATAAGCAACTACTATGGCTTGCCATAGCTCGCGAATGGCTTGTTCTTTATTAGTAATGTATGGCAGCAGTTGAGAGAGTGCATGGCATCCTGTGACCGTATGTAATAGCGTGAAATCATCTTCGGCATAAAATGCTGTTAGTGCAAACTGTCTTACATCATCTAATGATAGGTTATTGGGCTGAATGACCGTTTGTTCGTTCTTTAGCAAAGCGCCAATCTCGTTCATTCGATCAACAATAATGCCAGGTGAGAAGTTATAGCTTTCACCTTTGTTGACAACTGAGCTGAGTATCTCTGTTAACGAAAGGGATGTGCGCTGTTGATTGAGATCAAATGCTTGGTATTCCGCACTCCAATAAGCCAAAGCAATCGCTATTTCGTCGGTGTGATTGGCTTCAAGTGCGTAGGCTAAACGGATCATAGCGTGAAAGGCTGACGCTGCCATACCGGGAATTAACACTGGTAATGTGTGTGTTAGTACGAATTCAACGCTTTGAGTGGCCAATTGCTGACGAAAATACGCAAGGTAGCGTTCATATGATGCACTGTCGCCAAGCGCCTCATTTATTTCAAAATGACTTGCCGGTTGTTCTAGAGGTTCTATTAGTGACAAATTACCAATACTGTTTTGATAGGTCGTTGTTAACTTATCTTCATTTGCACCTAGTTGATATAGCGCGATTAACGTCATAGGTAAATGCATAGCCAACCGATCACCATAATGTGGATGAAACTGACTTACATTGCCGAGAAGATCATTAAGTACGTGGCGTTTTTCCTGATGAATTAATGGCATATTCGTCCTTGTGGTATTTTACGTTTCGTGAATTATCATCGGGTTAAAGGTGATATGAGTCAACCATTGTTTTTACTGATAATTACTTGATTTGAAAAAACTTCACCAAATCTTCACCAAGTCTTCCCTGTCGCTTTGCGTTAGGTTTTTGTTTTTCTGATAAGGTGGAGTGAACGAATTAATTAGGGAAATGATTTATGACAAATAGCACGTTATGGCGAAACATTGGCCTCTCACTGGCATTATGGGGGTTAAGCTTAGCCAATGCGATGAGTTCGCCTTGGTTTGATGATTCTAACGCGAAAATGGACAATAAAAATCAACCAGTTCCAATCGTTTCTGCTCATGAGTATCAACACCAATCAGAAATACTGCGCCAAACGCGACGTTATCAGGTTGCTTTGCCGGAACGCTACCACATGAACAAACGTCAATACCCTACTTTGTATGTCATTGACGCCGATTTTCAATTTCAGCATGTGTCTGCGGTGATCAAAAATTTAACGCGTATGGGAAAAATTCCACCGATGATCGTCGTGGGCATAGCAAACCAAGGGGATGATGATTACCTGATGCAAACCACTTGGCCGGTTGAAGATGACCCCGCGTTTGGTGGTGCTGCTAATTTTCAACGTTACTTAAAAGATGAACTTGTGCCACTTATTGACGGTGAGTTTCATACTAACGATAAAAAGGCGCTTGCAGGCTATTCCCTTGGTGGACTGTTTACGATGTTTAGTATGATGCAAGCAGACACACCGTTTAACGCATTTTTATCAATGAGTCCGAGTGCATGGTTTGACGATTATAGCTTACCTCAAAAGCTCAAACCGCTGCTGGAGCAAGGGAAAATTTCTGCGCCTGTATTTCTCTCAGTAGCACGTGAGCAGCAAATGGGGGTAGACAAGGTTGTAGAGGTTTTTGAACAGTACGCGGCTGATGATTTGCCTTGGCAGTTTAAGCATTACCCACAAGAAAACCATTTTTCCACTGCCTTGCCTGCCCTATACGATGGGCTAGTGTTTTTAGCGCCCGATTTTGCTACCGACGGCACAGATATGTTGGAGATGGGAGATTATAAACAGGTATTGTCGCATTTTGACAAGCTCCGTAATCAATGGGCTGGTTTTCAGTTTGAATGGCTGCAAGCATATCAATTTGCTAAGTATATGTTTTGGTCAAAGCAATTAGATCAGGTAGATAATGTGCTGCTCGATATTAAAAAACAGTTCCCTGAATCGTTAACACAGGTCTCGATCGAATTGGCTAAGGGATTTAATAAGCGTAAGGATTATAAGCGGGCGAAACAGTTGTTAGACGCCGTAAATCCAGAAGGCCAATTAATGCCGGGGTGGCATAAACAAATGCGTATTTATTGGCAAGCGAATGGTGAATCTGGACTTGCACAACAGCACCAACAAACAGCAATGACACTGGCCAAACAATATTATTTTGAAAGCTGGGAAATTTGGGAATTGCAGTAAAATACACTCTCATGAAACGAAGCGTATTGACCGTCAATCTTCAATACGCTGCATTTCATGATGTTTAGCAGCCAAATCTGACAATTTTCGACACAAATCACACAAAAAAACCACACAATTTTTTTACATCTAGCCTAATAAATTAGTACAATAGTGCGCTTATACCGATTGGTATTAATATCGGAAGTTACATACACGTTCTCGTTCAAACCGTATTAACAATAATAATAATGGATTTCAGTTTACATATATCCCAATTAAATCAATATCGTGCATCAACAATAAGCGATGCATTAGCGAATGGTCACGCGCAATTTATATTGGACAAATCTTCAGAACCTAAGCTGGAATGGTTAAAGCCGATGCAACGTAGGCGCTTGAGCACCTTTGCAAAGCTTGGGTTATTTTGTGCACAATCAACGATGGGAGAATCTAATTCCAAGGTTGATACAGTATTTTCAAGTCGGCATGGTGATTTACATAAGACCAGTGAATTACTTGCGGATTTGGCTAGCGACGAATCGCTTTCTCCCACTACTTTCAGCCTATCTGTTCATAATGCTGTGGCTGGTTTGCATTCCATTTTCACCAGCAATACTGCGCCAAATACCGCTATATCAGCGGGCAAAGAGACGTTTTTGATGGCAATGCTTGATGCTTATTGCAAATTAAAGTCTGGGATGAGTGAACAAATATTGTTAGTCCATATCGATAGAGTGCTACCTACACCTTATGAAGTTTATGCGGACGAAACACAAATTGACCATGCTGTATCGTGTTTACTGACCTTGCCGAGCGATCAGCAACCCGCCGTTAATTTTAGCAGTTGTCCTATTGTTGCTAACACTCAAGGTGAAGATTCTTTGCCATTATCGCTGGCGTTTGCCGACTGGTTTCAATCAGAGAGCGGTAACAAGCAGCTAGCTTTGAATGGTGCCCAATGCTCATGGCAGGTGGAGAGGTCTCATGTTTAAGCTAGTCAATAAGTTATGGCGAGTGTTTGCTACAGGCTTATCTTTTACGCTTTTTGGGATTGGCGGCCTTATTTTGGCGCTGCTGGTATTTCCTGTTCAGCAACTCATGATTCGCGACGGGCATAAACGTCAAGTTATCGCCAGACAAACAGTGCATTATACGTTTAAATTCTTTGTGGGTTTCATGGCGTTCGTCGGCGTTGCAACATTCGCCGTTAAGCAGCAAGAGGCTTTCAAGCAATTACGTGGGCAGCTTATATTAGCAAACCATCCCTCATTAATTGATGTAGTGGTACTCATTTCAGTAATCCCTAATGCAGATTGCGTAGTTAAAGCACACCTCTTGCGCAATCCGTTCATGCGCGGAGTGATTAAAAGTACAGGCTATATTAGTAATGCTGATTCTGATGGCGTTATTAAAGATTGTCAGGCCTCGCTAGCCAATGGCAATAATTTGATTATTTTTCCAGAAGGTACTCGAACCAATCCGGGTGCTAAACCAAAATTTCAACGTGGTGCCGCCAATATTGCACTGCGCTGCGAAATACAGCCAACGTGTGTCGCGATTGATATTCAACCACCGACACTCACTAAATCCGAAAAGTGGTACCACGTGCCCGAACGACGCTTTGATGTTGTTGTTGCATTGAAAACGAACGTGCCATCAATTGAGGAACTGCCAAGCGAATCAATGAGTAAAAGTGCGCGAGTTTTCACACGAGATTTAGAACAATTTTTTTTAGAGGAAGTTCAGTAGAATGACAGAATTAAAGGCGAACTTAAAAGCGCTCATTATAGAAACCCTAGATTTAGAAGATGTGACCGTTGAAGACATCGAAGATGATGAGCCATTATTTGTTGATGGTTTAGGTTTAGACAGTATAGACGCCCTTGAGCTGGGTCTTGCGTTGAAAAAAGCGTACGACGTGAAAATTGATGCAAATTCAGAAGAAACTAAACGTCACTTTCGTTCGGTGAATAGCTTGAGCGAATTTATTCAGACAAACACACAGGCATAGGGCAGCGAAATGAAAACGAAAGCAGAAATTCTCGATATGCTAAGTGATGTCTTAGTTGAAGATTTTGAGATTGACCGAGACGATATCACTGAAGAAGCTAACTTATATGAAGATCTCGATCTTGATAGCATTGATGCCGTCGATTTAGTAGTAAGGCTACGAGCCATTACTGGTAAGAAAATTGAGCCTGAAGTGTTCAAACAGGTGAGAACAGTAGGTGACGTCATCGAAGCAATGGAAAGCTTACTTTCTTAGTCTGGTTCGTTCATAACTCCATAGAGCAATTCGTATTCTTGTGAAAAAAGTCGCTACAATTCTTACTGTCCTATTGGCTGTATTGTACCCATTCGTTGTATACGTGGGCTTGCAAGTAATGGCACATCAATTACTGGCGGCTTTGCTTGCTGGGGTCTTCATTGTGAGAAGTTGGTTGTATCGGCATACCCCAACGAAAGCACCTTGGATGAATGCGGTTACGTTCATTGCCATTGGCATATTAAGCGCCACCGTGTTGTTTGATATTGAAATTGGCGTAATGGTGTATCCCATTGCTGTGAACTTGGTAATGTTAACAGTTTTTACTTGGTCGTTAGTTAAAAAGCCATGTGTAATCGAAACATTAGCTCGTATGCAAGAACCTGATTTATCTGAAAAAGGCGTTCGATATACCGAAAAGGTAACAGTCGTCTGGGCAATCTTCTTTGCTGTTAATGCGATGGTTTCTACCGCTACCATGTGGTTAGGCGATTTGTCAGTGTGGACTCTCTATAACGGACTTATAGCCTATATCTTAATGGGAACTTTAATGCTCATTGAATGGTGTGTGCGCCAAAAAGTGAAAGCTGAGCACTAATGTCATGACACTCGATCATTTACGCTCGCAATCAACTCTATTTGTCACTGAACAGGCATCTATCTCAGGTGAGCAGTTTCTCGCTGATTTATCACGCTATTACAGCCAGTTAAGCGGTATTGAAAATAACAAACAAGTTTTGTTGTTTGAGTCTGATACTTACCAATTTGCAGTGAAATTCTATGCATTGTCGTTGTCAGGGTTTGACATATATTTGCCACAAAATGGTCAACCACAAACATTGGCGGCGTTAACGCCTCGGGTTGGTTTTTGTGCAGGATCAATGTTGAGTATCGATGGACTTGATAATCTGGATGAGCGAATAGGTTTGAACCAGCCGACCAATGTTGAATGTTGCTGGCCTGAATCGGGTAAGGTGTATTTTTCTACCTCAGGTTCAACGGGCGAGCCCAAAATTATTGAAAAGTGTTGGCAACATCTTAATCGCGAATGCGACACACTAATTACCACATTTGATTTAGGCACTGAAGATGCGTACTTATCGACTGTGCCTCACTTCCATATTTACGGCTTATTGTTCAAGCTATTAGTGCCACTCAAGTTAGCTGTGCCGATTTGGCCAATGATTGAGTTTCCCGAACAAGGACTCGCACAATTACAGCGTGTTAAACGCTGTGTTTTGGTTTCCAGCCCTGCGTTTCTTAAGCGCCTAGCAATAAACAATCATTTTGCTGCTGAAAAAAACAAACTGGTGCGCGTGTTCTCTTCTGGGGGACCGTTGGCTGACGACGATGCGATAAAACTATATCAACAACTTAATGTTGGTGTGACGCAGGTATATGGTAGTACGGAGTCTGGAGGGATCGCTTTTCGTCAAGTTACCTACGTACCTGCACCTTTATGGCAGCCATTCAAAGATATCGATATTAGTGTCAATAACAGTGGTCAGTTGTTATTGCGTTCTGCCTATATTGCTGAGGCTTCGATGTTGATGGATGACAAAATCGAACTTATCGACGGTCAGCGTTTTAAATTATGTGGTCGCGTTGATCGTACGATAAAGCTCGAAGAAAAACGGATAAACCTGAGTGAAGTAGAGGCCTTACTCATGGAGCATACGTGGGTTGCCGAGGCGAAAGTACTTGTGCTAAATGGTAAACGACAGGAACTCGCCGCGGTAATTGGATTATCAGAAGAAGGCCAGTTGCAAATCGAGTCAATGCGTCGTTTTGTGTTTAATCGTCAACTCAATCACTGGTTGGCTGAGAAGTTTGAGTCTGTAGTGAGACCTAGAAAATGGCGCTACGTTCATGAGTTACCATACAATGCGCAAGGCAAAATTGAGCAGGCGACGTTGGAGAAGTTATTTGAGTAAATTAGAGCATATTCATCCCAAAATAATTGATGAGAAAGTAACAGACGAAGGTGTGGAACTAACACTATGGGTTGATGCTGAGTTGGATTATTTTAAAGGTCACTTTCCTAATGTGCCGATTTTGGCCGGTGTCGCTCAATTGAATTGGGCGGTTGAACTAGGTGCGCAAAAATTAAATTTGCCCTGTGCCAAAGTCAAAGACGTAGAAGTACTAAAATTTCAGGAAGTTATCACACCAAATACGACACTGACGCTGGCCTTGTCGCAAACCAAAAGTAACAAATTTACTTTCCGTTATGCGTCTGAAAAAGGCGTACACGCTTCTGGGCGCGTGGTATTGGATTTGGCATAATGTCGTACTGTTTTGTCATACCTAATTTCAATCATACCAATGGTTTTCCTGATTTAGTTGCTCACTTAGCGCAACAAGGCCGCCCGATCATCATTATTAATGACGCCAGCGATGAGCAAACCAGTCAAACAATCATGCAAGTCGCTGAGCAGCAGCCTTTGGTGCAGGTGTTAACGCATGAAGTTAATCAGGGTAAAGGTGGTGCGGTGCAAACGGGATTATTGTACGCCTATGATCAGGGTTATAGTCATGCAATTCAGGTAGATGCAGATGGGCAACATGACTTGCATGATATTGATTGTTTAATCCAAGTTTCGCAGCAACATCCCAGTGCATTAGTCTCAGGAGCCCCAATTTACGATGATTCAGTTCCGAAGCTGCGTTATTTTGCTCGTTATATCACCCATTTTTGGGTGACGATCGAAACATTTTCCTTTCAACTGAAAGACACCATGTGTGGCTTTCGTGTGTATCCATTGGCGGCTTGTCATGCGCTACTAAACCGGGTGTCGCTTGGTAAGCGCATGGATTTTGATATTGAGGTGATGGTGCGGCTCTATTGGCAAGGTGTTGATTGCCAGTTCTTGCCGACGAAGGTAATTTATCCAGAAGATGGCGTTTCCCATTTTAATGCATTCGATGACAATTTACGCATATCGTGGATGCATACTCGATTATGCTTAGGTGCCTTGATTCGTATGCCTAAATTGCTACTACGTAATATGAAAAGGTGGTTTGCTTAATGGCTAAACATTGGTCAACGGTTGCCGAACGTGGTTCGCTCTTAGGCATGAAAGTTTTGTTTTGGGTATATCGCCTGTTAGGCCGGCGCGTACTTTGGTTGCTGCTCTTTCCGGTGGTTTTCTATTTTTTTCTGACCGGTAAAGCAATGCGACAGGCGTCTCGCCAATTTTTGATTAAGGTACATACCAGTCAAGGGAATCCAGCCGCTGAAGCTAATGTCACTTGGTTTGATTGCCTGAAACACTTTTGTTCGTTTGCTGATGCGGCGTTTGATAAATTGGATGCCTGGTTAGGGCAAATTTCAGTATCAAGCATTGATTACCATCCATCAGGTGTAATGGAAAATATCGCCCAACAGCAACGCGGTGCGGTATTTATTGGTTCTCATTTAGGCAACTTGGAAGTGTGTCGGGCATTAAGTCAAGGGCGCTACAATACACCGATTAATGTGTTGGTGTTTACTGAAAACGCGGTCAAGTTTAATCAAATACTTCAACAAGTTAACCAAAGCGTAAGCGTTAATCTGATTCAATTGACGAATATTGGACCAGAGCTCGCTATCAGTCTAAAAGAGAAAGTCGACCAAGGTGAAATCATCGTGATCGTTGGTGACCGTACGAGTGTTTCCGTTGCTGGTAGAGTGATCTACGCACCTTTTCTAGGAGAACCTGCTCCGTTTTCTCAAGGGCCGTTTATTTTGGCAGCGTTGTTATCTTGTCCGGTTTATTGGCTGTTTTGCCTGAAAGATAAATCGCGCTATCAAGTGATTTTTGAGCATGTATCTGATGGTATTTCATTACCAAGAAAACAACGTGAGCAAGTACTTACGTCGTTAGTAGAGCAATATGCGACTAGGTTAAGTTACCATGCGGCTAAGTATCCGTTACAATGGTTTAATTTTTATGACTTTTGGCAACAAGATGCCAGTTCTGAGCGTAAGCAATCAATGGAGAAAAACGTAAGTGAGTAGTAATGTTGTTACTTTTGGTAAGGCCCGTCTGACAATTGAAGATATTGTAGGGATTGCCGCAGGGAAAAGCACTGTTGAGCTTAGCAATGACGAGCACTTCGCCAAGAAGATCAATTCTGCTGTCAAATTCTTAGACAGTTTACTCGAGGAAGATGGCGTTATTTATGGCGTAACTACTGGCTATGGCGATTCGGTTACGGTTGATATTCCGCTTGATTTGGTCAAAGAACTCCCGCTGCATTTGACACGTTTTCACGGATGCGGCATGGGGGATGTATTTTCTCCAGAACAAGGGCGCGCTATTTTAGCAACGCGACTAGCTTCACTTAGTCAGGGTTATTCTGGTGTTGACTGGCCACTGTTAAATTTACTCGTAGCATTTATTGAGCATGACATTGTGCCTGTGATCCCTCAAGAAGGATCGGTAGGTGCAAGTGGTGATTTGACGCCGCTATCATATGTCGCTGGCGCGCTACTGGGTGAACGAGACGTATATTATCAAGGTGAAATCAAGCCGAGCCATGAAGTGTTAGCTGAACTGAACTTACAGCCTATTTCACTGCGACCAAAAGAAGGTTTGGCGATCATGAATGGCACTGCTGTCATGACTGCGCTAGCCTGTTTGGCGCATAAGCGCGCAGACTATCTGGCTAGATTAGCAAGCCGAATTACTGCCTTTGCTAGCTTGGCATTGAAGGGCAATAGCCACCATTTTGATGACATTTTGTTTTCTGTAAAACCACACTTAGGCCAGCAGCAGGTCGCTACATGGATTCGACAAGATCTTAACCATTATGAACATCCACGTAATGCCGACCGCTTACAAGATCGCTATTCGATTCGTTGTGCACCGCATGTTATAGGTGTTTTGCAAGATAGCTTGCCTTTTTTCCGTACGCTCATTGAAAATGAGCTGAACTCGGCCAATGACAATCCGATTATTGATGGTCAGGGTGAGCATGTGCTTCATGGTGGCCATTTCTACGGTGGTCACATAGCGATGGCAATGGATAGCATGAAAACTGCTGTGGCGAACTTAGCTGACTTGGCTGATCGTCAAATTGCATCATTGGTAGATACGCGTTACAACAATGGCTTACCTTCGAATCTATCGGCAAGTTGTGATCAGCGTAAGTACATAAATCATGGGTTTAAAGCGGTTCAAATTGGCGCATCGGCATACACGGCTGAGGCGCTAAAACAGACGATGCCGGCTAGCGTATTTTCTCGTTCTACTGAGTGTCATAATCAGGACAAAGTGAGCATGGGCACGATTGCTGCACGTGATGCATTGCGTGTATTGCAGCTGACAGAGCAAGTATTGGCCAGTACCCTACTCGCCGCGGTTCAGGGGATCCGATTACGCATTCAGGCTAACGAGTTGGCACATGATTCGTTGTCAACGGATGTGATGGCTATGTATGATGACATCACTGACTTTTTTGATAATCTGGTTGAAGATAGACCCCTTGAGTCGGTACTAAGATTTACCGTAGGTGCTATTCAACAGGAGCGTTGGAAGTTATATGAATAACAAGAATGCCATATTGTCAGCGAATGTTGAGTACGAGATCCCTTTTCATGACTGTGATCCGATGCAGGTCGTATGGCATGGTAATTATGCGCGTTACTTAGAATTTGCCCGGTGCGAATTGTTAAGAATGTTTCAATATGACTATGTAGATATGCATGACTCAGGTTTTATGTGGCCAATAGTAGACATGCGCATTAAGTATGTCGGTTCAGCCATATTTGCTCAACGCATTAGAATTCATGCGTATTTAAAGGAATATGAGCACAATTTGAAAATTGATTACCTTATTGAAGATGCAACATCGGGAAAAGTGCTTACCAAAGCAACGACGTCGCAAGTGGCGGTGTGTGTTCAATCAAAAGAAATGCAGTTTGAAAGCCCAGCAATACTGCGTGAAAAGCTTGCCGAGGTATTATGATGACTTATTTGTCGCGTGTTTTGTTGGTGCTTGGTATTGGCGTGAGTTGGGTATCATTTGGCCAAGCAATATCGGCTGCTGACGCTCGAACTTTGTTAGCTGTTAATCAAATAACAGCGCAGCAAGGCAAATTTAGTCAGAAGAAGTATTTTAAGCGCTTAGCAAAACCTTTTGTATCGTCAGGCGAGTTTAACATTGACCAGCAAGGCTTGCGTTGGCAAACATTAAAGCCTGTCAAAAGTGCGATTGTCATCACCGAGAATACGATGTTGCTTGAAAATGGCGCTGGAGAGCAAACGCACATCAATCAAGGCGAAATGTACGCACGATTACTAAAGCAACTCATGTTAGGGCAGTTTGAAGCGTTGGCGCCCTATTTCGCAATGAATACAACATCACAACAGCACTGTATTTTGCTTGAGCCAACTGACGACAACTTAAGTCAGTTGATGTCTTCAGTGACATTGTGTGGTCAAGGAAGAATAGCGACGCTTGAATTGCTTGATAAACATCAGAATAAGACTGAAATTGCGTTACATTACGACGACATGCAGACGAACTAGACCGTTCGTTTAAACAAGAATAATAAGAATCACTATGACTATCTGGCATTCACTATTAGCACCAAACCAAACGAGGTTACGCACACGTTTGGCATATATACAATTGTTATCGGTCATCATTATTCTACTTGGTTTACTGGTCACCGATCGCATACGATTCGAAGCAGATATTTTGTCATTATTACCGCAGGATAGTTCTGTTAACTGGCAACAGGCGGAAAATGCTTTTTTTCGTGCTAATCAGTCGAAAATTGTTATGTCATTTGTCGGCGAAGATGCTGAAGGAGCTTACGATCAAGTAGCAGATTTTGCCAAGCGACAACAGTGGAAAAGCACTCAGGAAGACATCCCTTCGCTCACCGATATTGTCAGCTTTTACAGCCAGTATCGCGGCATGATCTTGTCTGGTCAGGATCGACAGGTGTTGGAACAAGGGGATTCGTTGTCTTCAGGCATATTTGAAAAACTGAGTGAATCATTAAATCCTTTTGTACAAGCTTCGTTTGATCAAGATCCTAGCCTAACAATAAGTAATTTCATCGAGCAGTCCTTTACGACAGGTAATGGTATTACCATAAAAGAGGGGCGGTTTGTCAAAAGCGCAGCTGGCCAAGATGTCCTCATTCTAATTGTGCAATTGCCGCCAGACGCTATTGGTGTTGAAGCGTCTCAGCGTCACGCGCACGCTATTCTCGAACAGCTTTCAACGACACAATCGACTTTTCCACAGGTGCAAATTCGTTATTCCGGCCCACTGTTTCACAATGCTGAAAATGCGAGTCAGGCATCGTATGAAATGACCTTATTTGGTTCGCTCAGTTTGCTTGCGATGTTGGTGTTGGTTATCTATTGCTTCCGCCATTTTTCGGCACTGTTGGCGGTCGCTGTTACTTTGCTTAATGCCTTTTTAAGCGGGTTATTGGCAATGGTATTGTTGTTTGATCATGTGCATATCATCAGCTTTGTTTTTGGCATCACCTTGATTGGCATCGCCATCGATTATTGTTTCCATTTCTTGACCGATATTATAGAGCGTCGTGCAACACTGACAGGTGAAGAGCAAGAACAGGCCTCCCCTATCTCCTTTGAAGTCCGATCATCAATTTGGCTCGGGTTTATTTCAACTGTGGTGGGATATGCGCTGTTTGCTTTTACACCTATCGGCTTTTTTGCTCAGGTGGCAACGTTTATCATATTTGGTTTGACTGGCGCGGTCATTTCCGTATTCGCTATCGTGCCGGGCCTCACTAAGCAAATTAATGGACACCAAACGCTGGTTGCGCTTGGAAGTAGAATTGCACTATTTCTTCAGGTTAATCGTCGGCGTTTACAGCTTGCCATCATGAGCATCGCTATTATGCTTTGTGCTTCTCTATGGTTTAACCCATTATCTTTTAACGACAACATTGCGTTAATGACCACGAGTAGTGACAAATTGCTCGATAATGAACGTGTTCACCGTGATTTGCTGTTAGGCAACAACAGTTATCAACTTTATCTGACTGCACAAAACGATGAAACACTTTTGGAACTGGAACAGTCGCTCGCCACGGCAATACATCAACTGTCCAGTCAGGCGAGCATAACGGCTACAAGTAATTGGGTGCCATCCGAGCAAAGACAACAAGCCAACTATCAACTACTTACTCAGCAAGTTAACCAGCAATTGTTTGCCGAAATCAACGCCTTACTAACAGAAGATATTAGCTTTGAACCGACTGAAACGTTGTCGTTAGCTGAGGCTAGCCAATCGCCAATCGCCCCATTAATTGCTAATAGTTATTTTAGTGGCAGTGAGGCTGTTTTTTCGATGGTGCAGGTAGCAAATATCGAACGAGCGGCCTTGGTAACAGCAATTGAACCTTATTTGCCTCAGATCAAGTTGGTAGAAAAATCAAAAGAAATATCTGCCATATTAACGACCTCTCGTGAAAACCTAATGCATTGGTTTATGTTGGCGATTGCCCTTTTCCTGATCGTCCTGTTATGGCAATTTGGCTTTGGCTTCATGGTCAAGTGTATGTCGATTATTGGTATTACCGTGTTGTTTTCGCTGTCTTTTAGTTTCTTAGTGCAAGGTTCACTGAATATATTTAATGTACTAGCGTTGCTGTTGATTTTGGCGCTGTCGATCGATTACCTCATTTTTTATCGCAAACGTCAGTTGGCACCGATGAATGTGATCGCAATCACGCTCTCTGCACTGTCTTCTATTTTTGTTTTTGGCCTGTTGGTGTTTAGCCAAACACCAGCAATTTTCGGATTTGGCCTGAGCGTCATGATTGGCCTCGTGAGCATATATTTCACCGCTCCACTAATTACCAGCAAGGATTATGAAAAGCGTCTATGAACCAAGAAAATATTGATATCGCCATCATCGGCGCAGGGCCTTCAGGGGCGGTTGCAGGCGCAATGCTACGTAAATTGGGCTATTCAGTTGTTGTCATTGAAAAGCAGCACTTTCCACGTTTTTCTATTGGTGAGAGCCTGTTGCCGCAATGTATGGCGTTTTTGCAACAGGCGGGGCTAGATGAGTTAGTTCACCAACATGCAAGCGATTTGGCTTTTCAACACAAAAATGGTGCGGCCTTCCACAAAAATGGTGTTGATACGCACTTTGACTTTCGTCAGAAGTTTAGTGACGGACCGGGGACAACATATCAAGTAAAGCGTGCAGACTTTGATAAATTGCTCGCCGATGGTGCGAGCAGTGCTGGTGTTGATATACGTTATGGTCAACAAGTTGATGAGGTGGATGTAAAAAGTGACAGACCGACGCTTACTATTCGCGACGAAAACGGAAATTGTTACCATTTGAATGCAAAGTTCTTGTTGGACGCCAGTGGGTTTGCCCGAGTTTTGCCTCGTTTACTTGACTTGGAAAAGCCGTCTGATTTTCCTGAACGACAATCCTTTTTTACTCATGTAAAAGACAATATTTCAGATGAACATTTTGATCGGGATAAAATATTGATCACGGTACATCCTCAATGTGCGGATATTTGGTTTTGGTTAATCCCATTTTCAGATGGTACGGCGAGTTTAGGTGTTGTGGGTGAGTCAAAGCAATTTGATAATGCGCTATCTAGTGAACAGATTCTTAAAAAAGCCATAGCGGAAACGCCAAATCTTAAGGCTTTGCTTGAAAATGCGCACTGGCATGTACCAGTAAATACATTGAAAGGCTATTCAGCCGATGTGCAACAATTGACGGGAAAAAACTACGCTTTGTTAGGCAATGCCGGTGAGTTTCTCGATCCGGTCTTCTCATCTGGCGTCACCATTGCCATGTGCTCTGCTTCGCTAATCGCGCCTGTTGTTCATCGCCACTTGCAAGGTGAGTCGGTAAACTTTCTTGACGAATTTGAACTGCCACTACGCAAAGGGGTCGATTGCTTCAAAACATTCGTTAAAGCTTGGTATGATGGCGGCTTTCAGGACGTGATCTTTTACCCTAAGCAAGAACCTGCGGTAAGAGAAATGATTAGTTCGATATTAGCGGGTTATGCCTGGGATGAAGCGAACCCTTACGTTGCGCAAAGTGAACGTCGTTTTAAAGTATTGGTCGATTTATGTCAGTAAGCAAGGTTTTTGTTACCCTCTGTGTTAGCGCATATTTACTGCTGGTAAGCGGTTGTGCAACATTGAAAGAGCAATCTGTTTCGACGGTGGATATTGCCACTAATGTAAGGCTTAAACTCACCTTGCCGCCTGAATCACTGGTCGGCCAAAATTTGTCTCAGCTAATGACCATCAGTTACGGCCAAACATCTCACCAAATGTTGGTGCAGGTGGCGTTTGAACAAAACAGATTGATCATGGTGGCGGTGAGTGTGCAAGGTGTTCCCCTGTTCGAATTGGAAATGGATGCGCTAGGTAAAGTAGCATTGCGATCGTATATCAGCCTACCCGACCTTAATCCGATGTATGTTTTAGCGGATATTCAATTAACACACTGGCCTATCGATGCTTTAACGTCACAGTTGCTGGGCGGGTCAGTACGCGCTACGGCAGATGAAAGGCAACAAATGCGAGAGCTAGTCGTCAACGATGAAGTCGTTGTTCGTATTCATAAAGACCAAAAAAGCACTCAATTTGAACATTTAGAAAGGCATTATCAGTTGCAACTAACTGATATGGAAGAATAATAATGAAGGCTTACTTAAATGACTTAGGTATAAATTGTAGCCTAGGTAATGATAAGGCCAGCGTACTGGCGGCAATGACCAATAATCACTTACCACAATCAGAATGGTTATCTATGTCGACAACGCTGGAAGTTTCGGGTCGATCTGTGTGGGTAGGTCAGGTGAATAGTGAGCTACCGAGCCTTGAATCATTCGAACGTCAATTGCATAGCCGCAATAATCAATTGGCTTTATCTGCGTATCAACAAATAGCGACTAGCATTCAGGTGCTGAGTGAAGGTGTAAGTAATTCACGTATCGCTGTTGTTATTGGTACGAGTACCTCTGGCATACGAGAGGGGGAGCTTGCACGTCGTTCATACCTAAATGACGGTGAGATGCCGGAACATTATGATTATGCGACACAAGAAATGGCCGCACCCGCCGATTTTATTGCCAAATTGAGTGGCGCACAAGGCCCTGTGTATAGCATTTCCACTGCTTGCAGTTCATCGGCAAAGGCATTAGCTACCGCTAAAATGATGCTGGAAAGTGACGTTGCCGATTTAGTAATTTGTGGCGGTGTTGATTCGCTTTGTCAATTAACAATCAACGGCTTTAATGCGCTAGAATCCTTGTCGGCTGATAAATGCCAATCTTTTGGTCAAGCGCGTGACGGCATAAACATTGGCGAAGCGGCTGCGCTTTTCGTTATGAGTAAACAGCCAGCTGACGTAGCTCTGCTCGGTGCAGGAGAAAGTTCTGATGCTTATCATATCTCGGCACCACATCCAGAAGGCTTAGGCGCTATGCAATCAATGCAAGCAGCAATGGACAATGCCAATCTGTTGGCCTCAGCAATTGATTACATCAACGCACATGGAACGGGCACCCCTAAAAATGACGCGATGGAAGCAACTGCTATTTATCAAACGTTTGGCGATAATGCGCTGGTCAGTTCGACTAAACGAATGACAGGTCATACATTGGGAGCTGCGGGAGCGCTTGAAGCGGGCCTTTGCTGGTTGATAATGCAGCCACAAAATCAAGGAAATGGGCTGCCGATGAATGTAGATACGCAAGAGCTCGATCAAGATTTGGCTGGAATTAATATAATCACTGAGCCTACGCGAAAAACGGTAAATGTTTGTCTATCGAATTCTTTCGCATTCGGCGGTAACAATTGTAGTTTAATTTTAGGAAAAACAAGTGCATAACTACAGTCTTGAGCAGTTAATTAGTCATCGTGAGCCAATGGTACTCATTTCAGGCTTACAAGCGTATGACAGTGAGCAAGCGCACGGTTGGGTGGATATTTCCGCTGACTCGCCTTTTTACAATCAAGAACTTGGCGGTGTGCCCAGTTATATCGGTATTGAATATATGGCACAAACCATAGCGGCCTTTGCGGGTGCCAATGCGTTAGATAATAACCAAGAGGTGAAGATAGGTTTCTTGTTGGGGAGTCGTAAGTTTCAAACTGAGCAAAGTGTTTTTTGTCAGGGGACACGATTGGATATTTTCGTTGAACAACTTTATCAAGAACCATCTGGACTTAGCGTATTTGATTGTAAAATTACACACAACAATAAGATTATTGCCCAGGCAAAGGTAAATACCTTTCAACCTGATGATGCATCGGCAATTATCGAGGAATAACATGAACAAAAGAGTTTTAGTGACGGGATCAAGCCGTGGTATAGGCCGAGCAATTGCATTGAAATTGGCTGAGCAAGGGTTTGATATCGTGGTACATTGCCGTCAAGGTATCAAGGATGCAGAGCAAACCAAGACCGAAGTTGAAAAATTAGGTCAACAGGCGTCAATTTTACAATTCGATGTCTGTGATCGTGAGTTATGTGAGCAAGTCATCACTCAAGACATTAGTGAAAATGGTGCTTATTACGGCATAGTGTGCAACGCAGGCTTGACTCGTGATACGGCATTTCCCGCGATGACGGGTGAAGATTGGGACGTAGTTATTAATACCGGCCTTGCAGGGTTTTATAACGTTATTCATCCAGCAGTTATGCCAATGATCCAACTTCGTCAAGGTGGGCGCATTGTCGCGATGACCTCTGTATCAGGTGTGGTAGGTAATCGAGGTCAAGTTAACTATAGCGCAGCCAAAGCCGGGGTTATTGGTGCAACCAAGGCGCTTGCACTTGAATTGGCCAAGCGGAAAATTACGGTAAACGCGGTTGCTCCGGGGTTGATAGAGACGGACATGACGGATGATTTACCAACACAAGAAATTCTCAAAATGGTGCCAATGCGTCGCATGGGAAATGTCAAAGAAGTTGCTGCTACTGTTGGTTTCCTATTCTCTGAAGATGCTGGGTATATCACTAGACAAACAATCTCTGTAAATGGTGGATTAGCATAATGAAACGTGTTGTCGTTACTGGCATGTCGAGTATTACTGCAATAGGTTCAGACTGGCAAACATTCAAACACAATCTCCAGCACGGCGTGAATGCCACCCAAGTGATGGATCAGTGGCAAAATATCGACGGGCTTAATACCTGCATTGCAGCCCCTATCACTGACTTTGTCAAACCAGCCCACTATAAGCGCAAGCAAACACGTGCAATGGGACGTGTTTCTTTGATGGCGACAACGGCCACTGAGCAGGCATTAATCGACGCAGATTTACTGGGTCATCCAAGTCTGACCAATGGTGATACTGGTATCTCCTATGGCTCGTCTTCTGGTTCGCCTGCGCCGATCATGGCATTCGGCGAATTATTAAAGAACGGGGATATGACTGGAGTAACGGCAACTAGTTATATCCAAATGATGAGTCACACTGCGCCGGTCAATATTGGTGTGTTTTTTGGCGTTAAAGGGCGTTCAATCACAACGAGTTCTGCGTGTACTTCAGGTTCTCAAGGTATTGGGTATGCTTATGAAGCGATCAAGTACGGGCAACAAAAAATGATGATCGCTGGCGGCGCAGAAGAGCTTTGCGTTACCGGAGCCGCCGTTTTTGATACGTTATTTGCTACCAGTGTACGCAATACTGAGCCTAAACAAACGCCTCGGCCGTTCGATGCTAATAGAGATGGCTTAGTGATAGGTGAAGGCGCAGGTACGCTAATCTTAGAAGAGCTGGAAAGTGCACAAGCACGTGGCGCAACTATCCTAGCGGAAGTTGTTGGATTTGGCACCAATGCTGATGGTAATCATGTGACACAACCAACCGCTGACACAATGGAAAGAGCGATGCAATTGGCTTTGGCTGATGCCAAATTAACTGCAACCGATATTGGTTACGTAAATGCTCACGGCACATCAACCGATAAAGGTGATATTGCAGAATCGGTGGCAACTTATAGTGCACTTGGCGCAATACCAATCAGCTCGTTAAAAAGTTACCTAGGTCATACGTTAGGCGCATGTGGTGCGATTGAAGCATGGGCCAGTATTCATATGATGAACGATAAGTGGTTCGCACCTACGTTAAATCTCGATGCGGTTGACGAACAGTGTGCACCATTAGATTATATTCGTGGTGAAGGGCGTACCATTGATACTGACTATGTCATGTCGAATAATTTTGCCTTTGGTGGCATTAACACGTCATTGATTTTCAAACGCTGGGTAGCGTGATTAGTGCGGTATGATAAGTCCGGTTTCGAGCCGGACTTATTCGAATGTCTACAATATTACGCGCGGCTTAAATTGGTATCGATTTCTTGTGATAACAAGATGATCCATTTGTTGTAGTTTCTATGGATAACGTCACCTTTGCGTGTGCCTTGCTGATAATGCAAGTTGCGGCTCTTACGATATTCAATTGAATAATCTTTTTGTGAGTATTTAATTTCAATTTCAGCGTAGTGATCACGCACATTGATTGCAGCAAAAATGCTGTCATCAGTTTTCTTAATTACACGCCATCTCTTGTATTGTAGTGCCGAAATTATGCTTTTTTCGACCTGTTCTTTACTAACATCATAGATGATTGATTGGCTGTTAAAGTTCTGGACTGGTTGTGTTCTTGCACATGCTGCTATCAAAACAAGCATCATGGCAGCAATGATTAGTTGTTTCATTATTTTTCCTTAAATTGATAACGAAATAAGTTTTAGGGCTGTTGAATCTTGCTGCTCGATTCTTACATAAACGATTATGCGACAAACCGAGCATCGTGATCAAAACACGCTCTAGTTGAACAAAATTTATACCTTAAAGATCAACAGCCCTTAGTGTTAGCGATACGAACTTCCATTATTAGCTTCATTCCAACGCTAAGCGATATAGTTTACTATAATGCGCCCCTTATCGTCATTGGGATGATTAAAATTAATTGTGAACAATCGCACTAGCTTATCGCCATTTGAAAATTTACCTTCGTTAATTAGCCTTGACGAGGTACAGGTATTGATTTTTGATTGTGCGGCCATTAATGATCAGCTTGACGGGGCGCTCGATGTGTTGGCAGCCAACATCTGCTTAACATCAACCGAGTGCCAGCAACTATCGCGGCGTAAAAAAAACAGCCAGAAATTACACTTCTTGTTAAGCCGTGGATTAATTAAGCACTATGTGTCTAGCGTGCTTACTGTGCCCTTTCATACATTGGAAGTTGCATTCAATTCCCAACTCCAAGCATTACAGGTGTTTAGTGAGGACAAGCGTCTCCCCTTGTCGCTATCGTTAAGCCACTCGAATGATATGGTGGCAATTGCCCTCGACTTTAATGCTGCAGACGCGAAGTTGGGCATAGATATCGAATGGCTCAACCGAGGTCGTCCTGTGATAGAGATGGCGAAATTGGCTTTTATGCCCAATGAGCAAGCCAATATCGCAGACTCGGAGGATCCCTATCTCACTTTTTTCCAATACTGGACGCAAAAAGAAGCACTGATCAAAGCAACACATGGCTCGATATTCTCTGATTTCAAATGTGATGTGGACACGGAAATTAAACACCGCGAGTTAACTCATCAAACAGTGAAGCTGACACAGTACGTAATAACTGTTGTGTTACCACCAAATTCATCCTGTCGCATGCTGCCTGTTGTGCCAATTTCCCGCGAAAGATTCTCCGCTTAAAGCGCTTAGCTCGAATTAGAGCTATTGCACCACAATCGCACTTTTAGTGCGTAACAATGAAGCATTCGATACTCTCTATGTTTACCATTGTCTAGTAAGTTATTGATATTGTTTTGTTTTGTGTTTTGGCACGATCACTGAATAACTGTGTAGCAAGTAAATTATTTCGTTGCTCGTCACATTGGCACCTTTGCAACAATGTTGGCGGTAGACGGAGGGAGAATAAAA
Source organism: Thalassotalea fusca (assembly GCF_053485835.1). Lineage (NCBI taxonomy): Bacteria > Pseudomonadati > Pseudomonadota > Gammaproteobacteria > Alteromonadales > Colwelliaceae > Thalassotalea > Thalassotalea fusca. The sequence continues at coordinate 37,994 of NZ_JBQRUN010000013.1, forward strand.
TGCTGCACAAATTTAGCTTTCACAGAATAACGCCAAAGATCGTCAAGCGAGTCAAAACAGGCCTGCATGCGTGTTTAACATGTTGCTATGCTCTACTCATAAACAATACGGCAGTTGCCTCTGCAAATATTGCGCTGGGTTACCCTGAAAAAGAAGAAATAACGCTCGGTTTTATCAAACTCACTGATATGGCACCGCTCGCTGTTGCCTACGAGCGCGGATATTTTGAGGATGAAGGGCTATACGTCACGCTTGAAGCACAGGCCAACTGGAAAGTGTTACTTGATGGTGTTGTGGATGGTCGATTAGACGGCGCTCATATGTTGGCAGGCCAACCGCTTGCAGCTCGTATTGGTTATGGCACTAAAGCCGATCTCATTACCCCTTTTTCTATGAACCTCAATAGTAACGCAATTACCGTCGCAAATGATGTTTGGCAAAAGATGAAGCCCCACTTGCCCACTGACGTGCACGGTAAGGTTAAACACCCAATTACGGCAGATGCGCTTAAACCTGTGATTGATGACTATCAACGTCAAGGAAAGCATTTCAATATGGGCATGGTATTTCCAGTGTCCACACATAACTACGAACTGCGTTATTGGTTAGCAGCTAGCGGTATTCATCCTGGATTCTATGCGCCAGAATCAGGAGATACTTCAGGGTTAATTGATGCTCAGGTCCAACTTTCAGTAACACCGCCCCCGCAAATGCCTGCAACGATGGAAGCGGGTACGATCAAAGGATATTGCGTAGGCGAACCGTGGAATCAGCAAGCACTCAAAAAAGGATTAGGTGTGCCAGTGATCACCAATGCGCAAATCTGGCACAACAATCCAGAAAAAGTGCTTGGATTAACCGAAGCATTTGCAAAACGCTATCCATACACCACCATTCGTTTGACTCGCGCATTGCTGCGCGCCACAAAATGGTTAGATGAAAACAACAACGCCAATCGGGTTGCGGCCACTCAATTGCTCGCGCAATCACAGTATGTTGGTGCTGATGCTGAAGTGATCGCCAGTAGCATGACTGGCACATTTGAGTTTGAACGTGGCGATAAACGGTTGATGCCTGACTTCAATGTGTTTTTTCGCTACAACGCCAATTTTCCGTACTACTCCGATGCGATTTGGTTTCTTACCCAAATGCGTCGCTGGGGACAAATCAGTGAAGACAAACCCGATCAATGGTTTAAGGACATCGCGCGTTCTGTTTATCGACCGGAGATATTTAAACGAGCGGTACAGTCGTTGATCGATGACAAGTTGTTACAAGCGTCAGACTTTCCTAGCGTGCTGGCGGAAGACGGATACAGAGCGGCGCAGTCTCACTTTATTGATGACAAGACCTTTGATGCCCATAAACCTAATGCATACCTGGCGCAGTTTGCCATCAGTAAGACTGCCGGTATCAAGCAGGCCAATCAATTATTGAACGAGCATGTTGATATGGCGCTTGAGTAACTGCCGTTTAATATTTCAATTTCTAATTTTCACAAGTTACATATTACGGAAAGACACTATGTCATTATTTGCTAATTTTTCTATCGCGCCTCGTCAGTTTGGCGGGGCATTGTCTGACCTACTGTCAATGCTCAGGAGCGCTCTCTCTTCGGCGATTGTACCTGTACTGGGCATTGTGATGTTCGTCTTTGTGTGGACAATCGCAGCTGGCAGTATTCAAACATCACTTGGTCAATTTCCGAATCCTGCATCGGTAGCGCAGCAGACAGTAAACCTTTATCACGAGCATCAGGCCGAACGAGCAAAGGCTGAAGCATTCTATCAACGTCAAGAGCAGCGAAACGCAGCGCGATTAGCCAAAGATCCCAACTATCAGGCGAAAATCAGACCATACACAGGAAAGGCGACATTTATTGATCAAATTTACACTAGCCTGTTTACCGTGTTGGCGGGCTTTGGTTTAGCTGCTCTAATCGCCATTCCATTTGGCATCATGATCGGGCTGAGCAAAGCGCTATATGCGGCTTCAAACCCTATCATTCAGTTGTTTAAGCCTGTTTCACCACTCGCTTGGTTGCCATTGGTAACTATGGTTGTAAGCGCGGTGTATACCAGTGACGAACCACTGTTTGCTAAATCATTTGTCAATTCATTGGTCACTGTGACGCTATGTTGCATTTGGCCGATGATTATCAATACCTCTGTTGGTGTCGCCTCGATCAACCAAGATTGGCAAAACGTCAGTCGCGTGCTGCGATTGCCCGCCTTAGTACATGTTCGCAAAATCGTCTTACCTGCTGCCATTCCGTCTATTTTCACAGGATTGAGGCTATCACTTGGCATTGCGTGGATGGTGCTGATCGCTGCCGAAATGCTGGCACAAAACCCCGGCCTAGGAAAATTCGTGTGGGACGAATTTCAAAATGGTAGTTCGCAATCGCTCAGTCGCATCATGACGGCTGTGCTAGTGATTGGCTTGATTGGCTACCTACTTGATCGGGTCATGTTGCAATTACAGCGCTTGTTGTCATGGAACAAAGCATCCGCAGAACGTTAAGCCAACGAGATGAATGAGGAGATAGAAAATGAGTGTACATCTAGATATTAGTCATATCGATATGGTCTTTCCCACCCCAAAAGGGGCGTTTACCGCGCTAAAAGACGTTAACTTGAAAATCAAAAAAGGAGAGTTTATTTCACTGATTGGTCATTCAGGCTGTGGTAAATCAACCGTCCTCAATATTGTGGCCGGACTCACCCAAGCGACGAAAGGTGGCGTGCTACTGAATAACAAAGAAGTGACGGAACCGGGGCCAGAACGCGCTGTTGTCTTTCAGAACCATTCCTTACTGCCGTGGTTAACGGCCTACCAAAACATAGAGTTAGCAGTTAAGCAGGTTTTTGGTCGACAAAAATCATCAGCTGAAATGCGAGATTGGATCACCCACAATCTTGAACTGGTGCATATGACGCATGCCATGCACAAGCGTCCAGACGAGATTTCAGGTGGCATGAAGCAGCGCATTGGGATTGCTCGTGCGCTGGCGATGGAACCTGAAGTACTGTTGATGGACGAACCATTTGGCGCATTAGACGCACTCACGCGGGCGCATATGCAGGATTCTCTAATGGAAATCCAACACACGTTAAATAACACCGTGATCATGATAACGCATGATGTTGATGAAGCTGTGTTGTTATCAGATCGTATCGTCATGATGACTAATGGTCCCGAGGCAACGGTAGGTGAAATATTGTCTGTAGACTTGCCACGTCCCAGAGACCGTATCGCGCTGGCTAAAGACCCTGTGTATAACCAATGCCGCTCAGCCGTGTTGACCTTCTTATATGAAAAACAGCGCAAAGTGGAAGCTATCGCTGGCTCTGTATCGTCCACCAAGCCGAAAGTGGCGGCCGCCTAACTAATCAACGGGAGATTAAAAATGTCGAACAAAAAGAATATCGTGGTAGTTGGCAATGGCATGGTCGGTCACCATTTTGTCGAACAATTGGCGCAGCAGCATAATCCGCAATATTGTGTGACAGTATTATCGGCTGAGTCACGACTGGCTTACGATCGGGTACATTTATCGGAATACTTTTCCGGTAAAACCGCTGATGACTTAGCAATGACCAGTGCCGAGCAATATCAAGCATGGCAGGTCGACTTCAGAACAGATGCCAAAGTGACACACATAGATCGTCAGGCCAAGTGTGTCACCACACAAAGCGGCGAAGTATTTGGTTACGATACGTTAGTTTTGGCAACCGGCTCGTATCCATTCGTACCGCCAATCGAAGGCAATGAACAACCACATTGTTTGGTGTATCGAACTATTGATGATTTAGAAGCAATTCAGGCGAGTGCAGCCGAAAGTAAAGTGGGCGCGGTAATAGGCGGTGGCCTGCTTGGCTTAGAAGCAGCTAATGCGTTGAAGAATTTGGGGTTAAAAACACATGTGGTTGAATTTGCTCCGCAGTTGATGGCTGTGCAGGTAGATGCGGGAGGCGGTCGACTGCTGAAAAGCAAAATTGAAGCACTAGGTGTGTCTGTCCATACCAACAAAGCCACTTCGTCGATCAGTCGCGGACAACAATGCCGTTATCAACTTAATTTCAGTGATGGTAGCGTGTTAGAAACCGACCTGGTGTTGTTTTCTGCGGGGATCCGTCCAAGTGATCAACTGGCACGCGACTTTGAGCTTGAGCTAGGCACACGTGGTGGCATTGCAATTAACGACTACTGCCAAACATCTGATCCCGATATTTACGCCATCGGTGAATGTGCGGTATGGCAAGCGCGCGTATTTGGCTTAGTTGCACCGGGCTATCAAATGGCGAAAGTAGCGGCAGCGCACATTCAAGGGCAATCGGTGTGCTTTGTCGGTGCCGATATGAGTACCAAATTAAAACTCATGGGCGTTGATGTCGGTTCCATTGGTGATGCACATGCCAACACCGAAGGTGCACAGTGCTATTTTTATGAAAATCAACCGAAAGGGATTTATAAGAAAATCGTTGTTGATGCCAGCCAAAAAACCTTACTGGGTGCGGTATTAGTGGGCGACAATAGCGAATACGATACGTTACTTCAATACATGCTTAATGGTATTGAACTACCGGAATTTCCAGAAAGCTTGATTTTGCCACTTTCGTCAGCCGATGCGCCTGCTTTGGGTGCGGACGCTTTGCCTGATTCGGCGACAATTTGTTCATGCCATAACGTACTCAAAAGTGACATTGTCAGCGCTATTGACCAAGGCGCCTGCGATGTGAAACAGGTGACGACTTGTACTAAGGCGAGCACTGGATGTGGCGGCTGCTCAGCATTATTAAAAAATGTAGTCGATGCCGAATTAAGCCAACGTGGTGTCACGGTCAGCAAAGACCTTTGCGAGCATTTTGCCTATAGCCGCACTGAGTTATTCGACATCGTTAAAATTGAAAAAATCGAGACATTTGAACAGTTGTTGGCTTCGCATGGCAAAGGACTCGGCTGTGAAGTATGTAAACCGGTAGTTGGCTCGATACTCGCTTCAGTGTGGAATGATTATATTCTGAAAAAGCCCCATTTGCAGCTGCAAGATACCAATGATGTCTTTCTGGCGAATATGCAGCGTAACGGTACTTACTCGGTAGTGCCGCGTATTGCCGCAGGCGAAATTACTCCCGATAAGCTGATCACGCTGGGCAATGTGGCAAAGCAGTACAATTTGTACACTAAGATCACCGGTGGACAACGGGTAGATTTGTTTGGCGCACGTAAAGAACAGTTACCGGATATTTGGCAACAATTGATTGATGCTGGATTTGAAACTGGCCATGCCTACGGCAAATCTGTGCGAACCGTTAAATCTTGTGTCGGTTCAACCTGGTGCCGGTATGGCGTACAAGACAGCGTCAATATGGCGATCTTGATCGAGAATCGTTACAAGGGCATACGCGCACCACATAAGATTAAATTTGCCGTGTCAGGCTGTACCCGAGAATGTGCTGAAGCACAAAGTAAAGATATCGGTGTGATTGCCACTGAAAATGGCTGGAACCTATATGTTTGCGGTAACGGTGGCATGAAACCACGTCACGCTGATCTGTTCGCGACTGACCTTGATGACCAAACATTGATTGCCTATATCGATCGCGTGCTAATGTTCTACATTCAAACTGCCGATCGCTTGCAGCGTACGTCAGTATGGTTGGAAAACATGGAAGGCGGCCTCGCGCATTTACAAGATGTTGTAATCAATGACAGCTTGAAACTGAATGAATCACTTGAGCAACAAATGGCGATACTCATTGAACGTTATCAATGTGAATGGAAAACCACTCTCTCTGATCCTGACGCCCTCAAACGCTTTAAGACGTTTGTTAACTCTGAACAGGCTGATGAATCGATAACTTTTGTCAATGAACGTGGGCAAATTCGACCAACCCCTGTTGGCATCATTCCAACAAAAACTATTGAATCGCAAACATCTGAACAAGTGCCCGTAATCGATAGTGAAACGGTATAAGGAGCAGAAAATGGCAGACACATTAATGACCATTAACAATGCACAAACAGAGCAACTGCAATGGCTGGCAATCTGTACGCTTGACGCGTTAATTGAAAATGCGGGAGTGTGCGCGTTACTGGCTAATCAGCGCCAAGTCGCCCTTTTCTACTTGCCGGCACACTCACCGTCGCTTTATGCGATCGACAATTATGATCCCATTGGCAAGGCCAATGTACTGTATCGTGGCATTGTCGGCAGTACCGCAATTGTAAACAGTGACAATGGTGAGCAAACGCACGCAGCATTTGTCGCTTCTCCGCTATTTAAACAGCAGTTCTTACTGTCGAGTGGTCAATGTTTGCAACAAGATGATGTTCAGCTAAGAACCTATAGCGTTCGCGTGCGAGATAACATGGTGCAATTGCTGGTGTCACCACAGGAGAGTGCATGGACAACGCAAATATAGTGCACTCTACTTGCGCCTATTGCGGCGTTGGTTGCGGTGTGGAATTAACTCGTTCTTCATTAACAAGTGCTGATGACGAGACCTCGCTATCACTGTCAGGTATGAAAAGTCACCCTGCTAATTATGGGCAATTGTGCATTAAGGGCACTAATTTGCTGGCGACGACATCGCTTGAAGGTCGGTTGCTCTACCCTGAAATCCGTGGTCAGCGGATGCCATGGGACAGTGCGATTTCTCAAGTTGCGCAAAGGTTCAACGCGATCATAGCTGAATATGGGCCAGATGCCGTTGCATTCTACGTCTCAGGCCAATTGTTGACCGAGGATTACTACGTCGCGAATAAACTGATGAAAGGCTATATCGGCAGTGCCAACATCGATACTAATTCACGCTTGTGTATGTCGTCAGCGGTGGCCGCATATAAACGTGCGTTTGGCGAGGATGTAGTACCGGGATGTTATGAAGATTTGGAAGTCACTGATTTACTGATTTTTGCTGGTTCAAATTCGGCGTGGACGCATCCGGTGTTATTTCAACGGATAGAACGCGCGAAGGCAATTAACCCAGAGATGAAGATTATTGCGTTGGATCCACGTAAAACGGCGACAACCCAATTGGCCGACATACATCTGGGGTTAGCACCTGGTTCTGATGCAGCTTTCTTCAATGGTTTGCTCCGTTTTATGAATGAGCATAACGCAATTGACCAAGCATATATTCAGGCACATACGCGTGACTTTTCGACAACGCTTGAATCAATAAAATCTTGGACGACAGAACGAGTTGCGGCATTTTGTCGGGTTGATGTACAAGCGCTGTTACACGCTTATCAGCTTTTTTGTCAGTCTCCCGCCGCCGTTACCATGTATTCGATGGGCATCAATCAATCGGCTACAGGCGTTGATAAGTGTCAGGCTATAATTAACTGCCATCTGGCAACAGGTAAAATTGGGCAGCCCGGCTGTGGGCCGTTTTCGATAACTGGACAACCCAATGCCATGGGAGGACGGGAAGTGGGCGGTTTAGCGAATCAGCTTGCTGCACATATGGATCTGGAAAACGCTGAACATCGTCAACAAGTACAAACTTTCTGGCAATCGCCTACGATAGCCAGCCAAGAAGGCTATAAAGCGGTTGATATGTTTGACGCCATACTGGCGGGAAAAATCAAAGCAGTATGGATTATGGCAACCAATCCGCTGGTGAGTTTACCAGACAAAAACAAGGTTGAGCGCGCACTTGCTGCTTGTGAACTGGTCGTGGTGTCTGATTGTGTGAATAACAATGACACCTTGGCCTATGCGGACATTAAATTGCCTGCCGCGCCGTGGCTCGAAAAAGACGGTACAGTGACAAATTCCGAGCGCTGTATATCGCGCCAACGCAGCGCAGTAAAGCCCGCAGGCGAGGCGATGCCTGATTGGCAAATTGTCTCAAATGTTGCGCAAGCTATGGGGTTTGAAGGATTTGACTATCAAGATGTCCATGACATTTTCAATGAACATGTAGCGTTATCGGCGCTAAACCATGAATCTGTCCGTCAGTTTGATCTGTCTGGCTTAGGGGAATTGTCTAAATCGGCTTACGATAGATTACGGCCAATACAGTGGCCGATTAACGAACATTCCCCTGACGGGCGAAAGCGATTATATCAACATGGCCAATTTTCGACTTCATGCGGTCGCGCGAGTTTTATACCTGTGTTGCCGCAACTCCCCATATTGAAGCAACAGCATAACTTTCCATTCGTTTTAAATAGCGGCCGAGTGCGCGACCAATGGCATACCATGACACGCACGGGTAAAGCGACAGTGCTCACTGAGCACAGCCCTTTTCCGTTGTTAGACTTAAATTCCTTAGACGCGAAAAGTCTTAACATAACTAACAACGAACTGGTTAAATTACATAATCCTCTGGGCGAAGCGATTGTCGGGACTCGAATTAACGATGATGTGGCAGTTGGACAATTATTCTTACCGATTCATTGGAGTGATCACAATACCACTGCCGCAGCAATTAATCGCTTATATCAAGGTATTACCGATCCTATTTCAGGACAAGCACAAACTAAGCAAACCGCAGTACAATTAAGCAAAGTGCGATTTGCTCAATATGGTCAACTTCATAGCCGATCCGCAGTTAAATGTGGCGCTGATTTTGGGCAGCAAGCGACAACCAGCTTTGGAACAACAACTGAATTTGCAAATTATCAGGCGATCAAGGATCCGATTGATTGGTGTCAACAAATGCTTGGTGTTGAAGGTGAATGGAGTTATCGCCAATGCGGTAATGTTATTTCTCTTTGTTGTTGGCAAGACTCGCGGCTTGAAGCTTTTGCAAGTCTGTCTGATACGCGACAGCCAATTAATTGGGCTTGGTTAACTTATGCGTTTGAACAACAGACACTCGAAGTGTCTTTGCTAGCTGCACTATTATCTGGACGTGTTGATGATAACTTTACGCAAGGCAAGTTGATTTGCAGTTGTTTTGATGTCTGGGAAAATATCATCAACAACGAAATAATCGCAGGCGTAAACAGTGTTGAACAGCTTGGTAAACAGTTAAGGTGTGGAACCAATTGTGGTTCATGTAAGCCAGAACTTAAACAACTCATTGAACAACACGCTCTTGCATAGTGAGTTTTTAGCGTTTTTGATACTCAGGATGTAGTTCGATGTAATCACACCAAGTATGGAAATCGGTATACCTAAACCGTTTATCTGTTGCCTTATACCATTTAGATTCTGCCAACGCAGCCAGCTTGAACTTAATTTTATGGCCGTCAATAGCGACAAAACAGGCAAGGTCAACAGCGGTGCGATTAATAATTTTTACACGCGCGTAACCATCTAGCGAAAAACCATAAACATTTTCTGTGCGTGGTTTTGCATGTGTGCCAAATGAGGTGATGAAGATACCGACAACAATTGGGAACAATAGGCTTTTGATATGAAAAATGTTTTTCATTAATTTGGCGCAAAAATTACTGGGTCGAATACATAACTATTATTCTAACGGGAGTCGCGCGCTTTCACATTATTTTTATAAATTTGTTTTTTTGCCCTTGAAAGCCTACATTGGCGTCTCCATACTTCTCTTATCGAAACAAATCTGTGGTTTTCATTAAACCGTTTGCGCTAGCGACAGAATAATAATTAGAGTAAAAATAATGACAAATATTGTACCAATTTCAAAAGAACAACATCAGAACTTGAAAGTAGCCAATCAACGTGACATGTCACACCTTGAAGGCCAACACATCATGCCGGTATCGGCTCGTGAGTACGCGCAAGCAGCAACTAGCTACCCGATTGTATTTGTGAAAGATCCTGAATCTTCACGTTACCGCAGTGTCGCGATGTTGGGATTGGAAGCAGGTGAAAACCTTTATTATGCCAATGAAAAGTGGAACGCGATTTTTGTACCTCAAAGCGTATCAATGTTGCCATTTGCGTTGGGCTTAGATCCAGAGAAAGAAAACACGCTGACAGCATGTATCGACGTAGATAGCAAATACGTTGGTGAAGAAGGTGACTTCTCGCTATTTGATGCCGAAGGCAATGAAACTGAACAATTAAAAAATGTTCGTGACGCGCTTGGCCGTTTATACGAAAACGAAGTGGCAACTGAGCAGTTCATCAAAGAACTTCTTGATAATGACTTACTATTAGAGCTTGAGTTACAAGTAAGCTTTAACAATAACGAAAACAAGAAGCTTGTTGGTTTGTACAGCATTGACGAAAAGAAACTAAACGCATTATCTGACGATAAAGTATTAGATTTCCACAAGCGTGGTTTATATGTACCAATTCACGCGATGCTATGTGCTTCAGGTCAAGTAAATCGCTTAGCGCAATTGCGTAACCAAAGCGAAAACCCGGTGAAAGTAACAGGTATTCGTTTTCAGCCTGCTGAAGCGAAATAACAATAATCAATGATTTGTCAAAAAGGAGCTCCGGCTCCTTTTTTTTATTGCGCTGATATATCGCCCGCTTTAGCCCTATTCCTATCAACACAAATATCACCTTGTTGTTTGTTTTTTATTCAATAATTGTAAAAGCTGTGCTAGTTTAAAAGAATGCTGATTCATTTGTGGAGCCTTTATGGCAGGAGAAAAGCCACTTTCTAGAGAGGTTGATGAACGTATTCAACAACTCGCTGGTGACATATATGTGCAGGTTGAGGAAAGCATACTGTCGTTGCTTGAATCTCAGAAAGCATCGATTGAAGTCACAGAAGAACAAGTCGTTAACCATCCGGCCTATCAAAAGCTTGCCAAACAAAGCGAACAGCAAATTGAAACAAGCCAGCAGCAACTTAATAACCAACACACCCAAGTCGAATCTGATGCTAAGCGTATCGCTGACCTTGAAGCAAAAGTTGCCACTTATCAACAGGCAGCTGAATCGGCAGAGGCGTTTAGCAATGCGCAATTATCCGATACTGAGCAGGTGCTTAAAGAGAAAATTGATGAAATCGCGTCACTTTCCAGTGAGCTTAAGGTTTTAAAAAAATCGTTAACTGAAGAAGCAAGTAGCAAAACGGCGCTTGAATCAACGTTAGCGGAACTCAAGGACGAGCGTGATAAGCTGCAAGAACAGCATGCGAAGCTAAATAAAAACGAACAAGCTAAAGCTGCCACGCTCAATATACAGAACCAGCAAATTTCTGAACTTAAAAACCAACTTGATGTACTCAATGCGGAATTATCGCTTGAGAAATCCAGCAACGAACATGCATCGTCGTCGTTAGAACAAAGCAATGAGCAACACGATCAACAGATTGCAGATTTAACGCGGCAGCTTGCGGATAAGGATGCCTTATATCAAGCTCTCTTAAGTGAGCAAGATCTGCTTGTTGCTGAACAACAGGCGCTATCAACGAGTGTTGCCGAGCTTTCTTCTAATCATGCATCAGAGTCCGCTGAAATAGATAAACTCACTCAAGAGATAACCGCATTACAAAGTCAAATTGCAAGTGATAAAGAAGCATTTCACGAATTGCAGTTAGAAAGTGAAAGTCTGAAGTCGCAGGTTGCATCAATTCAAGGTCACAATGACGTATTGACTGATGAACAGCAGGTACTCATTGATAAATTAGCGGAGCGAGAAGCTGAACTAACAGAAGCCAATAAAGGTAATGAGCAACTAGAGCAACTGAAGCAAACGTTAGCACAGGCTCAACAAGCATTAGCTGAAATGACAACAGCCAAAGAAACGGAAGTGGCTGCGAAAGAATCTGTGCAGGCAAAACATGATGTTCTTGAAGAAAAAGTACAACAACTACAAACTGAAAAATCGCAACTCTCGGATAACATCACCCAGTTAGAGGAGTCCCTCGCGCAATCAAAAGCATCGTTGGCAGACGAAGACCAACAAATTGCGCAACTAAGAGCAAAAGTGGAAGAGCTAACAACCGCACTTAATGAAACAGATTCAAAAGGCAAAGAAGCAACAATAGAGCTTTCTCGCTTTAAACAGTCACTGGCGAGTACGCAGCATGAACTTAAAGAACGAACAAAACAATGCCAGACAATAACTCAGCAAATGGAACAAGCGGAACAAAAAATAGCACAACTTGAACAAGACGCTGCTCAATCAAAAAGTAAATTCACGTCAGCAATCACAACACTGACTGACGAAAACACCCAGCTCAAATCGCGTATAGAGTTTAAGGACGAGGAACACGATAAAACTGCACAGTCATTGCTTGCTATACAAGAAAAACTCAATGAAGTAACTGAACATAGTCAACAGTTGGCGAAAGAGTCAGCTCAGCATCAGTCACAAGTTGACAAACTTAATGCACAACTTACCGCAACAAAAGAGCAGTTGGCTCAAGCGCAAGATAAAGTGGATGGACATCGCGAAAAACAAGAAGAGGAATACAGCAAAGCGCGAGAAACAATTAAGTACCTACGCGATGAAAACCAGGAACTACAGACTGAACTCACAGAAAAAGTCGCTGAACTAGAAGATCAGATTAGAGAATACCGTTTACGGTTTGAATATGCGCAAAAACAACTGGAAAAATTGCAATCTTCCTAAAGAAAATCGTTATACTAGCGCGGTGTTAACGTTTAAAAAGTGATTTATTTGTGTCAATTGTTCAATCATTATCTAAGTTGTCGCTGTGGCAACAGTATGCCTTTAGCGCTGCATTATTAGAGCGCATGTTGCCGAATTATCAGCTATTCAGTGCAAATAGTGAGTTTGGCGACGATAAAATATTACGTAATCAGCTAAATCTGATATGGCAAAAGCTGGACAAATCACAAAAAGTTAAACTCAACTATGAAGCGCAGCTGGCGAAACTTGAACCACTGGTGCCAGATCCTGAAATGTTTGATTCGTTTGGTGTTTACCCTGCATTGGATTGCACAATGGCGATGATGTCCCTGTTGCAGGCGATGCAAGACAGTGATGAGCAAGGGGCGCATAGTGTTTCGCGTTTATCGCTGAACAGCGTCAATTTCTATGTCGAGCTTGTGTTAGCTCAAGAAGTCGACAGTGAAGTGAGCCAAGCGATGATCGATGATCACCCACTTACGCAATGGGAACAAGAAACCCAGCAGGAACTGTGCGAAATCTTAGTGGCGTCAAAAGAAAACAAAGCTACGTTAGATAAGATTCGTCAACTGGTAACCGAAGAAGGTTTATCCAACTTAGGTATTGAGGTCGTTGACTAACGTCGTCGACGGCACTAAACCTGATATAACGCGTAGCGTACTTGACCGGCGAATTTCTCTTTTAACAACGTAAACCCCTGCGGAATACAATCGAGAGACGCGTCGCGTTCAGTTTCAATATAGATTAATGCATCTTCAGCTAACCAACCAAGCGTGAGCTGGCGTAAGGTTTCTTCGAGTAAGCCTTTGAAAAACGGCGGATCGATAAATACGATATTAAACGGCTGCGCAGGTGGTTTTGTGAGAGTTGCTATGGCATCGCCCTTTTGTATGGAAATCTTTTGGGCATCAAGTAGTGCCTTGTTGGCCTCAAGTTGTTGGTGCGCAGTTGGATTTTTTTCGATCAGCATCACATGTTCTGCCCCACGCGACCACGCTTCAAACCCTAAACTTCCTGAACCCGCGAAACAGTCGAGACAACGACTACCGTGAATATATGGCATAAGCCAGTTAAAAACGGTTTCCTTGACGCGATCTGTGGTAGGTCGCAGCCCTTGGGCATCAATGACACTGAGTTTTCTACCTCTGTGTTGACCACCTATGATACGGATCATGCCACTACCTGCGCTTTTAGGAGCGGATTTTGGGCGATTACTGCCAGAACTTTTACGGTTATTGCGCATATCTTGAGCTGCTTTGGTTTGTTGTAAGAGATTTCAGTGATACTATACGGGCAATTTTATCCTTGATTGGTACAAGTACCAAACAATTACCTGAATTAATGTTGTAACGTTTAATTATGTCGAAGAAAAAAGGTATGTTTTCCTGGCTAGGTTTTGGTAGCCGCAAAGAAGACAAAGAAACGCAAGAAGCTGTAGAGGAAAACTCTACGGAATCAGATATTGATATTCCAGCGCGAGAGCAAGCGATTGAAGAAAAGCCTGAAAGTACACTTGACGGGCAACAAGACGCGACAAACACTGACTTGCCAGAGCCAGAGCCAGAGCCAGAGCCAGAGCCAGAGCCAGAGCCAGAGCCAGAGCCAGAGCCAGAGCCAGAGCCAGAGCCAGAGCCAGAGCCAGAGCCAGAGCCAGAGCCAGAGCCAGAGCCAGAGCAGAAGCTTGGATTTTTTGCTCGCCTGAAACAAGGGTTGTCAAAGACGCGTCAAAACTTAGGTGGCGGCATTTTTGATTTATTCCGTGGCAAAAAAATTGATGACGAGTTATTCGAAGAGCTCGAAACACATTTGCTGTTGGCAGATGTTGGTGTAGAAACCACCACTAAAATTATTGAATCATTGACTGAAGCGGCGTCACGTAGTCAGTTAAAAGACGCAGAAGCGTTATACGACTTATTGAAAGTTGAATTAAGCAAGATCATAGAGCCCGTGAGCCAGCCGCTAGTGTTGCCTGAGCAAGATGGCCCTTATGTGATCTTGATGGTTGGGGTAAACGGTGTCGGTAAAACGACAACAATAGGTAAACTGGCTAAGCAATTTCAGGCGCAAGGAAAATCAGTGTTGTTGGCGGCGGGCGATACTTTCCGCGCGGCAGCAGTTGAACAATTGGAAGTCTGGGGCGAACGTAATAATATACCTGTTATTGCCCAACATACCGGTGCAGACAGTGCATCTGTTATTTTTGACGCCATTAGCGCTGCTAAAGCACGAAATGTTGACGTGATCATCGCTGATACCGCGGGACGTTTACAAAACAAAGGTCACTTGATGGAAGAATTAAAGAAAGTGGTGCGTGTTATTAAGAAGTTGGATGAAAATGCACCGCATGAAGTCATGTTGACTATTGATGCGGGCACGGGACAAAATGCCCTTAGCCAAGCGGAATTGTTTAACGATGCGGTTGGTTTGACTGGCATTACCTTAACCAAGCTTGACGGTACTGCAAAAGGTGGTGTTGTATTTGCCGTGGCTGACAAGTATGGTATTCCAATTCGGTACTTAGGGGTGGGCGAAGGTATCGACGATCTAAGGCCATTCGATAGTCACGATTTTATTGAGGCACTATTTACCGAGAAGTAGTTTTCACCACTTTACTAAATAAGAGCAAAATAATAATAAGATGATTCGCTTTGATAATGTGAGTAAGACCTACCCTGGTGGGTCGCTGGCGCTGAAAAATGTCTCCTTTGAGTTGGGCGCTGGTGAAATGGCGTTTTTAACTGGACATTCGGGAGCCGGCAAAAGCACTTTATTGAAGTTAATGAGCCTAATGGAAACACCATCTAGTGGCAGTGTTTATATTAACGGCAAACATTTAGGCTCAGTTGACTATCATCAAGTTCCCTACGTAAGACGTGGTATTGGCATGATTTTTCAGCATCATAATTTGCTGATGGATCGCACCGTATTTGACAATGTCGCTTTACCGTTAATTATCGAAGGATTTTCTCACAAAGAAACCAAAGCGCGTGTTGAAGCGGCATTAGATAAAGTTCATTTGCTCGACAAAATGAAGTGTTTACCTAACATGTTATCTGGCGGTGAGCAGCAGCGTGTAGGAATTGCCAGAGCGATTGTCAATAAACCCCCCATTCTTTTAGCAGATGAACCCACTGGAAACCTAGACCCTAAGCTGAGCTTAGAGATCATTAAACTTTTTGAAGAGCTTAATGACGTCGGTGTCGCCGTTTTGATCGCGACTCATGATCTTGGGCTAATCGCGCGCTTACGTTATCGTACGTTAACGTTAAAACAAGGCGTAATGATTACCGACGGCTTAATGGAAGGATTGCAGGTACCAACTCATGATTAATGCTGCACGTAACGGCAAACAATCTCTCATTCAGCGAATTCAAGCGCGTATTATCAGACATTTGCAACAAGCGATTGGCAGTCTTGGTGATTTATGGCGAACCCCTTTTTCTTCTATGATGACTATTATGGTGTTAGGGATTAGCTTAACTTTGCCGGCAACCTTACATTTGTTTGTCAAAAACGCTAACGCGATCTCTGAACAATGGGATTCTGCATCTGAAATTAGCTTGTTTCTAAAGCCCGGGATCAGCGAGAAGGCTGCGTTACATTTTGTTGAGCGAATCAAGCTGTACTCGGAAGTTGCGTCTGTGCAATACATTTCATCTGAATCGGCATTGGCCGACTTCAAAGTGATGTCTGGCTTTGGCGAGGCACTTGCGTATCTTGATACCAACCCGTTGCCAGTGACCGTATTAGTAACGCCAACGCAGCGTGCCAGCCAGCCACAGGCTGCACAAGAATTGTTACTCAAGCTAGAAGGTGAAAACGAAGTCGATCAGGGAAAGCTAGATGTTGAATGGCTAACGCGATTACAAGCCATTGCAACACTGATCGAAAATATTGTCATCGGCATTGGCTTCTTGTTATGCCTGTCTGTGGTGCTGATTATTGGCAATACGATCCGTTTAGCCATATTAAATCAGAGGGATGCCATTGCTGTGATGAAATTGGTTGGTGCAACTGACGCTTTCATCCAACGGCCATTCTTATATGCAGGTGTATGGTATGGCGTTATTGGCGGCTTAGTGGCTAGCCTTTGTGTCAGTATTCTAACTTGGTATTTTGGCTATGCGTTGGTAGAGCTGACAGACCTTTATCATAGCCAATTTCAATTGATTGGTTTGTCATTTAATGAACTAATGATACTGACTTCACTCGCGGTAGCGTTAGGGCTGTCGGGTAGCTATATTTCGGTAAGAAAACACATACGTGCGATCGAGCCAACGGCTGACTAGTTAATTTCTAGGAGATTGTCAGCCCATTCAAATGCCATTTTATGTGCGTTTTCACACGCGCGCCCGCCAATATTGAGCAATGTCTGATAACGTGCCGCAATTTCCCAATCTCCTTGTTCTAACGCGATAGCCAGTCTCAAATAGTGGTGCAGTTTATTGTCTTCTTGACGAATAGCCGCCTTAATATCACCGTGTATTGGAAGCATATCGAGTACTTGATTTAATTCATAGTTTAAGATGCCATCGATGAGTGACAACATACCGGTAAGAAATGCTTTAGGCGGATTTTCATCATCTTGGCGATAGAGTGAAATCTGCTCACAAAACTTAGCTCTGGCGAGTGAAAGTCGCAGTATTTCGCTGGGTTTGTCTTTGTTGAGATTTGATAGGGCTAATAGCGAGATAAACTTCTGTAATTCTGACTCACCAATAAATGCTAGTGCATGTTTGAGAGAAGTAATTTCCTGACTGCAACCGTACGTTGGGCTATTAATAAAGCGCAATAATTTATAGGTCAGCCCAGGATCTGTTTCAAGAATTTCGTTGATGCGTGCAAAATCGAGCGACTTTTGGCTCGATTGTTCTATCAATTCGAGTAGGCTTCGCTCTGAAGTGCCAATTTTTCTTCTTCTCAAAATCTCTGGTTTAGCGAAAAAATAACCTTGGAATTGGGTGAAATTGAGCAGCTTTAATTGTTCAAATTGCTTCGCAGTTTCTACTTTTTCAGCTAGAAGAGTGACATTATGATTTTCAAGTTCACGTACACTGCGGCTGATTTTCAGTAAGCTTATCTCCATTACATCTACTTTGACGATGTCAATATATGGCATGAGTACACGCCATTTAGGATCAAAGTCATAGTCATCCAGTGCCAGGCGATATCCTTGTTCTTTTAGTAAGCGACAAGCTTTGATTAGAGCGGGTGATATTTTTATGTCTTCAAGAACTTCAATGACTACTTTCTTTGGATCAAGAAAGGTAGGGAAATTATTGATTAAGGTGTCTTGATGAAAGTTGATAAAGGCAGTCAATTCGCCTGTGATATCTTCAATGCCCATGGTCAGTTGGTTATGGGTTAATATACTCGAGGTGGCTTGATTGGGATCTATGTTAGGAAAACGGTTATCTTCACCGTCTCTAAACAACAACTCATAAGCAATGACTTCGCTCGCTGTATTGAGAATGGGTTGTCGGGCGACATATGAGTACACAGGCGATTCCTCAAAATTATTAAAAATTTAACAAAGGCTAGATTTGTTGTTAACTATCTGCTTTATAAACGAATAATGCCAAACTAAGTATAGTGTAGATAACAATACGTAACATTTTAATGAAAGCACATGTTGTATCGTACTGTCTAGTACGTTAATGTTGGTCGTCCCGATATTCGCATAACCTACGATGTTGTGCTAAAATCGCGAGCAGTAATAAAGAAGAGGTTAGTTCGAATGAGTGAAACAATGCAATCAATGGCGCTTTCAGTCCCACACAGTGGTAGTATTGAAGCCTATGTGCAATCGGCATACAGCATTCCAATGCTAAGTGCTGAGCGTGAGCATGAGTTGGCGACTCAATTACACGAAGAAAATAACCTACAAGCGGCGCAAGAATTAATTATGTCGCATCTACGATTTGTTATTCATGTTGCCAAAGGTTATTCAGGTTATGGGTTACCACAATCAGATCTAATTCAAGAAGGCAATGTTGGTCTGATGAAAGCGGTTAAGCGCTTTAATCCAGAAGTAGGTGTTCGATTAGTATCATTTGCTGTTCATTGGATCAAAGCTGAAATTCACGAGTTTGTATTGCGTAATTGGCGCATCGTGAAAGTAGCCACTACCAAAGCACAACGTAAATTGTTTTTTAACCTACGTAAGAATAAGAAACGCTTAGGTTGGTTCAGCAACGAAGAAATTGAAAACGTAGCAGAAACTCTTGGTGTAACGCGCAAAGATGTCCTTGAAATGGAATCGCGCATGACCAGTCAGGATCAGGCATTTGAACTATCTTCTGACGATGATGATAGCAGTGCGGGCGCGGGTAATTACTCACCTGCCTTATATCTTGAAGATAAAGCTTCTGATCTGGCAACCATGGTTGAAGACCAAAACTGGGAAGATCATGCTAACCAAAAACTTGCTTCTGCGCTGGTGGGGTTAGATGAACGTAGTCAGGATATTATCAAAACGCGTTGGTTAGACGAAGACAAGAGCACGCTGCAAGATTTGGCTGATAAGTATCAAATATCTGCAGAGCGTGTACGACAACTTGAAAAAAACGCGTTGAATAAACTGAAAGGCGCAATGTCTATTTAATAAGACATCCCATTATGAAAAACCGGCTAACTAGCCGGTTTTTTTGTGCCCGATGATTTGGAACTGCTACCGAATTGTCTAGTTTTCATTACAAATTAGTTTGGTTTTTCCGCTATTTATTCAATTAATTACAATTGGGTTACTGGAATAACAACTTCCCCACAATAAATAACGAACTTTTGTTTGTGGCTATCGCACACTGAAATCACAGTCATGTTGGCTGACAAATGATAACGAATGCCAAGTGATTGATTATTTAATTCAATTGGTACAAATGCGAGGTACTCCTGTGATTTCAAGAAGCAAGTTAAACAAAGGCATAAGTAAGGCGTTGATGATTGGTGTTGCTACCACATCAACATATTCATTTCACTCGTTTGCTGCCGATGAGGAAGCACAAGTTGAGCGTATTGAAGTAACTGGATCGCGTATCAATCGCACGGATGTTGAAACCGCGAGTCCGGTAACAGTCATTGACGCCGACTTTATTCAGCAAAGTGGTTATACATCGGTGCAAGAGATTCTTTCAACGCAACCTGCGGCCGCAGGCATGAGTTTGGGAGCTACATCAAACAATGGCTCTGGTGGTTCTGCCACGGTGAATCTACGTGGTATGGGTACGCAACGTACGTTGGTGTTGTTGAATGGCCGTCGCATGGTGGCGTCAGGCACTGGTGCCGATTCATCGGTCGATTTAAACACCATACCAGTTGCGATGATCAAATCAATTGAAATACTAAAAGATGGCGCATCGGCGGTTTATGGCTCAGATGCGATTGCCGGTGTGGTAAACATCATTACCAAGAAAGACTTTGTTGGTACGGAAATGAGCGTGGAAGGCAGCCAAACGGATAAAGGCGATGGCACTAGTGGTGGGATTAGCTTGTTACATGGTACTGAATTTGCCGATGGTAATTTAGTGTTAGGGGTTCAGTATTCGTCACGCGGCGAAGTAATTCAATCAGATCGAGATTTTGTCGAACCTGGCTGCTCATCATTTATTCCGGGCGGCACTATCGGAGGCATGATGCCAGACGGTGAAGGTGGCTTTAAACCGCGTGATACCTGCTACGACTATACCGATGATAGTTATGCGCAAACGCCAAACGATCTGTATAGCTTTTTCACGAGTTTCAATAAAGAGATTGCAACAGATACTGAGTTAAGCGCTGATTTTATGTATACCCGTAGAGAATCCAATCAACAAATGGCACCACAACCCGCGTCTATTATGCTAGATACGTCTGAGCTAGCAGATGGCGGTGGGGTAACTACAGGTATTGCCAGTGGTGATATGCCGGACGAGGTAGAATATCGTCGTCGGATGACGGATGCAGGTCCTCGTATCTATGAACAGGAAACAGATACTTACCGAGCATCTGTTGGTATTAAAGGCTATTTAGACAACGACATGACATGGGATATATCAGCAACATACGGCCGTAACGAGTCGAAAGATCGAGTGTTTAACTCAATACATGCGGGTAATATGGAGCAGAGTATTTATGATCATCAGGAGCTTTGGTTAAGTGGCGAACCGATTGATAAAGCATTTCTAGAATCGGAAGGCATTTTATATACCGAACAGAATGAAGGTGGAAATGAGCAATTCATTCTGGCAGCGGGTTTGAGCGGCGTTACAGAAAGCGATATAGGTTATGCGGTGGGAATTGAAAGCCGTTATGAAGCTGGTTACTACACGCCAGATCTTATTACGCAAGCAGGAGAAAGTACCGCCGCACAACAAGACCCAACCGATGGTAACTATGCTGTGCAGTCAATTTATGGTGAGCTTTCAGTCCCTGTAACTGAGAAATTTACCGTAGATGCAGCGACACGTTATGACTATTACTCGACATTTGGTGGAGCAACAACTTGGAAGTTAGGGGCAACATACCGCTTTACCGATACCTTTATGTTGCGCTCTGTGGCAGCGACAGGATTTAGAGCGCCGAATGTATCAGAATTGTATGGCGGTAATACCGGCTCGTATGACTATTTGGAAGATCCGTGGGGTAACGCGCAAGATTCGCAGATTTTAGTGAACTACACCAGTGATGAAAACCTAAAACCAGAAGAAAGTGAGTCCTTCACGTTGGGGGCGGTGTGGGAAATCTCTGACGGCCTATCAACTACAGTAGACTACTGGGCTTTTGACATCACCAACGCGATAAGTCGCGTGGACGTACAAAATGAGATGAACAAGTGTTATGAGGGGGATTTAACTGCATGTACTACCATCAATATTACGCCAAATGGTGACTTGTCTGAAATGACTTCTGCGTTAACCAACATTGGTTATCAAGAAACATCGGGGGTCGATTGGAATGTTTCGTACAGTCATGATTACTTTAAAGTGAACTTAGACACAACGTATCTGATTAATTTCGACCAAGATGATGTGAGCTATGAGGGTACGATAAACGGCAACATGGGCGGTTATTCTCAGTTGAAATCAAATTTAACGGTAAGCACTGATATTACAGAAGATTTAAATCTACTGTATACCGCACAGTATATTCAAGGCATGCAAGGCGCTGAATCAGGTGAAGTCTATGAAACCGATGATGTAGTCTATCATAACCTTTCTGCTGCATATCACTTGAATGATCAAGTGATGTTTACAGGCGGGGTAAAAAATCTATTCGATACTGAGCCTGAAAATGTGCCAGACGGCAATGACATGAATACGGTACCAAGTATATATGATGTTATTGGCCGTACATTCTTCATTGGAACAACCGTGAAATTTTAATACAGCATTTGCAGATTCATAAGGCGGCCATGGTCGCCTTTTTTATCACCAATCCTGGCGAAAGTGACAATTTCTTTAATTAATTTACTTTTTTGCGTGTTTTTTGAGCGAACCCTCTAGTAAAGCGACAAATATTTGATAGACTAGCTGCCTAATAATAATACTAATATTGAATTTGGAACTGCCTTAATGGAACCCAAGGCGAAGGATGACATTCACGCTGTACGTCAGATACCTAAGCTGAAGTCTTTGCTCAAAAAATATCGTCAAGTTAAAACCATGCAATCTGGTTTGCTACAACTATCTGAGTTGGCAAGCACAGTGAACGATATGGATGCGTTTTATCCTGAACTTGAGACTGTGATCAAAACGCTGCTGATCACGGACAGCTTTCATATTGCATTAATTGATAGCAAGACCCAAATGTTGTCTTTTGCCTATTGTCACAATCCTGAACAAGACCGCCTTTTGGAACACATCGATTTTAACCGTTGGGATAACACCTTAACGGGCATCGTATTTAATGAAGGCGAACCTATGCATTGTAGTTCGGCAGAGCGCATGGCATTAGCAAAGGCAGGAAAAATAGTATTATACGGTTCCGCTTGTGTCGACTGGTTAGGAGTACCTTTACGCCGAGGGCGACAAGTCATTGGGGTCATTGCGTTACAGAGTTATGACGAAAAACTCTATTTTGATGACCGAGATTGTCAGTTATTAGAATTTATCGCTGAACACTTAGTGACGGCAATCGACAGAGTACGAAGCCGTGAGCTGTTAGAGCATAATATTCAACAACGGACGCGTAAACTAACAGAAACCAATGAACGATTACAGCGAGAAATAGCCGAGCGACAACGTGCGGTTAAAATGCATAAAGCGCTGTTAAACATTTCTGAAGCGACCGCTACATCAACAGATATTGACCGCTTTTATCAAGTAGTTCATCAAGAAATCAATCAAGTATTACTGGCAAAAAACTTTTATATTGCCTTGCTGGATGAAGCAAGCAATTCATTGTCGTTTCCCTATTATCAAGATGAAAAACAAGCCAAACCGGCCACCAGAAAATATTCGGATGGTCTATCGGAGCTGGTAGTCAAAGCGGGTAAACCACTATTGATCAGTGATGATGTTATCTTAATGATGACAGACGAAGGCGAGATAAAACAAACGGCATTGGCCCTGCGTCATCCACCTAGCCTACTTCCTCGCGCATGGTTGGCTGCCCCGCTAGTTGATCAAGGACGCATCTTTGGTGTGTTGGCTATCCAACATTATCAGGACGCTGATGCTTACTCGCAATCTGACCTGGAAATTATTCGTTTTGTTAGCCAACACATTGCAACGGCGATTGTCCGTAAAAAAGCTCAGGCAGAAGTACATCGTAGCAATGAAGAATTGGAGCGCATTGTTAACATGCGCACACGTGAGTTGCAGGCGACGAACCTGAACTTACGGATGCAAATAGAAGAGCGTCGCAAAGCTGAAGCTCAGCTATATCACGATGCACATCATGATGCGTTAACGAAATTGCCAAATCGTGCAATGTTTTTGGATCGACTGTCATTTGCCATGCGACACTTGAAACGACATCCTAACAATAACTTTGCCGTGCTATTCATCGATTTAGATCGCTTCAAAATGATCAACGACACGTTGGGTCACCATGCTGGCGACTTATTTCTAATTGAAATCGCCAACCGTTTGTCGGAATGCGTACGTGAAAATGACATTTTGGCCCGCTTAGGTGGAGATGAATTTGTTATCTTATTAGATTCTTTGCAATCTCAAGATGATGTCGAAGAAGTCGCGGCACGCATCATTGCCGCGGTTGAAAAACCGTTCGACCTAGACGGCAATTGCTTATATTCCAATGCCAGTATTGGTATCGCGCAATGTAGTCAACACTATCAAAATGCTAATGAGTTACTGCGAGACGCTGATGCGGCGATGTATCAGGCGAAGAGTCTGGGACGTGGCCGTTATGTATTTTTTGATGAAAGCATGCGAGATCAACTCATTGCGAGTATGACCTTAGAGCAAGAGTTGCGTGCAGCCATTAAACAAGAACAATTTGAACTGTACTATCAACAAATTTCCGATCTGGAGTTAACCAATACTATTGGGTTTGAAGCCTTACTGCGTTGGCAACACCCAACTAAAGGGCTGCTCACACCAAGTGAATTCCTGTACATGGCAGAAGAAACGGGCATGATCTTGGAAATAGAATCTTGGGTAATTGCCGAAGTTTGCCAACAATTGAAAGACTGGCAAAACTCTTCTGAGTACTGTCACGCATTTATTGCGATTAATATGTCAGGGCGCCATTTAACACAGGCGAATCAATTGAATTCGCTTATTCAGTCGATTAAGCGTAACACCATTGAGCCAGAACGGTTGATTTTAGAATTTAACGAGTCTGCATTTACTAGTCATACAGATTTGGCTATGAAAGGCTTGAAGAAATTGCGAGAGTTCGGCGTCAAACTGGCGTTAGATGATTATGGCGCGGGTCATTCATCGTTCAACTTTTTGCATTCGTATCCATTTGAATTTATTAAGTTGGATCGTAGTTTCGTACGCACACTTAACACCAACGAAAAGAACTTGAGTCTGGTCAAAGCACTGCATGAACTAGGTGATAAATTTGGTTATCGCTTGGTTGCCGAAGGCATCGAATCACAAGAAATGGTTACTAAGTTGCAATCAGTGGGTTGTGAATTTGGGCAAGGCTACCACATCAGCAAACCCAGCAAGCTTGAAAAAAGTAATGTGGTCATGATCAAACCACAAGCTAGTGCATAGCGCACTACACGCTTTAGCGATTTTTCTTATAGAAAAACCCTTCGACGCGCAGCGCAATACCGGGTGTAGTTGAGTAGTTTTCTTCTTCGGGAAACTCTAAAAATGGTTCTATTTCAAAAAATAACCACTCTTTGACCGCGTTAAAGCGGTAGCGGTAACTCAGTAAGTATTCATCGACTATAAAACCACGGTCACCATTGCGCTCACCTTGCACCTGAAAAGTCCAAATAGCGGCTGTTTTATTATCTATTTGGTTAAGGTGGTAAAAGCCGTGTTTCCATCTGAGGCCGCTAAAAGATTCAGACCCGCGCACACTATAGTTAATACGAAATTGCGTGGATTCCGACAACTGATAGTCGTACTCGAGCAGCAACTTTGCACCTAATCCATCACCAAGAAAATAGTAAATAGAGGGCTCAAAGGTAAACCCATGGTTTTCTAACCAAGAGTAACGTCGTTTATGGCGTCCGCGTACAAATAGATCGCCGCCAGACAAACCTATCCGTGTTCCGGTATAAATGCCTTCTTCTTGGCGATGTACATAGCGAATGGCCGCAGAAAAGCTATTATCCTGTGTTTCTTTGGAGATGGATTCTAAAGGGAGGTTTTCCTGATTTAAATCGTCGTCATCTGATAAGATTACATCAACTTTATTTTGAAAATAAGGTAGCCTTACTTTGACCCGAAATCGGGTATCAAAATCGTTCCAATCACGTGCTTTGGGACGCCAGCCTAACCTAATTCTAGCGCTGGCTTTGGGTTGCACTTTGGGGTTGGTTTCATCAGTAAAAAAGCTGTCAAACCAAACTGCCGACTGAAATACTGAATCTGATACAGTTTCGTGCAGTGCTTGCATCCAACTATCTTCGTCAAATACTTTTATTTCAGCTGGTTCTTGTTGGTCAGTGTTTTTCCGTGACTGGCGTTCTACCTGCTCAATATCTTGCTTTTGCTCTTGGTAGCAGTGTGCAAGCGACGAACAAAACGCGCCGACGAAAAGTAAACAGCAATTGATAGTTCTTACATACGACGTCAAATGAGAAATTACCTCTTTTTTGATCTGGCACAGGTGCTTTTTCCTGTGAAAACTTTATAATGAATTCTCTTAGATTATAGGAGTTTTTTGATGGGTGGAATAAGTATTTGGCAATTAGTTATCATTGCCGTTATCGTGGTCTTGCTATTTGGCACAAAAAAATTACGTAACATGGGCAGTGACTTAGGCTCGGCGGTAAAAGGATTTAAAAAAGCTGTTTCCGAAGAAGATGCCAATGATAAAAGCTTAGCTGATAAAAGTGAAAACAATCAGGCCGAATCAACCAAAGCGAAAGAGAGCGATTCGACCAAGGGCTAATTTATGTTTGATATTGGCTTTTGGGAATTATTGCTTATCGGTGTAATAGGCTTGGTGGTTTTAGGCCCTGAGCGTTTACCTGTGGCGATTCGAACAGTTAGGCGCTGGGTGAACAACGTGAAGCGATTCAGTGAAGGCGTTAAATCTGAGTTATCAGAGGAGTTACGCATCCAAGAGCTACATAATAACTTACGTAAAGCGGAACAGGCCGATATGAAGAATTTGTCACCTGAGGTTGCTGATTCTGTTCAACAACTAAAAGATGCCGCACAAATGGTTAATCAGCCTTATAAACAATCGACAGATCAATCACCATCAACTCAGCATGAGTCACTTCCTTCTGACTCATCCGATCAACCTAAGCCATGACGAGTAATTCATTGCCTCAGCAATCGCTATTTGACCACCTGTTAGAATTACGATCGAGAATATTGCGTGCGGTATTAGCCGTACTCATCATATTCTGTTCGTTAATTTATTTTGCGCAAGACATATACCAGTACTTGGCTCAGCCGTTACTTGCCACCATGCCTGAAGGAACGCAAATGATCGCAACTGATGTTGCATCACCTTTTTTTGCGCCTTTTAAGTTGACTATGGTGCTGTCGATTTTCCTTGCGATGCCATTTATCTTATTTCAGATCTGGGCATTCATTGCACCGGGTTTGTATCAAAATGAAAAGCGCCTAGTTGCGCCACTGATGGCTGGAAGTACAATACTTTTTTACGGGGGCATTGCCTTCGCGTATTTTGTTGTATTTCCGCTGGCATTTGCGTTTTTCAATTCGGTTGCCCCTGAAGGCGTTACAATTGCGACAGATATCAGCAGTTACCTCAATTTTGTCTTAAAATTGTTTTTTGCCTTTGGCGCTGCATTTGAAATCCCCATAGCTATTATATTAATGTGCTGGACAGGAATGACGACGCCTGCAAGTTTAAGACAAAAAAGGCCCTATATCATTGTGGGCGCATTTGTTGTCGGCATGCTTTTGACTCCACCCGATGTCATTTCGCAAACTTTGCTCGCCCTACCTATGCTGATACTATTTGAACTTGGAGTGATGATCTCCTCGATGTATGTAAAACAAAAGCAAGAAAATATCGATTCTGAGGATGCTAATTAATGAAGCTTAAATTTATAATATGTTCGTTGTTGGTCATGACAAGCAATGCCATGGCAAGTGATGTGGCGAGCCTAACTGAAAAACTGAAGAATTGTGCCACGCTAGTTGAGGATCGTGAACGCCTTGCGTGTTTTGACAATTTAACTCAAGCATTCAAGCCGAAAGTCAAAAAAGTTGAAGCAGTTGCTCAGCAACGAACGGCAAGAACGACAGACGATAAAAAGATCGATACGGCCGTCACACTAGCACCAAAAAGCACTGAGGCGAAGCAACCAGTGCAAGAGCAAGCGCGCAAAGACAGCTTTGGCGAAGAACACTTAGCAAAAACGAAACAACAGCGCGAAGAAGAGCAACAGACGGTTATATTTACGGTAAAAACTGTCGAGAAAAATGCTCATAAACAATTGATTATTACTTTTGAAAACGGACAACAATGGCGACAAACAGACAATGAAAGACTAACACTGAGGCCAGGAACGCAAGTCGAGCTCCAAGTGGGAGCATTCAGTGTAATATATTTAAAGAAAACTGACGCTAGTCGAAAAATAAAAGTTAGACGAGTAAAGTAGAGAGCGACTTGATAGACATTGGTGTTAATCTGACTAACAGTCGCTTTGATAAGGATCGAAACGAGGTTATAGACAGAGCAAAGCAAGCAGGTCTCAGTGCCTTGCTGGTTACTGGTACGAATATTTCGGAAAGCGAGAAAGCGGCTAAATTGTGCCAGACCGATCCGCAATTCTTGTATTCTACTGCGGGCGTACACCCACATGACGCCGATCATGTAAGCACCAATTATTTGTCGGAAATCGAATCACTCGCGAAGCTTGATTGTGTTAAGGCCATTGGTGAATGTGGCCTCGATTTTAATCGTAACTTTTCAGCACCAGAACAGCAGAAAAAAGTATTTGAAGCACAGATAGCTTTGGCCAGTCGCTTAAACATGCCATTGTTTCTCCACCAGCGAGATGCATTTGATACGTGGCTTGCCATGCTAACCCCTCATATCGATAAAGTACCGGCAATGGTTTCTCACTGCTTTACTGCCAATTTATCACAGCTCAAACAGTGTTTAGATGCGGGAATGTATATCGGAATAACCGGTTGGATTTGTGACAACAAGCGAGGTCAGGAACTTCAGGATATTGTTCGATACCTTCCGCTTGATCGACTGATGGTAGAAACAGACGCACCCTACCTAACACCGAAAACTTTGCGACCAAAACCTAAAAGCAGTCGCAACGAACCCAGCTATTTGCCTCATATAGTGGACGTGATTGCCCAGCATGCTGGACATAGTGTTGCAGAAATTACCCAACATTCCGTCGCGAATAGCCGTCGCGTGTTTGGTCTGGACAGCGGGCATGAATAAAACACGCGTTGCACTCACTTCGATACTAAGTATTGTACTGATCTCGCTGATTTCCTATGCCCTACTTTCATTCGATCATCGTCAGGAAACGGGCGATTATTCAAATGCGACGTTTTGGGTCTTAACAAGTGACGATAAGCACACGGAAGCATTCTTGCCAGCTTTCACATCTAAAGACTGGCAACCGCTGAGCGCCAATCAATTTGATATCGTAGAAGGCAAGAACTGGCTGAAAGTGGTTTACGCGGAGTCGCCGGATAACCTGCTGATCAGAAAGTCGATCCATATCCAATGGATGAAAGTGTATTTGCCAGCAAAGGACAGCTTAACCGCTGTGGCAGCACTCGATATTAATGGCCAGTCTGTCTTTCATCTTAAAGATAAATATCGAGACGAAAACGCTTTTGTCGTGGAAATTCAATCGAAGGGGCGTACCCGAGTTAGTGCGCATTTATTGTCTAATGAATCGTTATTGAAATCATTAAGTCGTTTGCAGTTAGAGCGGGGATTTGCCATTGGTGGCTTAGTTGCATTAGCAGTCACTATGTTTTGTGTCTATGTAGCTAACGGTAACCGCATTATCTTGTTGCTGGTGGGGTATTTGTTCGCCAGAGCATGTTTATTGTCAGTGTTGTTAGGGTTTAATCTGTACTACTGGTTTCCTAATCTACCCGGACTTCAGGGTATCGAAGTACCGATATTGGTCTCATTATCCGCGGTCTTGCTGATGTGGTTTTGCAGTGTGTTATTCAAAACACGCAATAATATGCCGCGACTGCATCAGATATTCAAATCGATCAGTTGGGTATGTTTAATTTATTTGCCCATCAGCATGTTATTGCCGCTAGATACTAATCTCATTATCGTCAAAGCGGTCATTATAGCAACGGGGGGCGTACTGGTCTTTTTGGCTTATCTCTTGGTACAGGCCAAACATAGGCTGGCGAATTTGTTTGCGGTAGTCATTGGTTTACAGTTTGTATTTAACGTGCTGATTATTGCAACAAGTACTTGGTATGAATTTAATGCCAATGTCTATACCGCTGCCTACTGGTTGAATGCTTTCTTGATAACCTTCTTATTGAGTCGACAGTATAACTTTCAAATACAAGACAAACATGCCGCACAAAAACTGGCGCTAGAGAACGAGCGCCTGACGAGAAAAGCACAAGATGAACTTCTCGCATTACAACAGGAAACACAGGACCAATTGGCCAGTAGTGTCCAGGAACGTACGATAGAGCTCAATATTGCTTTGCAAGAGCTGGAAGAAGCCAACCGAGAGTTGCAGAAAAAGAATACCTTGGATGCGCTTACGGGTTTATACAATCGTCGTTACTATGATCAGAAATTAATCGCTGAATTTCGTCGTAGCCGTCGCAACCGTACACCATTGAGCCTTATTGTAATTGATGTCGATTATTTTAAATCGATCAATGATAATTTTGGCCATCAAGTAGGCGATGCATGCTTGGTGCAGTTAGCCACAATGATTAAACAATGTATTCGCCGTAGTAGCGATATTGGCTGTCGCTATGGTGGTGAAGAGTTTTGCCTAATATTGCCTGAAACAGAGCCTGAAGGTGCTGTTGCGCTGGCTGAAGAGTTACGTCTTGCCGTGGCAGATCAGGCCTTAGTGGTGCATGAACAGAAGATTCCTTTTACGATCAGTTGCGGCATCACTACGTGTTTACATTATACAGATAATGAGCCAAGTGTTTTGTTTGCCGCAGCAGATAAGGCACTCTATCAAGCCAAGGCAAATGGTAGAAATCAAGTTATATATCAAGAGTTAACAGAGAAGGAGCAATAGGCAATGACGAGTAAATTTGGCCAGTTTCCCGCAAGACGTATGCGCCGCATGCGCCGTGACACATTTTCCCGCGCACTGATGGCAGAAAATCAATTAAC
This sequence comes from Thalassotalea fusca, assembly GCF_053485835.1. NCBI lineage: Bacteria > Pseudomonadati > Pseudomonadota > Gammaproteobacteria > Alteromonadales > Colwelliaceae > Thalassotalea > Thalassotalea fusca. The sequence continues at coordinate 68,418 of NZ_JBQRUN010000013.1, forward strand.
AGTAAATGATCTTATTTACCCTGTGTTTGTACTCGAAGGCGAGAATCAACGAGAAGCTGTTGCTTCTATGCCAGGTGTGGAACGTAAGAGCATCGATTTATTGTTAGACGAAGCTGAAGAACTCGTTGCTTTAGGGATACCTGCCATTGCGATTTTTCCAGTGACCCCCGAAGCTAAAAAATCCTTGATGGCCGAAGAAGCTTATAATCCAGACGGTTTGGCACAACGTACTGTGCGAGCTCTTAAAGCGAAATTCCCAGATCTTGGCGTTATTACTGATGTAGCTTTAGACCCATTTACAACACATGGTCAGGACGGCATTATCGGTGAAGAAGGAAAAGATGAAGGCTATGTTTTGAATGACATCACTAAAGACATTCTGGTTAAACAAGCCTTGTCACATGCCGCTGCTGGCGCTGATGTAGTCGCCCCGTCGGATATGATGGATGGTCGCGTTGGCGCTATTCGTGAAGCATTGGAGCAACATGGTAATGTGAATACTCGTATCATGGCTTATTCAGCCAAGTATGCTTCTAATTATTACGGTCCTTTCAGAGATGCTGTTGGCTCGGCCAGCAATATCAAAGGAGGTAACAAATATTCGTATCAAATGGATCCAGCGAATAGCGATGAGGCGCTCCATGAAATTGCACAAGACATTCATGAAGGGGCTGATATGGTGATGGTGAAACCGGGCATGCCGTATTTAGATATTGTACGCCGAGTTAAAGACAATTTTGAAGTACCAACGTTTGCTTATCAGGTCAGCGGTGAGTATGCGATGCACATGGCCGCGATTCAAAATGGCTGGCTAGCTGAACAGCCATGTATTATGGAAGGGTTACTCGCGTTTAAACGTGCAGGCGCTGATGGCATTTTAACGTATTTTGCTAAGCAAGCGGCACGGTGGATGAAGGAAGGCTAAATGCGTCATTTAGCAACGAAAGACATGGCAGCGCTACATAGCGCTGTTTTACTTTTTGCCCTATCGGGTTTGTTCGGTAAATGGCTAACATTACCCGCATTTTATATCGTTGCGGGGCGAGCGTGCTTTGCTGCGGTCGTTATTTTGGTGCTGTTGAAACTTACTCGTCAACTCAGGTTCAACTATTCCGCTAAGCAATATGGGGCGTTTGCGCTGACAGGTGCCTTACTCGCGGCACACTGGACGAGTTTTTTTTACGCCATTCAAGTGTCAACAGTCACGATAGGTTTGATTACTTTTGCCTGCTTTCCCTTGATGGTGAGCCTCATTGAACCTTGGTTGTTAAAGGAGCGTTTTCGCTGGCAAATGATCGCGCAAGCCATTCTGGTGCTTTTTGGTATTGCGTTAGTCATGCCGACAACCGATGTACCTTCTGGCTATCAGCTAGGGTTGGCAACAGGATTATTGTCTGCACTTACCTTTGCGTTGTTAACCATCGTCAATCGCTATTTAGTTAATCAGCATAGTGCTCATGCGATTGCAGGGTGGCAAAATGGATTTGCGGCATTGTGGTTGATGCCGTTCGTTGTGCTGTTTCCTGTGGAAATTTCTGCCGAGCAACTCACTTATCTAGCGATTCTTGGTATTGTTTTTACCGCATTATCCCATTCGCTGTTTAATTATGCGCTGAAATCAATCACTGCGCACATGGCAAGCATTGCAGTATCGCTAGAGCCCATCTACGGCATTTTGGCAGCGATTATCTTACTTGACGAACGGATTACGGTACTTATGGTTCTAGGTGGTGTCTTAGTGATACTCGCTAATATTTGGGCGCTTAAACCCATCAAGCAGCTGAACTGATCGTTAATGTTTGCCCGATAGCGACTAAAAATCGACTCTCTTGGTGTAATTCGTCAGTAATTAGCGGGTGTGCTTGCAACCAGGCGTCTGGTAGCGTGATGGTAATGTTATCGCCTTTAACAGTGACAGAGTATGACGGCAAGACATCATCTTTACGTCGGCGGCACAAGATCACTGCTAACCGTAAAATAACCAGAAGGCGTTCAGCACTTTTTTGTGTTGTTGCGCTCTGTTGTGCCAACAGTTTTGGCGCAATGTCGCCTTTATAAAGTGATACTAAAGCAATCAATAATTGTCTGTCAGCTTGATCAAAGCCGGGCAAATCCGCATGTTGAAATATGTATGCACCGTGTTTCTGGTGATGCTTAAATTCAAGTAATAAACCGACTTCACATAATTGAGTGGCCGCTTTCAGTAATTCAAAATCACGCTGGTCAATAGCCCAGGGTTTTTTCGCCTGCTGATAGATGCTCGTTACTTGATCTAATACGCGCTCTGCATGAAGCGTGTCGATATGAAATTTGCGTATCAAACCGTTTATTGTTCGAGAGCGAATAGCTAATTCATGGCTGTCTGGTAACATTTCATAGAGTAAGCCTTCTCTTAGCGCACCGCTCGATAGCTGCAGTTGCTCAATGGCGAAACACTCAAATAACGCCTTGAGAATGGCTAAGCCACTGACTAAAACTGGGAGGCGTTCACTGCCTAATCCGGCGATTTGGATGTCATCAAAATTAGCGAATGCAAGTACTTGCTGACATGTTTCGTCAAGAAATTCGCTGCTTATTACGAGCGGCTTGCCTTGATACATGAGTAATTCCGCCAGCGCTTGCATGGTACCAGAACCACCAAGCACAGATTTCCAGCCAAAGGATTGGTAACTACTAACCAATGGCATGATTTCACTCTTAGCCGCCGCTAACGCTTGTTCAAAAGCTAGCTGGCTGATTGTACCATTGCGAAAGAAACGGTTATTAAACGTGACACAACCGATATTGAGACTATTCACGACATGGATGTGATAGTCACTGCCTACTATCATCTCTGTACTTGCACCACCTATGTCTAATACCAGACGGTCTTTATGGCTGCAATTGGTATGTGCCACACCTAAGTAAATATTTCTAGCTTCATCTTCACCACTGAGTACATTAATGGAATGTCCTAATACTTGGTTAGCCTGTGCCAAAAAGTCATCGCGATTAGTGGCCAATCGTACCGTGGCGGTAGCGACGATACGAATATTTTGGCGGGGAATATCCTGTAAGCGCTCAGCAAAAAAGCTCAGACACTCTAACCCCCGCGCAATTGCCTGCTCGCTCAATCGATTATGCTCATCTAAGCCGGACGCAAGCCTGACCTTGCGCTTAACCTTATCAACAACCTGTACACTGTCCGCCAACTGACGAGTAATCAACATATGAAAGCTATTAGAGCCTAAGTCAATAACAGCATACAACGGCGAGTTTGCGCATTCAGTGTAACTAGTCATGATTTACTTAACTTCGCGGGTGACGATTTCCACCAGACTTACTGCGATTCTGTCCGCGATTGTGAGGGCGATGACGTCGCTGTTTGGGTTTAGGTTTCGGTAAATCTGTGAGTAGCGCGTCGTGGTCATAGTTACTTACAGGTAAAGTATGTTCGATGTATTCCTCAATAGCGGGCAAGTTAAAGACATACTCTTCACAAGCTAAACTAATTGCGTGTCCAGTGGCTCCAGCGCGGCCAGTGCGGCCAATACGATGCACGTAATCTTCACAATCATCGGGTAAGTCATAGTTAAACACATGCGTAACTAATGGAATATGCAAGCCACGGGCTGCGACATCGGTTGCTACTAAGATATCTAGTTGGCCACTGGTAAACTGTTCCAAAATACGCAGGCGTTTTTTCTGTGGCACGTCGCCCGTTAGTAGACCAACACGAATTTTGTCTGCCTCTAAATGCGCATAAATGTTCTCGCAGCTGTGCTTAGTATTGGCGAAAACAATGGCTTTATCAGGCCACTCTTCTTCGATGAGCGTTTGTAGCAACGTCATTTTGTCTTCGTTAGACGGATAGAATAACTCTTCACTAATACGAACATTGGTTTTTTGTTCTGGTTCAACTTCAACGTTTTCAGGCTCGTTCATGTGCTCAAAGGCTAACTCTTTCACTCGGAAAGAGAGTGTGGCTGAGAACAGCATATTTAACCGTGCTTTTGGTTCCGGCATGCGTCTGAACATGTAGCGGATATCTTTGATAAAGCCAAGATCAAACATGCGATCGGCTTCGTCTAATACAACCACTTCAATCTCGTTAAGCGTGTAGACACCTTGCTTATAATAGTCGATGAGTCGTCCACACGTACCGATAAGAATGTCAACGCCATTAGCGAGCTCTTCTCTTTGCGATTCATAGCCTTCGCCACCATAAACTACGCCTAATCGTAGTCCGGTTGATTTAGCCATTGCTGCAGCGTCGCGGTGAATTTGAATTGCTAGCTCACGAGTTGGCGCCATAATGATGGCACGCGGCTGGTTGTGAGAAGACGTTTCTTTTTGCAATAAATGATGAAATGTTGCGGCCAAAAAGGCGATGGTTTTACCCTCACCGGTTTGCGCCTGACCTGCGATGTCTTTGCCTTGGAGTAAAACGGGAAGTGACTTCGCTTGAATATTCGTGCAGTTATGGAACCCCATGTTATCAAGCCCTGCGACGACTTGTGGAGCCAGATTAAGATCTTTGAACTTAATATCTGTTAAATGTGTTTTTTTCATACGGCTAAGCTTAACAGTTTCTACCGCTAATAAACATCGGATAATTGGCATAATATCAATCTTGTCATGCAATTGCCTACTGTTATCAACCATATTTGCTGGCATTATGCGTCCATTATTTGCCTCTTTATATTGGCGATTTATTAATTAACTATTTGTTATGTTTTGTGTTTTTCATTGCCTCTACAGTGCAAAAACACTAAGCGCTTTTTGTGGTAGGTAAAATTTAAACGAATTTTGTGGAATTGCTAGGCAATCTTTCTATATCAGTGCAGATATCGTTATATAACTAATATTGGTAATTCCATTTGTTGTGGGTATAATCAGAACTAGTTTGGCAAATAGCCATAAATAACGGAGAAAGAAATGAGCGATAAAATTGTTCAGTTAACAGACGACAGCTTTGAAGCTGATGTAATTAATGCATCAGGCTTAGTATTGGTCGACTTTTGGGCTGAATGGTGTGGTCCATGTAAAATGATTGCGCCGCTATTAAGTGATATTGCTGAAGAATATGCAGGCCAAGTCACTGTTGCAAAACTTAACATAGATCAAAATGATGGCACGCCTCCTAAATACGGAATTCGTGGTATCCCGACTTTATTATTATTCAAAGACGGCAACGTAGTTGATACTAAAGTTGGTGCATTATCTAAAACTCAATTGAAAGAGTTCCTAGATAACAATTTATAAAAAGAATAAGGGTTCACAAGTGTTGAACCCTTATTTTTTAGATTGTTTCTATACGCCGGCTTTACGTATGGAAAATTAAATGCTAAGTTTAAAACTCAATCGAAAAATAAACATTTCAAAAACCACACTCTAATCGTTCAACATTGCCATTTAGGCACTCAAAACAACGTAAAATAGTTTAAGAACCTTCACTATGAATCTTACTGAACTTAAAGAAAAATCTATTAGCGAGCTAATTAAACTCGCAGAATCAATGAAACTAGAGCATTTGGCTCGAAACCGTAAACAAGACATTATTTTCGCAATCTTAAAAGCACATGCTAAAAGTGGTGAAGATATATTTGGCGGTGGTGTACTCGAAATCCTACAAGACGGTTTTGGCTTCTTACGTTCAGCAGACTCTTCATACTTAGCTGGTCCAGATGATATTTATGTATCGCCGAGTCAAATTAGACGTTTTAGCTTACGAACTGGTGATACGATCCAAGGTAAGATTCGTCCTCCTAAAGACGGCGAACGTTATTTTGCGCTGTTAAAAGTGAATGAAGTTAACTCCGACAAGCCTGAAAATTCACGTAACAAGATCTTATTTGAGAACTTAACACCGATTCACGCCAATGAGCGTGTGACGATGGAACGTGGTAACGGCTCAACCGAAGACATTACGGCACGTGTACTCGATTTAGCTTCACCTATTGGTAAAGGCCAGCGTGGTTTGATTGTTGCGCCACCAAAAGCGGGTAAAACACTTTTACTACAAAACATTGCGCAAAGTATTGCTCATAACCATCCTGAGTGTGAGTTGATGGTATTGCTTATCGACGAACGTCCAGAAGAAGTTACGGAAATGCAGCGCTTAGTTAAAGGTGAAGTAGTTGCTTCAACGTTTGATGAACCAGCTAACCGTCACGTACAAGTAGCTGAAATGGTTATTGAAAAAGCGAAGCGTTTAGTAGAGCACAAGAAAGATGTGGTGATTTTACTCGACTCAATCACCCGTTTAGCGCGCGCGTACAACACCGTTATCCCTTCATCGGGTAAAATCCTTACTGGTGGTGTCGACGCTAATGCCCTTCACCGTCCAAAGCGTTTCTTTGGTGCAGCACGTAACATCGAAGAAGGTGGCAGCTTAACCATTATCGCAACCGCGTTGATTGAAACCGGCTCGAAGATGGATGAAGTTATCTACGAAGAATTTAAAGGTACAGGTAACATGGAATTACACCTGTCTCGTAAGATTGCTGAAAAACGCGTATTCCCTGCTATTCACTTTAACCGCAGTGGCACGCGTCGTGAAGAATTGCTGACTAAGGCAGACGAACTACAGAAAATGTGGATTCTACGCAAAATTGTCCATGAAATGGGTGAAATCGATGCAATGGAATTCATGATCGACAAACTGGCTATGACCAAAACCAATGATGAATTTTTCGACTCAATGAAGCGTAAATAAGCCGCTATATAGTTGAATAATTAATTTAAAAAACGCTGACCTTGGTCAGCGTTTTTTGTTAACGACGTATTGGTTCCGTTATGAAGGTAGAAGTTAATATTACTCCACACGCTATAAAAAAATTATAGCTTGAGAACTCTCTTGCCATTAATTTGAACGGTACTTTCGGGTTTTCGTCGGCATTTGGCGGGTTATTGTCGTAACAATAAACGTCAATAGATAGTATTCTCTGAATAGATAACTATTTATTGCGCAAAATGATGGAATATGAAATGAAAATATCAGCAGCTACAGTTAGGCGATTACGATCGGAACGCGGATGGTCACAAGAGCAGGTAGCCATAGCTTCAGGATTGAGTGTTAGAACAATCCAGCGTGTTGAAGCAGAAGGTATTGCGTCAATGGCGACAGCTGTATGCCTTGCTGCAACGTTTGAAGTTGCATTGGTAGATATTCAAAATGCACCCAGTGAATCAGCGTACATCTCATTTGTCATGAATTATGGCTGGTTATTTCTCTGTTTGGTAATAACGACTATTGCTGTCATTAATGAAACATTACGATTTCCTGATAGCCCGTTAACAGAAGCATTTGCCTCAATAAATCTACTGTTAGCGGTTGTAGGTACATTACTGGTAGTCCCTTCTGTCCCCTTGATTATTAAAGAACGCCAATACGCAGGAACTTTACTGGCGGTGATTGGAACCCCTTTGTTCACAATATTTGTAGTCGGTGGATTTATAGCAATCGCACGTGGACAGTTCATCAATTTTCCGCTCATCGCGTTTGGAGTTGGTGGAGCTGCACTGGTAATAATGGCGATCATTGAGATAAATCGCCGCGCAACTCCTTCTCAAGTTTCATAAGAAACGCAAGTTAATCATTCGATAATTAGCCTATTACACTTTCTTATACACGCCATCAAACACCGTACTCCATGTCTTGCCATTGTCTTTGCTGGATTGCCAGAACTGGCGAACGGTGCCATCTTTGTTGGGGGTCCATGTGATGCGGTTGAGTGTATTATTGGCGCCCTTACCCTGTAGTATCATTTGATGACCCACAAGGTTACCTTGCAATTGCAGTAAATTGCCTTGGCTGTCTGTCCACGATTGATGCCACTGATTTGTTGTCCGATCATATATATTCAGGCTCTTGCCGAGATAACCCGATGGCGTTGAATATTCTTCAAGAACAGTACAACCGTTGTTGATACTTGAAATTTTATTGTGTCGAACAATATCGTCAGTTGAAGTGGTTACTTGCCACTCGCCCAGCCAAAAATCAAAAGCCCGATAAGGGGCCGTATCACAGCTTGCTTGTGCTACATGGCTTGTTACTAGTAGTAATACGCCAAATATTAATTGATAGTACACGCTGATCTCCTTGTTCTGTTATTTGTTATTAGCAATGTGAGATTGTGTTCAATTTTTATTATTTACCTAGTCGAGTATAACGACAATCTGGCTATTTTATAGTACCATCTCGCCCCAGATCTTTTACGAATAGCTAAGTGGCAATGTTTAATGCGCCATTAAACTATTTAATACGCACAGGAATTTAATTGTTTCTCTATGAAATATAGCGACTTACGGGACTTTCTCGAACAGCTTGAAAAAGAAGGTGAGCTCAAACGCATTAGCCAGCCGATATCAACCGATCTGATGATGACAGAGATCAGTGATCGTACCTTGCGTGCCAAAGGGCCAGCGTTATTGTTCGAAAACCCTGTTGGCTATGATATTCCTGTGTTAACCAATTTATTTGGTACACCAAAGCGCGTGGCGCTGGCCATGGGACAAACCGATGTAAATGCGCTTAGAGACGTCGGTAAGCTTCTGGCGATGTTGAAAGAGCCTGAACCACCAAAAGGTTTTAAAGACGCATTGGATAAATTGCCGGTATTTAAGCAAGTGCTAAACATGCCAGCGAAAGTTGTCAAAAAAGCGGCCTGCCAACAAAAAGTATTGACGGGTGATGAAGTTGACCTAACAAAATTACCGATTCAAAAATGCTGGCCGGGTGACGTAGCGCCATTAATTACGTGGGGGTTAACGGTTACCAAAGGACCACATAAAGAACGTCAGAATTTGGGTATTTACCGCCAGCAGTTACTTGGTCCAAATAAAGTGATCATGCGCTGGTTGTCTCATCGAGGTGGTGCACTGGATTTTCTCGAGTGGAAAAAAGCGCATCCGGGTGAAAAATTCCCGGTATCGGTTGCTTTAGGTGCTGATCCTGCGACTATTCTAGGGGCAGTTACACCTGTACCAGATACTTTGTCTGAATATGCCTTTGCCGGACTGCTACGCGGCAGTAAAACGGAAGTGGTTAATTGTTTAAGCAATGACTTAACTGTCCCCGCTTCCGCTGAAATCGTATTAGAAGGCTATATTGACCCTGAAGAAATGGCACCAGAAGGGCCTTATGGTGATCATACGGGTTATTACAATGAAGTCGATGATTTTCCTGTATTTACCGTAACGCATATGACCATGCGTGATAAGCCGATTTACCATAGCACGTACACTGGTCGTCCACCAGATGAACCCGCAATTCTCGGTGTGGCATTGAATGAAGTGTTTGTACCGATTTTGCAAAAGCAATTCCCCGAGATTCAGGACTTTTATTTGCCGCCTGAAGGGTGTTCGTATCGATTGGCCGTAGTGACCATCAAGAAACAATATCCGGGTCATGCAAAACGTGTGATGTTGGGCGTATGGTCTTTCTTGCGTCAGTTCATGTATACCAAGTTTGTGATCGTGTGTGATGATGACGTAAACGCGCGAGATTGGCAGGATGTCATTTGGGCGATGACCACACGTATGGATCCAAGCCGCGATACAACCATGATCGAAAACACGCCAATCGATTATCTTGATTTTGCCTCGCCAGTATCAGGGTTAGGCTCTAAAATGGGAATGGACGCCACCAACAAATGGCCGGGCGAAACGGATCGCGAATGGGGAGTGCCCATTGTAATGGATCAAGCGGTGATAGATGAAGTAGACGCTATTTGGGATGAACTAAACATTCTTAAATAACTCCAATAACATATCGCTAAGTGGTTACTTGGCGATGAAAAATATTAACTAGCAGGTTTAACAAAGTAATGAGTGTAGTGAATTGTCAGGTAAAATCGATTGAGAAACTAACCGCGTTTGTTTATAAGATTTTACTTTCGCCAGACGTAAAGGTGGATTTTTTACCTGGACAGTATCTTAATTTCATCATGAGCGATGAAGATAAGCGCCCGTTTTCTATTGCCAGCGCACCACAAAGTGATTTGATTGAATTGCAAATTGGCGCTTTTGGTGAAGACAGCTATGCAATGCAAGTAATTGATAAAATTAAGAGTAGTGATACGGTGCAGGTTGAAATGGCGTTTGGTCTGGCACAGTTAAGAGAAGACAGCGATCGCCCATTATTACTCGTTGCTGGTGGCACAGGCTTTTCTTACATCAAATCTATTTTTGAACACTTAGTAAACACCCAATCTCAACGTCCTGTAACTGTATATTGGGGACTTAGAGAGCCACAAGCGTGTTATGAAATTGATAAAACGACTAAAACGATTGGCTTATTAAGTAGTGGTAGTTTTCACCCAGTTGTCGAGTTTCCTGATGAGCAATGGCACGGCAAAACTGGCATGGTACATCAGGTGGTGATGGCCGATATTGACGACCTATCACCGTACGATATCTATTTAGCTGGTCGTTTCGACATGATTGGTGCTGTACGCGATGACTTTGTTGAAAAAGGTGCTGATGTTGACCGCATGTTTGCCGATGCGTTTGCTTATATTTAAGTTTTTATCGGTTTAATAGATTAGGCAGTCTTGGACTGCCTTTTTTGTTTAGCTTCCTGTTATCTAATCAACTCACATTTACCGCCTTTACCGTGCTTATCTATGTTTTTTTGACATTCTTCCAGTGCGCTTTTATTGGCTCTGCGCTTGGAACTATACCCTTCAGAGTAGCCATAAAACTCCCTGCCATCGGTAGATTGCCCGAGGGCAAATGACTTGTTGTTTTTTCTCGTTTCAAACTCTTTAAGCGCTAAATCGGTTTGATGGTGATATGTCTTTTGGTTGCATAAATTTGAATCAGGTTCTCTTTCACAGAATGTCGGAGTTGATTGACAACCTGCTAATAATGCAATCGAAAGTAATCCAAGATATTTCATTGATAGTCCTTTAACGAATGAGGATAAAAATAAATAGGGTCAAAATAAATACGGGCAGACACATTAACATAGCTGGTTTACAACTCTGGTTCTACCAAATCTATGCTATGCGCTGTCGCGTAATTGTCGTCTTTAAGACAATCTAAAACTACTTTTTGTGAAGGAGGCTTAACCCGATTTCTACATGTTACATTTTGCGCTTTCATACCAAATTTTGATTTGTAGATGGCGACGATTTTATCAAATCGAAGCTGCTCTTCCTTTGACGCTGCATTATATAGTTTATTGTACAGATCTACCCATTTTATATGGCCAGACTCCGCTGCAACACCTAGCCATCCCATCCCAATCAAAGTAGACTGTTTGACATGCTGACCCTTTAGGAACATAAACGCTAGTGCGTACTGTGATTCTTTATATCCCCATGCAGCCAATTCACTCAGCTTTTCGAATGCTTCCTTATAATTGCCTCTTTGATATTCAATGATTCCCCATCTTTCGCGCTGAGCCATAAAATTCTTTTCTTGTGCAATATTACTTGCGTGAATATTTAAGCTGATTAGCGAAATCAGGATTATTTTTTTCAGCATGGCTATTTCCTAATGATTACTCAACCCATTTAGCAGATTTATTGCCTTCTGGGAGATAAGTTTTTCCTTCACGCGCAAATCCATATATTTCTACACGTTTTTGTAAATGTTGTAATGCATTTTTAGCATTGGATATAGCTTCGGCCTCAAACCAAATTACCTCTTGTCCATTTGCTTTGGGTTGTGCGACCACAAATGGAATAAGTAAGTCGCCTTACTCCACATCTGAAACACTCAATGCAGCGTGAGTAAAAACGTAACCTGCAATCAACACAATACCATCAGGAATGGACGGATATTGATATAATTGCAGTCAGTGTTACACACTAATTAGATTTAGACTCTAGCGTGCTTAAACGCTCTTCAAGTTCAATCACTCTTAATTCAAGCTCATTGGTTTTGGATTGACCAAATATGTTGGCGAGTAGGTCGTCAAGGCCAGTCATTGAAAATAAAATATTAAGTGCCAAACCGATAAAAATCGCCCAGACAATTAAATCACTAGCATCCATTATTATCTCCCTATATTTATATTAAATTTTGAAGCTGTCTATGATAGAAAAAGTGTGTTGCAATGTCTGTAATTTTTATAAAAGACACACAATTAATAGCGCAGGTAAAAATGTAAAACCATCCAGAAATATTGAAAATGATGACTCCAAGTCTGCTTGTTCTTGTGCCGATTTTGTTGACCACCAAGTAGAAAATAATTGTTTCATAATGAATTTCCTTTCAAGAGATTTTACTAACTAGTCAGCAACTTCATTAATTTATTACACAAAAAGAAAATTATTTTGTATTCCACAATTTAAACAGGGTCAGATACACAATAATCCAACCTTAAATCGTTCTCTATTAAATCACTGTGCTTTTGACGTTTTAACCATCGTACTATGCTTGGTATTTCAAACTGGCGCGGTGGCACGCAGCCAGTAGTTTGGTGAATTCATCTGGCGTCAAATGCACGCTGTTGAATGGAATAAATAGGTGGTAACCGTAGGCTTGTTTTAGCGCGTCGACTTGGTATAAGAATGCGGCTTTAGGGCCTTTAATTGTTTGTCCTTTGAATTGGTAAGGTTCGAAATTAATGGTGGCTTGTTCCATGGTCATTAAGCCTGATTGCACTGCGGCAATTAACAGCCCACGTTGTTCATGAATCAAACGGTTGGCGAGACGCAGTGATATAGTGTTGATGAGTTCATCAAGGTCATTTAGTTGTATGCCGAAGTACGGAAATTCTCGATGGTCTAATCCTTGTAACACGCGAATTCTATCGGTTCTTCTAATAGCGCTCCAAGGAAGTTGCCAGTGGCCGTAACGGTGATGGTAGTAGATGGTGGCAGGCGTAAGTGTTAAGCTTTCTTTAGGTTCTAGCTTTTTCATTAGCCCAATAAATATTGTGACAATGCTGACCATGATGATGAATATCATGACCAAATGGGCTTGTTGCCAGTAAATACTCGCTAGCCAAGTGCTAATTGATAACAAAGTAACGCCAATGAGAATGGTCACATTGGCATGATAGCTGGTACGCGCCCTGATGATAATTGTATGGTTATCTGGGTCAGGCACCTTATTGGGCGAGGTGTTGTTCACGATAATGTGTTAACCAAATTTGATTGGCGTGCTCGTGCTTATTGAGTTGTGTGAGTACTTGAGCAAACGCGCAAATATCAGCTTCGTCATAGGCTTGTTCTGGTAACTTCATTAAGCTGTTGAACGCTTTTTCAGCCATGTCCCATTGCTGACTGTTGTAGGCCAAATGTGCCAGGAAGCTTAACCACTTCGCACTTTGTGGTTGTTTTTGTAAGTGCTTTTGTACTAAAGGCAGCAGCTTATTGGTGTGCGAAATAGGTAAATGACGTAAGCGCTTTAATAATCCGTCTTCGGTATCTTTTTTCAGTAATGGCGCAATCAGGTCTTCAAGCTCGGAGGATAAATTGTTTTCTGCCAGTACTAACATGTAAGCGTATGCTACTTCGTCGCGTTGTTTAATCTTGCGTGCTAAATTATTCCAATACTGGTGCAACTGCTTGCTGTCGTGTTCTTTCAATTGTTGCGTGAAAGCACCGTAAAATGCGTCTTTTTCCCAAACAGTGATCTGTTGGTCGGCTATCTCTTTATTTTTTCGTGCAAGATTAAGCATTTCTACTGCGTGTAAATAGCGATTTTCTTTAAGACTCAATGCAATTTCTAAGCGTAGTAAACGAGCGTCATGACCGATGTGTTTGTGATAGTCATCCAGCAATTTACGGGCGGCAATATAATCTTGTTGTTGAAAATATAAGGTAATGGCTACAACGATGGTGTCGATGCTTAGGGCTTTTTTCTCGGTCGTTTCCAGCGCAAGTTCACTTAGGTAGTGTTTGATGTTTTCAGGCAATGCCAGTTGGTTACATGCACTAGCCGCAAGTAAATAGCTTGCTTGGCTAAGTTCTTGATGCCCTGCTGCTTTTACTAGCAAGTGCTCCGCTTGTTTGTAGTCGTTCAATACATATGCGGCAACGCCTTTATTAAAGTCACGTTGTGCTTTTCTGCGTCCAGCAAACACCACTTTATGCCAAGTGCCTTTGCCAAAGCGCATACCTCCGCCAATGATGCGAAGCGATATCAGTAGCCCTAAAAACAGCACGATTAAACCAATGATTGCGGTGACAACAGTAGATTCAACGGTGGTGTTGCCCATGGCAATGAGAACATAGCCTTTTTCGTTAATCAGTAACGGTGCGACAGCGACAGCGATTAAAAAGATGATGAATAACAGCACTAACCTTTTCATGCTTGTGCTCCATCCGGATTGTTGTCGGAATCTGTCGTTGTTTGTGCATCGCTTGCTGAAGAAGCTTCTTGAGATTGCTGTTGTTCATTGTTGGGAAGCGATTGCTCATCAATTGGCGGATTCACTTCGCTCTCTATTTCGCCTTTAGGTTCAGCATCAGCAGGTATATCTTGTTCAGCCTTACCTTGTGGTAACTCTATCGCTGCAGGTGAATCTGACGGGGCGCTCGTGTCATAAGTTGAATTTGCCTGACTAAGTGCTCGAATAGCGTCGAGTGATTTTAGCTCGCTCGGCAAATCGACAGTAATGGTGACTTGTTGTAGTTGTGCAATACGGGCTAGAAACGCGTTAACTTGTGGTGACTCTAGGTCAAAATATTCATGGAGCCAGTCGTTAATATCGCGCAAACTCGCTTGATACAAAGCGCTATGTTGCTTAGCCAAAGCAAATTGTACTTGTTGTAATTTAAGCGCCAGATTCTCTTTTAAGTTTTGCTGAAATTGTGGCGACATCAGCGGCTCAACGGTACCGGTTCTGCGTCTCACCGTAATAAAGTGCTCTTTAACTTTTTCCCACGTTTTAGCTAAGTTTTCGCGCCAGTCAGCGATATCTTCTGATAGTTCTAAGGAAACTTCAGGTTCTGCACTTTCAGGAATTTTCGCCATGCTAATAGGCAGCAGAGGTACTTGTTGAGCTAGCGCCATCACTGAAAGCACCGTATCTTCGGTACTTAATTGTGGTACCAACGAAAGCGCTTCAATATCTTGATGAATGAGTTTACGCACGGCTAAATATTGCGGATCATTGAGTTCTTGCAGTCTTTGGTTAGCGTCTTTTAGCAGTGCAATGGCCGCTCGTGTGTCTTGCTCTAACCACATGGCGCGCCCTGCAACTCGTATTAAATATTCAGCTTCCTGAATAATCCATTCGCCAGGCTTACGGCTTTCAAGTCGGGCAATTTTCTGGGTAAGCTGTTCGATGGTTTGTGCTAGTTGTATCTGGGACTCTTCAAGTTGCGCATTGAGTTCAGTGCTAGCGAGTAGTTGTTGATTAACACTTGTCGTTTGCTCATTGAGTTGACGCGTTAATTGCGCCATGGCACTGTTGACTTGAGAGACTATTTGCTGATTAGCACGTTGCGTTTGCTGTGCTTGTTGTTGCATCTGCCACCAGTAATGTGCGCCTGAACCACCTACAGCCACCAATGATATAAAAATAGCAAAACCTGCTAACAGTCTGCCAGATTTAGCTGGTGCTGGTTGTGCTGTTGAACGCGAGGTGCGTGATGTTTTCTTGCGGGTATCAGATTGTGAGGCTACGGATGGCTTCGCTGAAGTCGGTGTTGCATCAGAAGTTGATTCAACTGGTGAAGCGTCTGAGGAGATATCCGTGTTTTTTTCTTCTGTCATGTGTTTAATCCAATTTTGCGAATGGCCGATATAATCGCTTCGTCACTGGCACCTTGTGCATTAATGATTTGGTGGAACCCGAGCGTCTTCGCCGTGTGAGCAATACGTTCACTCGCCACCACTAACATGGCGTTGTTTTCCCAGTAATTATCGGCACGTTTAAGCAAGTTTACAACATATTTCAATATGTTGTTACTGGTGATTATGAAGCAATTCACGCCACTTTGTTGCCAAGTGTGTGCAATATCGTGTGGTAAATCTAGCCAAACGCGTTGGTAACTTTCCCAATAAGTCACCTGAGCGCCTTGGGTTTTCAATTGAGTTGCCAAACATTCTCTGCCGCCATCTCCGCGCACAATAAGCACTTCTTTGTTGATAATATTCGTTGCCTGCAAGCACGTTAGTGCGAGTAACCCTTCGGTATCGTGGCGTTCGGGACTGATGGCTTCAATTCCCTGCTCTGCTAATGCCTGCCGCGTTGCATTGCCAACCGCTAACACAAGCGTGTGGCGCTTGTTATTGGTAAGTGAGGTGAATTTGCCAGCGGCAGCACAGTAATTTACTGCTGCCGCGCTTATAAAAACGACGACGTCATATTCTGCCAACTCGCGTGACAGTGATGCATTAGATGCCTGATAGCAAAATACGGGCTGGCAAATGGTATTAACATTTGCCTGATTCAACTGCTGCGCTAATCGTTGGTCGTATGGGTGCGGCCGTGTGATTAGCGCTGTGAGTTTATTTTTCGCCATATACTTGCTGTAAAATTTGGTCAGCGCCTTTGTCTAATAATTTTTGGGCGAGTTGTTGGCCTAATTCTTCTACATGATCAACTGAGCCGCGAATTTCATCGGTAAGTAACTTGCTGCCATCGGTGGCACCTACTAAACCGCGCAGATAAATTTGAGGCTGTTGTTCGTTTTCGCTTTCAATGGTGGCATAGCTACCAATCGGCACCTGACAACCACCTTCCAGTGCTCGGTTCATTGCTCGCTCAGCCAATACTCTGATGCGGGTTTGTTCACAGGCTAATGGCGCAAGTAACGACTTGATAGTTTCGTCATTGGTACGGCATTCAATACCTACTGCGCCCTGCCCGTTGGCTGGCAACATAGTTTCAGGTGCAATAAATTCTTTAATACGCTCTGGCATTTCTAAACGAATGAGACCTGCCGCAGCCAAAATAATGGCGTCATACAGACCGTCATCAAGCTTCTTCAAGCGCGTGTTAACGTTACCACGCAAATCTCGTACATCGAGATCTGGTCGCATTGCTTTGATCTGGCATTGTCTACGTAAGCTTGACGTACCTACTATGGCACCGTGCGGCAAATCGGCCAAGCTACCAATGGTATTAGAGACAAAGGCATCGCGAGGGTCTTCACGCGGGCAAATCACTTCAAGGCCTAAGCCGTCAGGAAACTCAACGGGCACGTCTTTCATTGAGTGAACTGCGATATCGGCACGCCCTTCTAACATTGCCACTTCGAGCTCTTTAACAAACAAGCCCTTACCACCTACTTTAGCCAGCGGTGTATCAAGAATAACGTCTCCTTTGGTGGTCATTGGGACGAGAGTCACTTCAATATTTGGATGAAAATGTTCTAGCTGAGCCTTTACGTATTCGGCTTGCCATAAGGCTAAGGCACTTTTTCGTGTAGCGATGCGCACTGTCGGTGTGGTCATGTTGTGATCCTGATTGGTTATTCGGCGGCTAAGGTTACGTCTTGTTCAGCTTGCTTGGTTACTGCGGCTGAAAGGAATTGCCAAAATTCATCACCACCGCGCTTATCAATCCATTGCTCGTCTTGACATTGGAAGTGATGGCCGTTGAACTTTGTTGCGACCCAAATTTCATGTAAAGGCGCTTGTTTATTGATGATAATTTTACTGCCATTTTTAAATGCCAGTGTTAGCAAGCCCCCTGCACCCTCATAATCAATATCAACGCCACAATCTTCGATAGCATCTTCAACCGCTAGTAGAAGTTCGTCGGCCAATAAATTGTATTGTGTGTCGTTCATTTATTCATCCTTATCAGAAAAACTGGGGAATTAACTTAGTTTCGCTTGCATTTAATAGTCATGGGATTATAAAACGTCTATCATGGGAAAAAAATCGAATTAATCAAATAATGCGTAAACAATTTTATTATCTACTCACTTCTTTTGTCGCACTTTTGCTTTTTTCTGGCTGTGGTACTAAAGGTCCATTGTATGAAACGCCACCAACACCTGAGCAAAAACAACAAGTAGAAGCATTGAAAACAGAATCGGCTAGCAAAAAGGATTAACGGTGGATTACTTCAATCGTCAAGGCGATACTTTATTCGCAGAGCAATGCAGTGTACAACAACTGGCGCAACATTACGGTACACCACTCTATGTATATTCTCGCGCAACGATAGAGCGTCATTGGCATGCGTTTGATCAAGCGGCAGGCAATGTCGACCATCTTATTTGCTATGCGGTAAAAGCCAATAGCAATCTAGCGGTATTGAATGTAATGGCACGCCTAGGCTCAGGCTTTGACATCGTTTCAAAAGGCGAGTTGGCGCGTGTGATTGAAGCTGGTGGTTCACCTCAAAAGGTAGTGTTTTCAGGTGTAGGCAAAAAGAAAGACGAAATTGAATTTGCTTTAGCGCAGGATATTTATTGTTTTAATGTAGAGTCTGCTGCGGAACTGGAACGCATTCAGCAAGTGGCCGAGTCAATGGGGAAGGTCGCGCCGATTTCATTACGCGTGAACCCCGATGTAGATGCTGGCACACATCCTTATATTTCAACTGGCTTAAAAGAAAATAAATTTGGTATTAGCATTGATGATGCATTGGGGTTGTATCAACGTGCTGCAACTATGTCGCATCTTGCTATCAAAGGCATAGATTGTCATATTGGCTCCCAATTAACCGAGCTTTCGCCATTTCTTGATGCGCTTGATCGTGTATTGGTTTTGGTCGATAAATTAGCTGATTTGGGCATTCATCTAAGTCATTTAGACGTGGGTGGTGGCTTGGGCGTATGTTACGATCAGGAAACGCCACCACACCCGAAAGAATATGCAAAAGCTATCGCAGAAAAAATGATTGGCCGAGACTTAACATTGATTTATGAGCCCGGTCGCGCGATTATGGCAAATGCGGGCATTTTGGTGACCGAAGTAGAATTGCTCAAGCACAATCAAGGACGCGATTTTGCAATTGTTGATGGCGCTATGAACGACCTTATCAGGCCATCGCTTTACCAGGCATGGCAAAACATCATTCCCGTGGTAGAACGTACGGATTTACCCACTAAAATTTATGACATTGTTGGCCCTGTTTGTGAAACAGGGGACTTCTTAGGAAAAGAGCGTCAACTAGCCATTGGCGCTGGTGATTTACTCGCGGTACGCTCAGCGGGAGCATATGGTTTTACCATGAGTTCAAATTATAATAGTCGGCCGAGAGCCGCTGAGGTGATGGTAGATGGTGAAAATCACCACCTCGTGCGCGAGCGTGAAACAATACAATCGCTTTGGCAGGGAGAAACGCTACTGCCAGCATAGCAGCCTATAGCTTGTTTGGAGATAGTGAGAGAATCGCAATAAATGATAGTTAATTTCTCAAAAATGCACGGTTTAGGAAACGATTTCCTTGTGCTGGATAACGTCACACAAAATGTCTACTTACCCAATGATCAGGTGAGGCGTTTAGCTGATCGACATTTTGGTGTTGGTTTTGATCAACTATTAGTCGTTGAGCCTCCATACGATCCCGATCTTGATTTTCATTATCGCATTTTC
Organism: Thalassotalea fusca; assembly: GCF_053485835.1. NCBI lineage: Bacteria > Pseudomonadati > Pseudomonadota > Gammaproteobacteria > Alteromonadales > Colwelliaceae > Thalassotalea > Thalassotalea fusca. Next base: position 87,861 of record NZ_JBQRUN010000013.1, read on the forward strand.
AACGCTGATGGCAGTGAAGTTAGTCAATGTGGCAATGGCGCAAGGTGCTTTGCCCGATTTGTGCGCATGAAAGGGTTAACCAATCGCAACAAGATTAAAGTGTCGACCCATGCGGGTAAAATGACCTTGTATGTTGAAAAAGACGGCAATGTAACCGTGAACATGCCGATCCCTGCGCTTGACCCAAACAAAATCCCTTTCACTGCGCAAAAAGCCGAGGGCACATACATTTTGCGTAGTGAGGAAGAAACCGTATTGTGTGGTGTTGTATCGATGGGCAATCCACATTGCGTTGTTACCGTTGATAATGTTGAAGAAGCGCCTGTCGATACATTAGGCGCGGCGTTATCTGCACATGAACGTTTTCCTAAAGGTGCTAATATCGGTTTTATGGAAGTTATTGCCCCTGATCGAATTAAGCTTCGTGTTTATGAGCGAGGTGTAGGGGAAACACTAGCCTGCGGCAGTGGCGCATGTGCAGCCGTGGTCGTCGGACAATTACAGAATAAATTAGCAAAACAAGTGACAGTAGAGTTGCCAGGTGGTCAGTTATCGATTTTCTGGAAGGGCAAAGGGAATCCCGTCAAAATGACAGGCCCAGCTACACACGTGTTTGATGGACAACTAAATATATGAGCAAAGAAATGACCCAAGAATTATCGGAAGCAGGGCAAACTGAAGAGATCATGTTATCACCTGATATTATTGTGAGTTACCTTGAAGATAATCCGGAATTTTTTAATCTGCATCCAGAGTTAGTATTAGATTTGCGAATCAATGATCACCAAAGAGGTACGGTATCGTTGATTGAGCGCCAACAACAGTTGTTGCGCCAAAAAATTCATGGATTAGAAGAAGAAATTACGCAGTTAATGGCAATCGCTAATCAAAACGAACAGCTATTTGGTTTGTACAGTGATTTGTACTTACGCCTGCTAGATTGCCAGTCAGCCCAAGAGCTACTTGATTGCTTGTATCGTGCAACTACCGAGTTGTTGTCGTTAGCCGATCTGAAACTTTATCTAGTCGATAATAATGAATTATCGCACTCGTGCATTATTCAAAGCGATGCTAAAGAAGTTTTAGCGACGCGCCTTCATGAACACGATTATTACTTTGGTCGTATTCAGCAAAGCGAGCAAAACATGCTATTCGACCAAGAAATTGAAGGTTCAGTAGTGATGATCAAATTGGAGCATCAAAGTGAAGTGTTAGGCTTTTTGGCGATTCGCAGCCACGATGCTGAACACTTCGATCCTCGCATGGATACCTTATTACTTGGGCAGTTCAAAAAATTAGTTGCTAAACTTTTGGCCAAGTATTTAGTCAAGTAAGCTGGTAATAATGCGATTTAACCGTCGATTGCGCCCATTTAGAGCGATAAGTTTTGATTTGGACGATACGTTATATAGTAATCGTCCCATCATGCATGCCACTGAAAGCGCGATGACAAAATATTTCGCTGAACATGTCAATGAACCATTCAGCGTAAAGCAGCCTTTAAATTATGTGTTCTGGTTTAAGATTCGTTCACGTGTGTTACGTGCACAAACAGCGCTGCAGCATGATGTGGGTGAATTACGTCGGCAAACCTATTTTTCAGGGCTTGTTGATCTAGGATTAACAAGTGAAAAGGCTAAATCACTTGCTGATGATGCTTATCAGTACTTCATGCATCATCGATGTGATTTTACCGTTGCAGAGCCAGTGCACCACTTACTTAAAAAACTGGCAGAAAAATGGCCATTGGTCGCGATAAGCAATGGCAATGTAGATACACGCAAAATAGGCATAAATCAGTATTTTTCTCATACTTATCACGCCAATTTGACCCAGGCACAAAAACCACGCCCAGATATGTTTGAAAACGCCAGTTGTGCATTAGGCGTAGCGACGCATCACATTTTACATGTTGGCGATTGTGGCCATAGTGACATATATGGTGCAATGGCAGCAGGGTGTCAAAGTGCTTGGGTGTCAACGTATGATGTTGGTAAGCCAATATGCGTACTCCCCGATATTGAATTAAATGATGTAACTGAGTTGGCGGTATTCGCTGGCATTTAGTCAACGAGTTACAAAGATAAAAAGTGAATTTTTATGGATGTTTCAGAACTTCTTGATGGTTTGAATGACCGACAGCGTGATGCAGTCGCAGCACCGCTTAGCAATATGTTAGTGCTCGCAGGGGCAGGCAGTGGCAAAACACGCGTATTGGTACAACGTATCGCTTGGCTGATGAGAGTTGAGCAAGCCTCACCGCACAGTATTTTAGCGGTGACGTTCACGAACAAAGCGGCAGCCGAAATGCGTGCACGGGTAGAGCAAATTGTTGGTGGTAATGTACCCGGTATGTGGATTGGTACGTTTCATGGCTTGGCACATCGTTTGTTGCGGATGCACTACCATGAAGCAAATTTGCCGCAGAGCTTTCAGGTACTCGATTCTGATGATCAATTAAGGTTAGTTAAGCGAATAACCCGAACACTCGATTTAGACGAGAAACGTTGGCCGGCGAAACAATCTCAGTGGTATATCAATGGTAAAAAAGATGAAGGCTTGCGACCTCGCCACATTGAAACACATGACGATGCCACAGAAGAAACCTTTGTTCGCATTTATCAGGCTTACCAACAGGCATGCGACTTAGCGGGTTTGGTTGATTTTGCTGAGTTATTACTTCGCGCCCACGAACTTTGGCTAAACCGTCCATTATTGTTAGAGCATTACCAAGCACGTTTTAAGCATATTCTGGTGGATGAATTCCAAGATACCAACTCTATTCAATACGCTTGGTTGCAAATGCTTGGGCAAGCGCGTAGCAAAGTGATGATAGTCGGGGACGATGATCAATCAATTTATGGTTGGCGTGGTGCTCGAATTGAAAACATTGAACGATTTCTCAAGACCTTTGACAATACGAGTACTATTCGCTTGGAACAAAACTATCGTTCAACGGGCAATATTCTTAAAGCGGCTAACCAACTGATCGCTAATAATCAGAATCGTTTAGGTAAAGATCTATGGACCGATGGTGATGCTGGCGACAAAATTGCGATATATACGGCTTTCAACGAAATCGACGAAGCTCGGTTCGTTAGTGGACGAATCAAGCAATGGCGAGAAGACAATGGTTCGTTAGATGATGTTGCCATATTGTATCGCAGTAATGCACAGTCTCGTATTCTGGAAGAAGCATTAATTCAAGCACAGTTACCGTATCGCATTTATGGCGGTCTTCGGTTCTTCGAACGTCAAGAAATTAAAGATGCATTGGCTTATTTACGATTAATCAATAATCGAGATGATGACGCAGCGTTTGAGCGAGTTATTAATACGCCTACTCGTGGAATTGGTAATCAGACCATCAGCCTTGTTCGTGATGCGGCCAGAAGCATGGAAACCACATTGTGGCAAGCCTGTACAATCATGTTGCAAAATCAAGAGCTAAAAGGACGTAGCGCGAAAGTGATACAGCACTTTGTCAACCTGATTGATCAACTCGAAGATGACTCAAGTCACCTTAATCTTGATCAACAAGCCAACCATGTGATCCAGCATAGCGGTTTAAAGGCTATGTATCAGGCGGAGAAAGGGGAAAAGGCGCAAGCGAGAATCGAGAACTTAAACGAACTGGTTACGGCATGTCAAACCTTTGAACTCGACCCTGAACTCGAAGATGAACAAACGCCATTGACGGGCTTTTTAACGCATGCTGCTCTGGAGTCTGGTGAAAGTCAGGCCGATGAGTATGAACCCGCAGTACAGCTAATGACGATGCACTCTGCGAAAGGTTTAGAATTTCCATTAGTATTTATTGCAGGTTTAGAAGAAGGGATGTTCCCATCACAACAATCGGTTGAAGAAATAGGGCGGCTCGAGGAAGAGCGTCGTTTGTGCTATGTCGGCATGACACGCGCTAAGGAAAAGCTCTATTTGTGTCATGCAGAAAGTCGTCGATTGTATGGACAAGAGAAATATCATAATCCAAGTCGCTTCTTAAGAGAGCTTCCCACAGAGTGCGTTGAAGCAATACGCATGCAAAATCAAGTGTCTAGGCCCGCCACCAGTGGTCGTTTTTCGTCAACGCTCACTACACAAACTTTTGAAAATTCAGGGTTTTCACTTGGGCAATCTGTGTTTCATCAAAAGTTTGGTGAAGGTGTAGTATTGAATTATGAGGGCAATGGTGCGCAGAGTCGCGTGCAAGTTAATTTTGCCCAAGCAGGTAGCAAATGGCTGGTAGTCGCCTATGCTAATTTACAAGCGCTTTAACTTTAAGGTTGTAGTATGTCACAAAAGTTGTTGGTAGTAGAAGATAGTAAAGCCATTGCGAAAGTTATCTCTCAGATGGCCGAGTCATTGAATTTTGAAGTAACGGTGGCAACTAGCCTCGCTGAAGTAGAAAGGTTGCTACAAGGTGATACCCAATATTTTATGGCGACAGTTGATTATGCCCTACCTGATGCACCGCATGGGGAGGCAATTGAGTGCGTACTTTCACGTGGTATTCAAGCCGTTGTTATGACGGGTAAAATGGATGAAAACACGCGACAGAAGATACTTGCGCAGCCCGTTATTGATTACATACCGAAAGAAAATAGCCAAGCGTTTATGTACCTAAGGCGCATCATGCAATGGCAAATGACCAACTATGAAAATGGTGTGTTAGTGGTAGATGATTCGTTATCTGCACGTAACCACGTGGTAGAACTGCTTAAGCGTAGAAACTTTAAAGTATACGTTGCTGAAAACGGTGTGCGTGCGCTAGAAGTACTGAAAGAGAATAACGATATTCGCATGGTGATTACTGATCTCGAAATGCCGGAGATGGACGGTATAGTACTTACCAATGAAATTCGAAAGCTATATAGTCGTGAAAAACTCGCGATCATTGGCATTTCTGGTGCAAACAATGGTGTTCATTCTGCTCGATTTATTAAGAATGGTGCAGATGACTTCTTGCGCAAGCCGTTCTGCCCAGAAGAATTTTATTGCCGAATGACACAAAATATCGAAAGTTTGAAGAACATTGAACAAATCCAAAAGGCAGCGAACACAGATTACCTTACTGAGCTCCCCAACCGCCGTGCGTTTTTTAGAGAATCTGAAGCTCGTATTCATCAGTATCTGTCGAACAATATTCCTTTTGGCCTCGCGATGCTTGATATCGATCATTTCAAAAAGATAAATGATAATTATGGCCATGAAGCGGGCGATCATATTTTGAAAGTAGTTGCGCTATACATGCGAAAACACTTTGGCAATGCAATGTTAGGGCGCTTAGGCGGAGAAGAGTTTGCCATTTTGTTGGCGGGTAAAGATGAAGATCAACTTTATAATCGCTTAGATGATTTTCGCCGTGAACTTGCAGTCACGCAAATCGCTTTTGGAGATCAACATATCTCGTTTACCGTAAGTATTGGTATTAAATTTGAGTGTTGCGATGATCTCGCTAAAAACCTCAGTGATGCCGACAGCGCATTGTATTACGCGAAAGAGAATGGGCGTAATCAAGCAATTATAGCGGGTCAAGAAGACGAGTGAGGCTAACGTCGTTTTTTAGAAACGATAGCTCGCACGTAAGTAAAACCAACGACCTGTTTGTTGATAAGGGTGCAAAGTACTACCGCCCTGGTAGTACTTTTCATCGAAGACATTTTCCACTTGAAAGTTAACTGATAGCTTAGGTGTCACATGCCATTGCCAATTGGTATTGACGACGACAGCGTCGCTCACATAATGCGTAGGGGCATTGTAGTTGACGCCTTGGTTCGGAAATGGGTCTTCGACGTGCTGGCCATCTTGCTGGATGACTATAGGTGAAAACTGGCGACCTATGTACCTAACCGCGACGTGCAACGCATGATTGGTGGAAAGCTTTTTATCGACAATCAAATTTGCTGTTACTAATGGCACATTATTGATGTAGTGGTTGTCTGTGGCAATAAGCTCACTTTGCACCGCTGCGCGATAGGTGGCGTTAGCACGGATTTGCCAGTCATCCTTAACAAAACTAAATTCCTGTTCAATTCCCCACGTATAAAGCTTACCTGCATTACTATAGTTGTCATTGCTGGCAGCATTGTTTCGGTATATAACGTCAATAGATTGGTCATAAAAGATGTTCGTAGTGAGTTGCATGTGCCACTCGGGGAAAGTCCAGGAAGGAGACAGTTGTAATGAGCGCAATCGTTCGGGCTTTAAATCTGTAGCGCCTTTAAATGACGGTAAAGTGGAAAAGCGATTCCAGTAAGTCGCATCAACAAATGATTCTGAGTAAGAGAGCTTAACACTGGCGTTGTTTTTGTTATAAACCACACCAAGTCTTGGACTGAGTTCATTAATGTTGTTGGTTTGCCTACGATTCTTGTAATCGTATCTAAATCCCAGATTAGCGTGCCAATGCTCACTCAATTTTTGGTTTATCTGCGTAAACAACGAATAGGTCGATTCACTCCCACTAGGTAACATATCATCAATGCTGCTATTAACTGACTGGCTATTGACGCCAATCGGAAATTTGGCGCCATATACTTTGTAATATTCTAATTGTGTCCCGAACAGGATTTGGCGGTCAGCTGTTGAATAACGTAGTGTTGAGAGCAAACCTACGTTGTTATCTTGCCAAGTCGGGCCGCCAAACACTGGAGCTACAGGATCAATAACAAGCCCCGATTTTAACGCCATCTTATCCCAATAAAGCGCGGTATGAGTTTGCCAATCATTAAATTGATCTTCTCTGGCGACATTAAAGTGCAATGTCTCGTAGCCTAATCCTGGTCCATAACCACCAATTTTGTCGAATTGTTCGTATTGATAGGGCTCTCCACTTAAACCACCTGCCGTGTATGGTTCGATTGAATGAGCGCGACGTGCATTAAAGAGCATTTTTACGTTAGGAGACGTGAACTGGAAGCCTATATCGTACGGAGACTTGTCTCTTATGCCGTTCAGAATAGCCTGATTTTCTGCTTGCGGAGACTTTGCATAGGTGTCTTGAGGGGCAAGGTTAATTTTCTCGCCATCGGCGTGGTAACTGTTTAACCATACTAATGCTTGACCGTATTCTGTGTTTGCTCCGGAGAGTACACTTATACCTCGTTGACCATAATTCCCTGTCAGAGCGCTGATTTTAATACCAGAGAATTCGTCAGGTTTCTTTAGAATAATGTTGATGGTAGCCGTCAGCGAAACGTTGCCATATAGTGCAGATGCAGGCCCTCTAAGTATTTCAATTTGTTTGATTTTGTCGAGTGAAATGCTGTGATCTGGCGCTGCCATTGAGTAACTGCGGCTATTTAAACGATGGCCATTAAGTAAAATAAGAATCTTTTGTTGGGCGGAAGTAAAAATACCGCGAGCAGCAATATTAATCTCGTTTTGATCGGTTACATTGGTAAACCCTGGTACATAAGTGACTAGCAACTGCTTTAACGAAGTTGCGCCACTTTGTGTGATCATACGTGAGGTAATAACAGAAATAGGTACAGGCGTTTGTGAGATTTTTTCCTGTGTTAATGAGGCCACTGATACTTTTGTATCGACTAACTCAGCGAGCGAAAGCTGTAAAAAATCGCTGGAAGAATTGTTCGCTTGCGTATTGGCGATTAAACTCAAATATAAAGTGGCAACTATGCATTTGCCAATTGAGCCAAAAGTTGGCATAAATGTTAATTTTTTTATTCTTATGTGTGAATGGAGGGTAACTTAGCGAAGTGAATTGGTCAATTATTCGTGCTTTCTTTCTTGAAAGAAAGTAAAGTGTCTCAGCAAGTTGAAGGAATTAAGGCGTTAGTACATGTTAATGAAGCATACAAAGAACACTCCAATGAGATTGCTCATTTGTATGGCCTTGTATTGTTTTTCAATGGTAATATCAGCGCAACAGTTAAGTGAAGATCAAATTAAGGCGGCATATCTTTACAATTTCATCAAGCATGTGGTGTGGCCAGATGAGGCACAAAAAGACGAGTTTACTATCGCGATTTATCGTGACTTACGTCTCTATCGATTGATGGTACCAACTTTTAGCAACCGCCAAGTCAAAAACAAACCTATTCGCTTTATTTCAGTAAACTCTCCGGAAGAAGCAAGACACGCTGACTTAGTTTTTGTTCCTTCACTATCTACCATAGATCTCGCCGAACTTGCCGCTCAACTAAGACAAACCGAAACCTTGCTGGTGACTGATAATAGCGTTGATAAACATAATGTGATGATTAATTTAGTCTTTAATCAATCAACTTCCGCTATTTCATTTGAAGTAAATAAATCGAATATCATTTTTGAAAATTTAACAGTGTCGCCTGAATTATTGCTATTAGGTGGCACAGAGTTGGATGTAGCACAACTCTATCGCGAAACGGAATTGGCAATGCAACGCATGAGACAGCGAGAAGCTGGCTTGAACAAAGAAATAGCGAAACAACAAGTATTGCTGGACGAAACATCAAAACACCTACAACAACTTGACCGTAATCTTCAGCGAAGTACTAAACAAGCGGCGCTTCGGCAAACAGAATTGCTGCGTTTACAGGAAGACATTGACAGCCAAAAATCAGCTTTTAGTGATAAGGAAGCCCAATTAACACGTGTCGCTCAACAGCTTGATTCAGCAAAAGAACAGCTTGCGCTCCAACAAGAAGAAGTGCGATTAAAAGAACAAGAGTATAGCGACATGGCGAAACAAATCGCCGAGAACAAATTGATACTCGATCAGCAAAACAAACAACTTGGGCAACAACGCGTACAAATTAGCGAGCAGGGTGTACAAATCACACAAAAAAATGAAGAACTTGCTGAGCGCAAAGAGTTGATCGAACAACAGCGTTATTACTTACGGGTAATGGCTGTGCTGATCAGCTTAGCGTTGTTTTTTCTGGTGCTGTTGGTGTTACTATTCGTTAAGAATAAGCGTACTAATGCGCAGCTTAATAATACGTTACGCAATCTCAAGACGACACAGGATCAGCTAATTCAATCTGAAAAAATGGCGTCATTAGGAAAGTTAACCGCTGGTGTTGCGCACGAAATTAATACACCGTTGGGCATAGCGGTCACTTCTACCAGCTCAGCTTTGGAGAGTACACGAGCGATTAGGCAGGATTTCGAAGAAAATAATCTGACAAAATCTAGCATGCGTCGCTATTTCCAATCAATGGAAGAAGCAGCAAGTCTGAATACTTCTTCGCTTGAACGCGTTATCGAGTTGCTGAATAACTTCAAGCAAGTCGCTGCAGATCAGGTGGTGGGTGAGATTCGCACGATCGATGTGGTGAGTTATGTCAATGAAGTAATGCAAACCCTATCTGCAGAAATGAAACGTCATCGTGTCGCGTATCAATACTCCGGTATTGAAAAGGTTGAGGTAACCACTATGCCGGGGGCTCTTGCACAAGTGGTGACGAATTTAGTGACTAATTCACTAAAACATGGCTTTGATGGGCGCACATCTGGCAATATTTCGGTCGACATTGCTCAGCATGACGAACATGTTGTCATTAAATACCAGGACGATGGTGTGGGTATGACAAGTGAGGTTTTACAGAATATCTTTGAGCCTTTTTTTACCACTAAAAGAAATTCAGGTGGCACAGGTTTAGGGATGAACATTGTTTACAATATTGTTAGCCAAAAACTAAAGGGTAACATCAAGGTGACTAGTGAAGTGGATCAAGGTTCGTGCTTCACCGTGATGCTACCTTTCAAAATTTAGTCATTTAAATTTCTAAGCATTTGCCTTCTGTTCTTTGCGCTTAAGGTTATGCTGGCGTACCGAGTCTAAGCTATAAATAATCAACGCCATCCAAATAAAACCAAAGGTGATTAACTTTTCTTCTTGATACGGCTCCTGATAATAAAAAGTCGCTAGCACAAACATGATGCTTGGGCCTATGTACTGGAAAAATCCTAGTGAAGACAAAGTTAAGCGTTTGGCAGCAGCCGTGAAGCACAGCAGCGGTGCTGTGGTTACAATGCCTGCACAAGCAAGTAACAGGTTGAGCGAAATGCTATTAGCGAATAAATTGCTAGTATCACTTGAAACAAACATTGCCCAATAAATCAGTGCGATAGGCAACATGAATAAAGACTCAATGAGTAAGCCTACGAGTGAGTTAATCGGCAGCTTTTTGCGTAATAAGCCATAGATGCCAAAAGTACCGGCTAGTGCGAGCGAAATCACCGGTAAAGTGCCGAGCATAATTAACTGGATTAACACGCCAATCACTGCAAGCAGTACTGCGCATAATTGCCATTTGCTTAAACGCTCATGTAGAAATATGACGCCTAACGCCACACTAAATAGTGGATTAATGTAGTATCCTAAGCTCGCATCTAGTAAGTGATCATTATTTACCGCCCAAATAAACAAAAACCAATTGGTTCCCAAAATTGCCGCTGTTAAGAACAATCGTTGCGCCGCATGCTTGTTCGTTAACGCTTTGGTAAATTCATGATATTTGCCAAATACTAAGACAATCACAGCCAGTAACAATGTTGACCATATTACGCGGTGCACCATAATTTCATCGGCACTTACCGAATCAATCAATTTGAAATAAATAGGGGCAAATCCCCACAAAAAATAGGCAGCTATAGCGAAAAGTACGCCTACTCTTACATTTGAAGTATTCATATTAGAGCGTGAAAAGGAAAAAGAACGGCCGCAATTGTAACATGGCTATGTGGTTGGTGTTTTATTCAAGCGTGATTAGTAATATTCATAATGGTCAATAATCAATTAGAACTGTAAAGCATTGTATCCATCAAATGTATACGGTTCGTATTTCCTGAACAGTGTTAACCGCTAAAATTCAAACGCTATCTCAAATCGTCAACTTAATTGAAAAAAGTTATCTAACCAAGGCGAATAGTCAGGTAGAATAGCGCCACTTGATAATAATGATTGACTGAACTCCTCCTTGTCTACGCAGTACACCACAGAAGCATTGGAAAATGCCCTTAAACATCACTTTGGCTACTCAACCTTTCGTCCTGGTCAGGTTGAAGTTATTCAGCATGTGCTACAAGGGAAAGATGCCTTGGTGTTGATGCCAACTGGCGGCGGCAAGTCGCTTTGTTATCAATTGCCCGCAACCATGCTGCCGGGGGTGACTATAGTTGTTTCACCACTGATTGCCTTAATGAAAGATCAAGTAGATGCCTTAGTGCAACAGGGGATCAGTGCTGCTTTTGTCAACTCTAGCTTGACACAGTCCGAAATAAATCAAATATTTAAGCGTGTTGGACAAGGAGAAATAAAGCTCCTCTATGTAGCACCAGAACGCTTGAAGAATCACTATTTTTTAGAAGGGATAAGTCAGCTACCACTATCGTTTTTTGCTATCGATGAAGCACACTGTATTTCACAGTGGGGACATGACTTTAGACCTGCTTACACGCAACTTGGTTGTCTAAAGCAATATTTTCCAACCATACCAATTATGGCGTTAACGGCGACGGCCGATGTTGCCACGCGCAGTGATATTCTCAATCAACTACAACTGCAAGCACCCTATATTTCGATTGATAGCTTTGATCGACCCAATATTAGGTTCACATTGGCAGAAAAATATAAAGGTGCGCAGCAAGTCGCTCGTTACATCGCCAAACGAAAAGAAGAGTCGGGTGTTGTATATTGTAGTAGCCGATGGCAGGTTGAAAATCTCAGTAAATACTTGGCAGAGGCGGGCATAAATTGCGCTGCGTATCATGCAGGTATGGAAATTGATATCCGCAACACCATTCAAGATGGGTTTGCTAGAGACAACATTCAAGTTGTTGTCGCGACAGTTGCCTTTGGGTTGGGGATTAATAAATCGAATATTCGTTATGTAATCCATTACGAACCACCAAGAACGATAGAAGCTTACTATCAGGAAATAGGTCGTGCAGGTCGGGATGGCTTGGATGCTGAGGCCTTGTTTCTTTATGATGAAAAAGACGTAGAAAAAATTGCCAAGCGAATTTTGGATAATGATGACCCAGCGCGAGCAGCCGTAGAAAGCCAGCGATTTCACGCAATTCAAGGCTTCGTTGAAGCACAAACTTGCCGACGTCAATTGGTACTCAATTATTTTGCTGAGTATACCCAAAAAGCGTGCGGCAATTGCGACATTTGCTTAGATCCACCGAGCCAATTTGATGGTACCGAAGCCGTACAAAAAGTATTGTCGTGTGTTTATCGTATCCAGCAAATAGGTACTATTGAACATGTAATCCAAGTACTGCAAGGGGAATCGAGCGCTAAAGTCTTGAAGTATAGACATGATCAAACGTCGACGTTTGGCATCGGCAAAGGAAAGTCGACTAGTTATTGGTACGCCATTATTCGACAATTGATACATCTGGGGTTACTGCAACAGGACATTACCCAACAATCTGTACTCAAGTTAACACAAGCTGCGGCTGAGTTTTTGAAATCAAACCAACCTATCATGCTAGCGCGTCCAAGGCTTCAGCAAGCGAGCTATTGGCAAAGCAATAAGCAAACTGCGCGATATGATCGAAAACTTTTTGCCAAATTACGAGAGCTTAGGAAAACTATTGCAGACGCGGAAGATATTGCACCGTATATTGTGTTTAATGATGCATCGCTCTCTGAAATGGCAACGCTTAAACCGCAAAGTGCTCAGGAATTTCTCAACATCTCAGGTGTGGGTGACACCAAATTAATGCGCTACGGGACGAGTTTTATCGAATTGATTAAAGAGCATCAGGCGTGATGGAAAACCATACGATTATAAAAAAGCACCTTTGTAGGTGCTTTCAATTCATAATCTGAAAAAGCTTATTTTAAGCTAGCGTAGTATGCCGATAAGTTTGCAATGTCTTCGTCTGATAATGGCATTGCCATCGCTGACATTACTGGGTCTTTACGTGTACCCGCTTTGAAATCTTTTAGTTGCTTAGCGATGTATGCTTCTTTTTGACCCGCTAAGTTAGGGTACATTGGCACTGCAGAAACCCCCTCTGCACCGTGACAAGCTGCACAAGTAGCCGCTTTAGCTTTACCTGCTGCTACATCACCTGCAAATGCTGGAGAAGATAGCAATACAGTAGCTGCGATAGCTAAAGTAAGTTTTTTCATAATAATATCTCTCTTAACGATTAGAATTTTGAATTAGCCCTAGAGCATGTTGAACTTTGAAGTACAAATATTACTCAAACAAACCGTTGCGGGCACACATAGTGTAAATGTTAGCCAATTAGCTGAAAAAAGAACAGCAAAGGTTAACATGCTCTACATGTGATTATATGTAAAAAGATCTTAGCTGTCGTTGCTTTTTTTGTATTATATAGCGCGTACGCAACCAGATATTTTCACACAACATCAAACGGATAGCCGTACGATTAGGAGCGTAAATTATACTTATGCCACAAAATACTTGGGTATTTTCAGCTAAATTGTAAAGTATGCTCAAACACCCATGAATGAATTTTTGTGAAAATGCGTTTTGCAATATACATCAATCGACTAAGAGACTTTATTGTTGAATATCAAAATATCATTAGAAAACCAAAGAAGCGCCATTGTTTTTACACCTGTTCGGCAATGGCAAGATGAAGAAATTTCAGGCATGATTAATTGGTTTTTCACCCGTTTTACACAATGTGTGTCGCGTGAGCACATCTTAGGTGCAGATCGTGTTAGTGAGCGATTCGAATGGCAATCACGAGAGTATGTATTGAACTTTGAAAGCTACAGCCAGTCGGTGTGGATTGAGGCTTTCACGGTAGAGGTACCGGATAGTGCAGTAGACTTGACCGATCTCTATCTTTATATCAACCACAGCCTCGCCAACACCTAATCTTGCACCTCATCTAAAACCCTGATTACTGTGAGTGGTTAAAAAAAGCACAGTTTTTTTATCGGATGACCTATAATTGATTCTAATGGGCTTGTTCTCAGAGGCAGACCGTGTCTGTTAGTCATAGTCACAATTGGCAGGAGCAAAATATCTTGAAGCAAGGGGAAATTCACTGCACTGGGTGATGGTATCAAAAAGATCAAAAACTGGTTTTCGTTTTAATATAGCAATTTATTAGCTACGCTGGTATTGGCAAATTCGTTAAACCAATTGCAGACGTTTAAGGAAAATTTTCACAATTAAAATTGGCGCTATATGGTTGTAAATGAACGTTCAAACTAGAATTATCATACTCTCTTCTGCTGTGATGGTCATGGTGATCATTTCCAGCTTAGTCGCTGTGAAGTTTTATCTGGAAGATGTACTAGATCAACGCTTCGAACATCGCTTGGCTACTGTGTCACAATTGGCGCTAACAGCGTCATCATATCTAAATGCAAAGCAACAGCCTGATTATGTGAAACAACTGGACGAGTTAGCCGATAAAATTGCTAAACAGCATAATATGCGTGTTAGTTTTATAAGTAATTATGGCATTGTTTACGCGGATTCGGCTTTTAATGAACAAGATACTACACAACTGGATAATCATGGCACACGTCCGGAAGTAGCTGAAGCGAAAAAAAACAAGACAAGCATAGCACGACGTTATAGCGACTCGCTGCAGCAATCAATGATCTACGTAGCGAGCTATTCACCTGAACAACAATTGTTTGCTCGTCTGGCAATTCATGACCGAACCAAAGATAGTTTATTTGAAAATATGCGTTCAATGATACTTATCATTATTGGTATGTCTGCATTGGCAATTGTTGTTATTTTCATCGTCGCTAATCGCATATCCAATGTTTATAGCGAGCAACAAAGAGCGCAACAAAACAAACAATTAATTGAACATACGAGGCAACACACTTTGTGTCAGACGCTGATAAGTATGCTCAACAGTGCAGTGACATTTGATGATGCCAACAAAGTATTTTATTCGATTATGCCTAAACTGTTACCGCAGTTATGTGGTGCGGTTGTTATGCAAGTAGAGGAAGGTGAGGCAGAAGTTAATTTGGTTAAATGGGGTAAAGACTGGCCTGAAGATGTCGTCGTGCTTAATTCATCACTAAAAGAATCAAGTCGCGATGTAGTACACAGTCGAGACAATCGCCTAATAAGCGTCAGGTTATCATTTCAGGAAAAACAGTTGGGCTGGTTGCAATTGTATAATCCTGAGGAAAGTCATCAAGAAACATTACTCCATATGGTTGTTGAGTTAGCAAAACAAATAAGTATGGCGTTACATAATTTGCAGCTGAAATGTAAATTGCGAGATCAAGCAATACGTGACCCTTTGACTGACTTGTATAACCGGCGATTCATGTATGAATCATTTGAACAATCTTTAAACCGAGCGGAACGGCATCAAACACATTTAGCTGTGTTAATGCTAGATCTCGATCATTTCAAGCGATTTAATGATAACTATGGTCATGAAGTTGGAGACGAAATTCTCAAATCGGTAGCTGAACTACTTCGCAGTAACATTCGTCTAGAAGACATCGCTTGTCGATATGGTGGTGAGGAGTTTTGCATTGTTTGTCCAGATACTAATCTTCCCGATGCATATAAGCTCGCTGAAAAACTGCGAATTAGGGTCGCTAGATTGGACATTGTCAATCAGGAAGCCTGCCATGAGCAGGTTACGATATCGATAGGTGCTGCTATTTACCCTAACCATGGCAACAATATGAAAGACTTAATAGCGCTGGCGGATAAAGCAATGTACAGAGCCAAAGAGAAAGGGCGAGATTGCACTATTGTTGCTGACCCTGATATCAGCATTAACCAAACGCTTTAATTAGCTCTGGCGATTATTAACGACCATATTATAATTTGTGCCTTACAAATGCGGTTAGCGATTCAAAGTGAAAATGAAAAAAATCTTGGTGAGTAGTTGTTTGCTGGGCGATGCGGTGCGCTATGACGGTCATCATAAAGCAATCAAACACTCGTTGTTGTGTCAGTGGCAAAGTGAAGGACGCATCGTTGCAATATGCCCAGAAGTTGCTGGTGGATTGCCCATTCCAAGACCGCCCGCAGAAATCATAGAAGCACGTGTTATTGATTGCAGCGGTGAGGACGTGACTAGCGCTTTTAATCTTGGTGCGCAGTTAGCACTTAAATTATGTCAACAGCATGAGATTTCAGTGGCCATATTGAAAGAGTCCAGCCCATCTTGTGGTAGTTCGCAAGTTTATGATGGTAGCTTTTCAGATCGAACTGTATCTGGTGAAGGTGTTACCACGCAGTTACTGCGTCAACATGGAATCAGGGTATTTAATGAAAACCAGTTAGAACAAGCAGCAGTTTTTCTTCGCTAACCTGCGACCATCACCTGGTTATGCGCAGACTTTTGTAGTTCAGTCACCAATGCGCGGGTATTATTGAGGATCAGCTTAAAGTTTTGCGATAGAGTGAAGTCGTTGACCCCAAGTGATACCGTCATCTGAGGCAACCTAACGCCAGATTTACTGCTGACAAATCTGAGTTTTTCTACGCCTTGCCTTATTTTTTCAGCAATTTCCATTGCGATGGAACGTTCTACGTCAGGTAATAAAATCAGAAATTCTTCATTACCTGCCCGCACCGGTAAGCCACTGTCACCCACGTAACTTTTTACTTTTTGCGCAATCTTGCTTAACAGTACATCGCTAATTAATCCACCAAAGTGCTGGTTAATTTCACCAAGCTGATCAACATTTACAACGATAGCGGCTATTTGCTTGCTCGGATCTTCAGCAATCCAAGCTTCAACGTGCTTGGCAAGGGCTTTGCGATTGTAAAGCCCTGTGAGTGGATCAAGATAGATTTCCTTCTTGAGCACATCGAGTTCTGCTTTTAAAGCGTTAGCTTTATCTACCGATTGCTTGAGTTGCTCACTGATCTGCAGTTGCTGAATTTTGAATACACGAGATGCCTTTTGTAAGGCCTGAACCGCTCTGCTAATGAGCTTTTGATCTGCTGAAGCAATGGCGGGTGCTTCGCGCTCTAATGTTTGAACAAACGAATTTAACGATGATTGACTGTGTTTATTGCTTTCGCTAGAGGTCGTAATCAGTTGATCAATATCATTGACAATACCGTCTCGAAAACTATTTTGCTTGAGAATCACCTGTTGGTAGATGTCTTCAAATAAGAAGTTATCAAGACGCTTGCCCAAGGCTAAATGCTGCTCAATGAGCTTCTTAAGTTTAGCATTCTTATTGTTGACATACTCATAGCTCACAGCATAGTTAATCGGGGTGGCAGCTAGGTGCCATTGCTGCAATTGTTTCATTGCCTGCGCCGATTTTTTATCTGCTTGTTCTATGGAATCATGATATTTCACAATTCAGCCTCAATGATCGCTAAGATTGTTGTTTTTATACTGGCCTATTCTCAGCTAATTTGTGCAAAACTGCTAGTGTTAACTGCAATTTGTCGACATTTTTTTTAATCAATTCTATTCGTTTTGTTTACAAGTGTGTTACCAGCATAGTCAAATAAACACCGATATAGTCATTCTGTATTTTTTTATGGTATTAGAGCGTGTTGACCTTTGCTGTTCATTTTTGCAGCTGACAGTTTGGCATTTAGACTAGGCAGAGCCTTCGTCGTGTAGTTATTCTCCTCCAGTAAGGCGATAACACAGTATAAATGCCAA
>NZ_JBQRUN010000014.1:0-104407 GCF_053485835.1 Thalassotalea fusca
GAATGGTGTATATGATAGCCAAGACAGATTAACCAGTTATGGCAACTGTAGTTACCAATATACTGCTAATGGTGAGCTAAAACAGAAAACTTGTGGAAGCGATGTTACGCAGTATAGCTACGATGTTTTGGGGAACCTACTTAAAGTCACTCTGCCAGATGAAACTGTTGTTGATTATATTATCGACGCACAGGACAGAAGGATTGGAAAAAAAGTTAATGGAGCATTAGTACAAGGATTTCTGTATGGCGGGCAATTACAGCCAGTCGCTGAACTTGACTCAAATAATGCAATTATAAGTCAGTTCATTTATGCGACGAAAACCAATGTACCTGATTACATGCTCAAAGGTGGCGTTACCTATCAAATTATTTCAGATCATTTGGGTAGCCCAAGATTGGTCGTCAACGCTGACACTGGCGCTGTTGCCCAGCGTATAGATTATGATGAATTTGGTATTATCACTCACGATACTAATCCAGGTTTCCAACCGTTTGGCTTTGCTGGTGGTATTTATGATCAAGCTACGCAACTGACCCGCTTTGGCGCTAGGGATTACAGTGCAGAGCCAGGCCGTTGGACCAGTAAAGATCCAATTCGCTTTTCAGCTGGTGATAGTAATCTTTATGGGTATGTATTTAATGATCCTATTAACTTCATTGATCCAAGTGGGCTTATCTCATTCGACGGTTTTGTTGATGCAGGCTTTATTATTTATGATCTTTATAAAATAGCGAATGAAAATATCTTTGGAGATTGTGATAATTTTGGGGATAATGTTGCTGCTTTAGGTGGAGATGTAATGGGCTTTTTCACACCTGGTGGGACTGGCTTTGGAACTGCAATTAGATCTTCAAGGAGTGGAGACAAGCTGCCTATTTACGATGCCAGAACTTTAAAAAGAATGAGTGAAGATGCCTTCCATAACTTCCCTGCATCTTTCGAAAAATCTATTCTTTCTCAGAAGCCTATCGTTAGGGCAAATGGCCGCTCTGAATATCTGCAACAGGGTACGATTAATGGAAAAGAAGGTGTTTTCCATATTACGACAGACAAAGGTGGAAAAATAATGCGACACAGAGCATTTATTCCAAAGAGTGATTGGGCGCGCTACTCAAAGAGGTGGGAGCTTCCAAGTATTGAAAATGTAGCGAATTAAAAATATGAATAATAATTTTAAGTATAGTTTTTACGGCGACGATTACGATCAGATACTTGATTTACAATATTTCGGATTGCCAGTGTTTAATGGCGTTGCAGATGATTTGGTCACGAGCGTTAATGGAGAGCTGCAAGTTCGCCTGAATTATAACGGCGACAAAGGCTATTTGCATAACCTGAGAATTGCTGGTGACTTTGTTGTATTTGTGCCAATAGTTTCTGATGTGGAAGTTGAAGGATACCTTAGAATTTCAAACTCTTCCGTTTTGATATGCCCTTTACAAGAGTTGAAGGAACTTTGGTCAGCTTTAGGGTACGAGTCTGGTGAGCTTGAAGAACTTAAACGAGCGACTCAGCATGATTTGTTTTTATTGTGGTTGATTTCGAGCGGAACTAACTCATTAATGTCGCTCAACTTGGAGGCGATAGTGGGCTCATTATTAAAGAATGTTATCGCCGAAAGTCCAGAAGGCTCGCCATCTATTCAAGAAATAATACAAAGCCTTTGTGAAGGAAGCAAGACACTTAAGCTCATTGAGCGTAGTAACCATAGCATTAACGAAACGATAACCATATATATTGACGAAGATAACGGCGAAACTATCGAGTGGAATGCTTTAGATACAAAAAGAGTTTACTGTTTGTTAAATAGCACTTATTTATTCAAGCTTACATAGAAAACTCATAACCCTTCGGGTAATGTTGATCCGTTAAGTAACAGATCGGTTAACGGCGAGGGAGTTAGGGTTATGACACTTACAGCGAAAGAACTTAGTAGTGTATTGCAAACAGAGCTTGATAAAGGCTACGACGTTGTAAGAATAGCTCGAGTGGCTTTTAAGTTATATCAAGAACACGGGATTGAATTGACTACTGATATTGATGAGAAACTTCTTCAATTGATGGCCATGGAGGAAGGGGCTGAATTTGAGTTTTCGGAAGAAGAGTTAAAGATACTTGTTCGCGAGTTGGCGGGATAAATGTATATTTTTTACCATTATACTTTACCCTTAAGCCAATAGAGTGAGTTAGTGGCTAGTTTGGGTGCTAATGGATGAATGCTTTATTTAATAAAGTTGAGCTAAAACAATAGGTTGTGATTTTGTTGAAAGTTAACTTATCGGTCAACTCAACAAGTTCTAATCCCCAGCTTAGGCTGGGGTTTTCTCTTTGAGCAATGAATTGTATTCAGCGCTTACCGAACACCAATGCTCGCAGACAATGTTTGCATTTGCCAATGTATTCGAGGTTAGTTCTTAAATGCATCTATTTCTAACTTTGTCATGTGCCTACTCTGGCCCGCGGCTAATTGCTCATCTAGCTTGAGCTCGCCAATTTGACTGCGATGTAGCTTAATTACAGGGTTACGGTAACGACCAAACATTCGCTTCACCTGATGATATTTGCCTTCAACCAGTTTTACTTCGGCGCTGTATTGACCTGTTACGGTTAAATTAGCTGGTAGTGTGGTGATGTTTTCAAACTCAAAATACATGCCTTGTTTGAATCCACAGACGTAGCTTTCTTCGACTGGGTTTTGAAGAGTGACCTGATAGGTTTTTTCAACCTTTTGCTTTGGTTGAGTAATTGCCTCAGACCAGCGGCTATCATTGGTTAACAATACAAGGCCGCTAGTATTTAAGTCGAGTCGCCCAACGATATGAAGTTCATGCTTAAATTCAAATGGGAGTATATCGATAACGGTTGGGTGTATGTTATCTTTCGTCGCGCAAACAACACCTACAGGCTTATGCAGCATCACGTAATATGCAGGGTTGTTTTGAATTTCTCTATCGTCTAATGATATTTGACTAAACTGATTAACTCGTTGGTCTATTCCCTGTGCAAGTTTGCCGTCAACGTAAACACGATTTTTAGCTAGTAATAAGCGCACATCGCCTTTTGATATTTTGCAATATTTGGCTAGGAAATGGTCAAGGCGTTGCGTACCTAATGTCATAAAATAGATTACTAAGTTTAACGGGTTATTTTACGCACACGAAATGTACGCCCTTTCATTTTGCCTTCACTGATTGTTTTGAGTGCCTGTTTGACAATGGCTTTGTTTACTGCAACAAATGATGAAATTGCCTGAACTTTAATCTTACCTATTTGTTCGCCTTTAATTGCCGGGTTTGAGGTTAATCCACCTAAAATGTCGCCTGGGCGTAACTTGTTCTTTTTGCCACCGTCAATCTGTAAGGTCACCATTGATGCCTGCACAAGCTCGTTACTAAAAACTTCGTCAGTGGGTAAAGGTTCTGGTGAAATTGACTGGCCTAAGTATTCTTCGAGGCGAATCATTTTATGTGCTTCTTTGTGGCTGACAAGTGAACAAGCATTACCTTTATTGCCTGCTCTCCCTGTTCTCCCAATGCGGTGTACATGCACTTCTGGATCATGCGCTATGTGGTAGTTAACGACCATCTCAACATTGTCGACGTCGATACCTCGAGCGGCAACATCAGTTGCTATCAATACGGTTAAACTCTGATTGGCGAACCGGATCAGTGTCCTGTCGCGATCGCGTTGCTCAAGATCACCGTGCAAAGCTGCGCAACCAACACCTTGTTGTTCGAGGCTATCTGCCAGTGCTTGACACTCAAGTTTTGTGTTGCAAAAAATGATGGTTGATTGTGGTTGGAACTTATAAAGTAATCGCTTAACTGCATCAATTCGCGCATCATTATTTTCTACTTCATAAAAGTATTGGTTAATCGAGCTTTCATCATGGGTGCTCTTAACCTCAACTTTGACAGGAGCCGTCATTATATGACTTGCCAGCTGTTCAATTTTTTTCGGGTAAGTGGCGCTAAATAGCAAGTTTTGTCGCGTTGCAGGGCACTCTGCAACAATGCGCTCAAGAGATTCTTCAAATCCCATGTCGAGCATACGGTCGGCCTCATCCAATACCAATGTATTTAACTCGGCTAATGACAATCGGCCTTTTCTAATGTGTTCTTCAATTCTACCTGGTGTGCCCACAATAATATGAGCGCCATGCTCTAATGAACCAATTTGTGGTCCCATTGGTGAGCCACCGCACAAGGTTAGTACTTTAATATTGTGTATTGCGCGCGCTAGCTTTCTTATTTCAATGGCTACTTGGTCGGCAAGTTCGCGTGTAGGACAAAGCACCAATGACTGTACGCGAAAGCGCTTCACGTTGAGGTTATGTAATAAGCCTAAGCCAAAGGCGGCAGTTTTACCTGAGCCAGTTTTACCCTGACCAATGACGTCTTTACCTTCCAGCATAAGGGGTAAAGATTGTGCCTGAATTTCAGTCATGCTGTGATACCCCAAACTTTCAAGGTTTTCGAGTAATGCGTGAGATAGATTGGTAGTAGAAAATGCGTTAGACATGAAAGGGCTCAACTATTGGCAAATTGGCGAGCTAAAACACGTGCTAGCTCGGGAAAGTGGTAAGTATATCAGAACATCAATTGATATAGTGTGTTGATTAATGAGATACACGTCATAGTTAAATGCATAGATTGCTCAACAAAGCTAAATCTAATGATAGTGTATCAAAACCAATTGAAACGCCGTGGAATGATGGTTAGTGCTATTTATTGCCAATTGTTTCTCCTTGTTTATATACGTAACGTACTATTTTAAATGAAAAAATTACAAGTGAAACTTGTCGTTTTAGTACGAATTTTTGTCGCAAAGCTGTGAGTTAATGCCTTGGTTTCTTGTTAGTTTGAAAACACTTGTCAGATAAACAGCGCTGTCGCGTTGAACTGATAGGCAATAATAATTACACAACAGGAAACTAACAATGATTAAGAATAAATTAGTGCAAGCGATTAGCTTAACATTGCTTACTGGCACGGCCATGGCGGCAACATCAATTAACAGCAAGATGCCAGAGCATGCTCAAGCGAACGCTTGGGGTAAAGATAAAGTGTTAAATAAAATGGCTGCAAAAGCGCATGCCAGAGCAATTGAGCTAGTGGAATTGGATGCACAGAGTATTCAAACCAATAGTGACGAAATTGGCTTTACGATTAATGGCATAGCGTATACGCTCGTCAAAAAATCTGCGAAGCAAACGGGTAATGGCACCATTATTTGGTCAGGCAATATTCTTGAAACAGCGGGTAATATTGACAAGCTAGATCCGAGAAACTCAGTAACTCTGGTACGAAATAACCAAAAAGTAACCGCTAATATTCGTCTTGAAGGCGAGTTATATCAATTAAGACCACTAGCAGGCGCAGGTCATGCGTTTATTGCCGTTGATGAATCTCAAATGCCAGCAGACCATCCTGCTGAATACGATCAGATGGCGGACAATAGTCGCGGCGACAAAGCAGGTAAGGGCAAGCCGGGAGGCGGTGATCCTGGAACGCCACCTGATCCGGGTCCAAGTGAAACATTACGCATTATGGTTCACTACACTCCTGCGGCGGCATCGGCTAGTGGCGACATCAACGGTCTTATTGATTTAGCAATAGCTGAAACTAATCAAGGCTATGTTAACTCTGGTATTACCCTTTCTGTTGAGTTAGCGGGTAAGTATGAAATTAACTACAGCGAAACTGGCAATTTTAGTACTGACTTAGGGCATTATCGCAATACCAGTGATGGCGTGATGGACAGTATCCATAATACGCGTGATCAGGTAAATGCAGACGTAGGAATGCTGATGATTGATAACGGTCAATATTGTGGACTTGCTTCTGATATTGGTTCTACTGCTGAAACAGCGTTTGCGGCAGTACATTATGATTGTGCAACCGGTTACTACTCGTTTGGTCATGAAATTGGTCATTTGCAGTCAGCGCGTCATGATCCGAAAAACGATCCAACAAATACACCATTTGCTTATGGCCATGGCTATCAAGCAGATCGTGATGGCTGGCGAACTATTATGGCTTACAACTGCCGTCGCGGTTGTACGCGATTAAATTATTGGTCAAATCCATTTGTTCAATATGGTGGCAAGGCGATGGGTACTGAAAGCAGTAATTTTAATGCCTTAGTCTTAAATACGACAAAGACTGACATGGCTGCATTTAGATAAACAAATCTAAGCGCTTCTATAAGGTGGGGGCTATACTCCACCTTTTTTTCCTGCAATGATAAACACACATTACCAACATAACTGTACTCTCCACGCTTGATTTATATATTCGCTTGTTAGTTTTCGCTTTTTACTCCTAAACTGATATTAATCCACAGGTTGAATCAATTCAGAGGTTTTTATATGGATGAATTCATGCAAGCGGCAATTGATGAAGCGAAAAAGGGGCTAGCAGAAGGTGGTATCCCTATTGGTTCAGTGCTGGTTCATAATGGAAAAATTATTGGCAGAGGACATAACAAGCGGGTGCAAACAGGGAGTCCTACCTTACATGGGGAAATGGATGCATTAGAAAATGCAGGCAGGCAACCTGCAAGTGTGTATCGCCAAAGCGTTATTTATACCACATTGTCACCATGTTCCATGTGTACTGGTGCGATATTGCTTTATGGTATACCTAAGGTAGTAATAGGAGAAAATCAGAGCTTTATGGGGGATGAGGAGCTGCTGAGATCACGAGGCGTTGAAACGGTGTTGGTTGACTCTGATGAATGTAAAAAGCTCATGAACGAATTCATGGCAGCGAAACCTGAACTGTGGAATGAAGATATAGGCGAATGAAATTACACACTTTTATATTAGGGCTTTGGCTATCGTTTGAAGCATTCACCGCTGAAATTGTAAAGGTTGGTTTGTATGATTTCCCGCCGTATGCATTTGTCACAGACGGGTCTGAGAGCATAGCCGTTCAACTTATAGATGCCATGAATGCGTTTCAGCATCAGTATAAGTTCGTCGGTATACCAACTACGTCTAAGCGGCGCTATCTCGATTTTGAAAAGAACAAATTCGACATGATCATTTTTGAAGATATAAAATGGGGCTGGCAGGATTATCCAGTTACGGCGTCGTATCCATTTGCTACTGGATATGAAGTATATGTAACTTTAGCCAAACCCGAACGTGATCAATCGTTTTTTAATGATTTTCAAGATAAGGTGATGATTGGTGTACTTGGCTACCATTACCAGTTTGCAAATTTTAGTACTGATCCGGAATTTCTTTCCAAAAACTTTAAATTGATACAAACAGACGGCCAGAAAAAAAGTTTGGAATTAATACTCAATAACCGTGGTGATATCGCGGTGTTGTCTAAGGAATATCTGAATTATCATTTTATGCAATCTCCCCAAGACAAAGATAAATTACTGATTTCAGACAAATACGACCAAATCTACAATCATACGGTGTTAGTAAGAAAAAATAGTCACATTGCCATTGAATACATCAATGAGTTACTGGGAAATATGAGGAAAAAGGGCATTTTAGATACATTGTTTGGGAAATATGGCTTAGAGATTAATGAGCAGTAGGTTTAATACCCAGCAGCAATTTAAGTATGAGCGCACCCTTCGATACGTCGCGCCTCCTACTCAGCCCCTTCGACAAGCTCAGGATAATCGGGAGCTAACTAAACGTTCGATGAGCGCGCAGCAGTCGCCCTTCGATTTGTTCGTTCCTCACACTCAGGACGTACGGATTATTTATCACTGCGTAAATGATTATAAAAGATTGGCTTTTGTTTACCCTTCGATTCGTCGCGCTTTCTACTCAGCCCCTTCGACAAGCTCAGGACAATCGGGAGCTAACTAAACGTTCATGCATTAGTGAGCTAACAAAAAATGCCGAAGTTAATTCAACTTCGGCATTTTACGTTGTGCAGTTTCAGTGGGCTAAATATTAAAACTTGGCCACTAGCCAGTCTTTGTCTTCACTAAAGTATAGCGTGCGAACTTTGCCTTTACCTTCAATATTCACCATATTGATTTGTGTTGGCCAAAGGTCACGTAAAGCACCGTTAAAGAGCTTTATACCTTTAAGTTCAGTTGGTAACACAGCTTCCTGATACACCCAGAAAAACTTGCCTTCCACTTCATAGCCAACATTTGACAAGGTCATTTCATCGTCAGCTAGCGTGCGTGCTAAAAACTGTTTGGCAACATAATCAGCAAATTGCTGTTGTGTTTTTTGTGAATCAAGAATATCTGCATTCTTGTCAAACAAAGCTTGTACTGCGTGCTCTGTGTCATGCAAATAGAATCGATGCATCACTTCAAGTTGGCCAGAGTTCTTATTGAATAGCACGGTAGTTTCGGCCGCTTTTTGCTGGT
Source organism: Thalassotalea fusca (assembly GCF_053485835.1). Classification (NCBI taxonomy): domain Bacteria; kingdom Pseudomonadati; phylum Pseudomonadota; class Gammaproteobacteria; order Alteromonadales; family Colwelliaceae; genus Thalassotalea; species Thalassotalea fusca. Next base: position 8,362 of record NZ_JBQRUN010000014.1, read on the forward strand.
GAGCAAACGTAGTGTTAGCTCCCAGCAAAAGTGTTAGACACAAAGATAAAAATAACTGCTTTAGCATTAGTTATCCTTTTGCTCTTTAGCTTCGTCTTTCTCAACTTTTAGTTCAGTTTTGATATCTTGCATAATATCGCGGCTAACTTTTGCTTTACTTTTCTTGCGCTTATAGGCTTCCACACGTGAAGGAATAATGCGACGAGGATAGTGGTTATTTTCCACGTTTACGTCGGCTGTTTCCCAACCGGGATCAACCGTTACTTGTACTAGCTCTTTGTCTTTGGCGGTAACGATCAGTTTACTTACCTGCTTAGGTGTACGACGCCAGATTTCAGCTGGAATGTATTGATCTTCTTTAGTGCCATCAGCATAAGTTAGTTCAAGTAAAATTGGCATCACCAATCCACCAAGATTTGAGAAGTTAATCACGTAGTAGTTCTTATCTTCTGCTATAGCACGCTCAAAAGTTTTGCGCTCCCAAGGTTTTAATCCCTTAAGGAATTTTTGATACGCGTTACGTTCTTTATTGGTAACAGTGAAGCGGTCATTTTCGTCATAGAAATCAGAAACATCTGGGTTACGATCAATCCATAGCGTTTTGCCTTCTGCTTTGTTGCGTTCAACAAAACGTGATGGTGGCTTGTTGTTTTCGATGTCACGCAGGCGAGCGAAATCTATATCAGGATTTTTCGTATCAAGACGCATCTGATATACGCTGTCGACTGAAATATCTACATGGTCTGTTGAGTAAAACCAGCCACGCCAGAACCAATCTAAATCAACACCAGAAGCTTCTTCCATGGTACGGAAAAAATCAGAAGGCGTTGGGCGCTTGAACTGCCAACGTTCTGAGTATTCTTTGAAAGCGAAATCGAAAAGTTCGCGACCTAATATCACTTCACGCAAAATGTTTAATGCTGCCGCTGGTTTAGTGTAAGCATTAGGACCTAAACGTAAAACACTGTCAGATTGCGTCATAATTGGCACTTGTTTTTCAGACTTCATGTAGCCGATGATGTCACGCGGTTCAACACCCCAAGGAATGTTTGGATCCCACTCACGTCCAGCTACGCCATCTAAGAAACTGTTCAAGCCTTCGTCCATCCACGTCCATTGGCGCTCGTCTGAGTTAACAATCATAGGAAAATAGATATGGCCAATTTCGTGAATAACGACGCCAATCAAAAAGCGTTTTTCAGCTTGTGAATAGGTACGCGTACCATCTTTTTGCAGCTCGGTACGAGGACCATTGAAGGTAATCATCGGGTATTCCATACCACCAACTGGGCCATTGACCGATTGCGCTGTTGGATATGGGTAGTCAAACGAGAAGCGTGAGTATACATCCATTGTGTGGATTACTGACTCAGTAGAGTATTTCTTCCAAAGGTCGCCACCTTCTTTAGGATAGAATGACATTGCCATAACAAATGGCATGTCATCGCCGCCTTGTTGATATCCCTTCGCATCCCACATGAACTTGCGTGAAGAAGCCCAAGCGAAATCACGAACATTGTCAGCTTTAAATTTCCATGTTTTACGTTTGTCAGTGCCGGCTTTTTCGTTCTCTAACGCTTCTTCTTCTGTGACAACAAATACTGGGCGTTTGGCAGTTTTGGCTTGTTCTAAACGATTTCGCTGCGTTTTGGTTAGTACGTCTTTTTCGTTAGTCAATACACCCGTTGCACTGACAATATGGTCAGCAGGCACATCGATTTCAACTTCGTAGTCACCAAATTCAAGGGTAAATTCGCCACGACCTAAGAACTCTTTGTTAGTCCATGCTTCATAGTCTGTGTAGGCATGTAAACGAGGGAACCACTGTGCAAGTAAGAAGATATCGTTGCCGCCTTCTCTGGCGTCATCTTCAAAGTGCTCATAACCTGAGCGCGCGGAAATGGCATCTTCTTCAACGATATTGAAGGCAAAATCGATAGAGAATTTAACCGAATCACCTGATTTTAGTGCTTTCGGTAAATCGATGCGCATTTGTGTTCCAACGATAGTGAATGGCAGTTCTTTACCTTTGGCGTCTTTAATTGCACTAGTGACATAACCTAATTCGTTGTCAGCCATAAACTGATGGCGACGCAGTTGATTCAGACTTAGCTTGCTCGCTTTCGCTTGTGTACCCGATTTATCAGCAGGTGCCGAATCGAAAGTGCTCGTCATATTAGCAATTGAGTCGTTTTTGAAAATATTTTGGTCAAGCTGAACCCATAAATATTTTAGTTTGTACGGCGAATTATTGTGGTAGGTGATTTTTTCACTACCTGAAATTCGACGCTTTTCTTCGTCTAACGAAACCTTAATCTTGTAGTCGACTTTTTGTTGCCAATAGCTTTCACCAGGCTCACCGGCCGCATTGCGGTATACATTTGGTGTTGGTAAAACTTCTTCTAATTGGCGAAATTTATCTTCAAAGTCGCCTTTCGTTTGCTTTATTGCAGAGGCATACACGCTAGTTGCCAAAGTTAATGGCACGAGTAAGGCCCACGCTAGGGGAGATTTTATCTTCATTATACTGCCGTCTCGTTGTTATCTTATGGTGTGAATAGGAAATTAGGTCGTGCAAAAACACGCAAAGATATCAGTTTCTAAATAAGACAGATAGAGCTATTAAGGCAAAGTTACTTATATTTACGACAAACGTATAAATATTGTTCACTAGGCTGGAGCGAATTGCGGCATTGAACGCATTTTTCGAATAGAAACTTAAGTTGGCTGTTGAGCTATTAGTTATACTTTCTTAGAATCATTGAATAAGAAATACAGGCTTTGAACACTTATGATTAAAGGCATTCGTTGGACGATTACCAAAAAGGTTAGTGGCACTGTTTTTACGTACTCCAGAAACTTTTTCGTAGATTTAAGTTAAAAATTCACCTGTTTCATAATGTTAGTTGTTGTTGTGGATACAGCGACAACTTATTCCTTTATCTTTTGGGTAAAAAGTAAACAGTTATCTATAATTAGTATATTGCACTCAGATTCTGCGGGAGGTACAGCAGTGAGTATGTCAGTTAAGTCATTTCTAATCCTAATATCTTTGTCCTTAATTCTAACCACGTTTAGCTATGCAAAATCGCCCCCTGATTTAAAGCAGTATGTGGTCGTATTAAAGGCTCATACAAACCCTAATGAAGTCGCCGCCAGCATCGCAAGGCAAAGTAACGGCAGAGTGGGTTTCCTTTACAACCATACAATAAAAGGTTTTTCTATTGCTGTGTCGTCTGCAGCACTTAATGGCATTTTGCGCAATCCTAATGTGTCATATGTTGAAGAAGACATTCCGATGACGGCATTCGTACAAAATATACCAACGGGTGTTGAGCGAATATTTGCTAATCAAGCTGAACTCGATATTGACGGACTTGATGATTTTCGCGTGGATGTTGACGTTGCAGTGCTTGATACTGGTATCGATGAACAGCATTCCGATCTAAACGTGGTTGGTGGAGCCAATTGTTTATATACCACTAAAGGACCGGGTAGATCGCGCAAATATTTTTGTGATGAATCACTTGGTGGCGATGACGACCATTATCATGGCACACATGTCGCAGGGACAATAGCAGCTTTAGATAATGATGAAGGGGTTGTTGGCGTTGCGCCGGGCGCTCGGCTTTGGGCGGTAAAAGTGCTTAATTCACAGGGTTCAGGTTCACTTTCAGGTATTATCGCTGGTGTAGATTGGGTGGTAGCGCAAGGCAATATTGAAGTGATCAATATGAGTTTAGGTGGTTCTGGAAGCAGTAGCGCAATGAACGATTCAATCAGCGCTGCGGTTGCTAGCGGTGTGACGGTAGTCGTGTCGGCAGGTAATAGCAATGCAGACAGCAGCGGATTTACGCCTGCAAATTCACCGGATGCGATAACCGTTTCGGCTTTGGCTGATTTCAATGGCTTGCCTGGAGGCGGTGCGTCACCTACTTGTCGTAGCGATCAAGACGATACTTTAGCAGATTTCAGTAATTGGGGAAGTACGGTCGACATAACGGCTCCAGGGGTTTGTATTACTTCGACGTTTCCTATAGAGAGAGGTGGCTATGGCACAATTAGTGGCACATCAATGTCAGCTCCTCATGTTGCTGGTGCGGCAGCGTTACTCGCAAGTAATAACATGTCGCCAGCTACGATAGAAAGCACCTTGCTTAGCAAAGGAAACTTTGACTGGGTTGATGATTCGGGTGACGGTATTATGGAACCACTACTGGATATCGGAGCTGCTGACTTTAATCCTGTTCTTATTGCTACAGGTACTGACAGCAACAACCCACCTACAGCGTCATTTAGCGCCTCATGTTCGCTATTAGATTGTGAGTTTGATGCATCTGCCTCGTCAGATAGTGATGGCACAATCGTGTCGTATTCGTGGGATTTTGGCGACGGCAATTCGGGGAACGGTGAAACAACAAGTCATACCTACGCGAGTGATGGTACCTATTCAGTAACCTTAACCGTGATGGACGACGACAATGATTCTGATGCGACCAGTGATGATGTGAATGTGTCTTCAGAGCAAGAGGCAACACTGTTGACTGACAGCATCAATAACGGTTCAACATGGACAGCGGTTGTGTATAACGCAAATAATGAGCCTTTATTGGGGACTTGGTCGTCAGGTGAAGGAACGTGTTCTGATAATACATGCTCACAAAGTGGTATTAGGAAGAAACAGCAAAGCGTGACCTTTACCAGTGATGAAGGAGAGACCGTTATCGTTTATAAACCATAGTGGTTAACTAATCGTATCGTTAAATTGGTAAGAAAAGATCAATGGCATAATTACTTAGCCATTGATCTTTTCTTATTCTTGACACAGCCTAATATGCCTCTTATTGATGTTTTTTCACAAACTCGACAAGCTCATCAAAATGTAACGGCGGACTATAGTAATAACCTTGAATAATGTCGCAGTTCATACTTTTCAAAAATGCGAGTTGTTCTTCAGTTTCTACGCCCTCTGCGACCACTTTCAGCTCAAGCGTATGTGCTAAAGCAATAGTTGATTTGATGATGTTCTCAGTATTACGATTTTGGCCGATTTCTTTGCAGAAAGAACGGTCAATTTTCAGCACATCAAGCGGCAACTTGCTAAGGTGGCTCAGTGAGGAGTAGCCTGTACCAAAATCGTCAATGGCAATTGATGCACCCGTCTCATGGAATGCATGTAGCTGTTTTATTGTTTGCTTGGGTTCATGCATCATCGAAGTTTCGGTAATTTCTATTTCAAAGTATTCACCGGGTAATTCATATTGCTCTAGTTGGTTTTCAAAAATTTGCGTAATTTGAGGGTTAATAACTTCTTTCAAAGAAAGATTAATGGCTGTTTTTATCGGTAAATCTAGCGAAAGCTGATTTATTCTTTGAGAAAACTGACAAGCCGCTTTCAATACGAACTCACCTACTGCTTCTATCAATCCTAGCTCTTCCAAAGCTGGTATAAATGTATCAGGGCCTAAGATGTTCTTGCCATCTTTTTGCCAACGAATAAGGGCTTCTACGCCAATAACCTTATTTGATTGTAAATCGATTTTAGGTTGGTACATTAACGAAAACTCTTGATGAGATATGGCGCGCCTAAGTTTTTTTTCTAGCGCAATGTTTTCAAGCGCTTCCTCTTGCATTTTCTCAGTGAAGAATTGAAATAAATTGGTACCTGTTTCTTTTGCTTTATACATGGCAAGATCTGCTGCTTGCATCAGCTGTGAAATTTCTGTGCCTGATTCGGGGTAAACGGAAATGCCGATGCTGGCACCTATAGATATCTCATGATTATTAATATTAAAAGGTTGTTCAAACGATTTTAAGAGTTTCTCAGACACAATTATGGCGTCTTCAGCAATTCTGGAACTCGCTGCTTCAATCGCTAAGGTAAATTCGTCTCCACCTAGCCGGCACAATACATCACAATCTCGGATTAACGATTTAAAGCGCACAGCCACTTCTTGCAACAGTGAATCACCCGTTTCGTGTCCTAATGTATCATTGACGTTTTTAAACTTATCCATATCAATGAAAAGCAACGCAAATGAAGAGTGTTGACGCTTAACACGAGAGATTAATTGCTTTAGATAGTTACCAAAAGCATATCGATTAAGCAGTCCAGTGAGCGAATCGTAGCGAGCGAGTTGCTGTAATTGTTGTTCCGCTTTTTTACGTTCGGTAATGTCTTGAAATGCGACGACGATACCAATTAAATCTTGCTCATCTCTAATGGGGGTTGCGGTATATTCAACAGCAAAATATTCGTCATTGTTACGCTTAAATGTTGCCGTTCTTTCTGTGTACTTTTCCCCTTTCTTACAATACTCTAATAGTGGCATGTTACACCACTGGGTTTGTAAGCCATCTTCATCTTCTGCATTGTAAACGACGTCGAAAAAATGCTTATTAATTAATGCGTGCTCAGTAACCTTTAGTATGGATTCACCTGCGGGATTAATGAAGCTGATATCACCATTGATTTCTATGCCTAAGATGCCTTCACCGACAGAATCGAGTATTAACTGATTACGGTTTTCTAAACGTTTAATGTCATCTAACGTTTGTTCTAATTGATAGCGCTGTGATTCAAGTTTAATAAATACGTTTACTTTGCTTAGCAGCGTGTGAGCTTTTACGGGCTTAGATAAGTAGTCAACCGCTCCTAGCTCATAGCCTTTAAATTCAAATTCTTTGTTACGATCGGCAGCTGTTATGAAAATGATGGGTACATCTTTGGTTTCTTCGTTGAAACGCAATACTGAAGCTGTTTCAAAACCATCCATTTGCGGCATCATTACGTCGAGCAAAACAACCGTAAATTTATGGCGAAGGGACAAGCTAATCGCTTCTTGGCCTGAAAGCGCATTGTAAAATTCAGCGCCTGTTTTCGCTAAGATTCGCTCTATTACGCGATGATTTTCTCTTCCGTCATCAACTATCAGAATCTTTGCATGGTGCTGTTCTTGATTAATGTATTCTTCACAAATTTCTGGTATTGAATTCATAATGTAGACTCCATTTTATTTGATGCTTGGGAGAAAGAACCTGTTAATTGACTAATTTTTTGCGATAGCTGTGCAAGTGGTAAAACATAATCTGGATAGCATTGAGCTATTGCACTCTTAGGCATATAAAACGCTTCGGCTGTACTTGGGTCTTCAACAATGGTTGTGCCTCCAATTTTGTTTACGAGTTTCATCGCTAATGCACCATCACTATTGGCACCAGTGAGTAACACAGCAAGGAGGCGCTTACCGTAAATTGACAAAGCAGATTGAAACGTAACATCAATAGAGGGTCGGCTAAATTGAACGGGGGCCGAAACGTCAAGACTAAACGTTGTATTTGCATTGACTAATAAGTGATAGTTAGCGGGCGCTAAATAGATATGTCCTGATTGCATTGCCATGCCATCTACCACGTCTTCAACGGGTAACTCGGTTAATGTGTCCAAAAACTGCACAAGCGTGTTGCCGCTGTTTGCTTTTTGATGTTGCACAACAATAACAGGTACCTTTAAACCCTTGTCTAAACAGGGAAATATTTCTTTCCACGCGTTAATTCCTCCTTGAGATGCTCCCATCACTACAATCCCGTAGTTAATCATTAGTTGGAAGTTGCTTTCTGTAGATACTGGCATAACGATCGACTAAGGTGAACTTCATAGCTTGCTCTTGATGCATAATAGACTCATGTGTTCCAAGGGTAAGGAAACCGCCAGGATATAAACTTTGATCAAATAAAGTTAATGCTCGCTGTTTTAGCGATTTATCGAAGTAAATGAGTACATTGCGGCAAAGTACTAACTCAACTTCACCAAATACGCCGTCTGACGTTAAGTTATGATTAGCGAACGTAATGTTTTTCGTAATAAAAGGTTTTGCCTTGCACTTGCCATAAGCAACATGAAAGTAATCCGTAAGTGTTTTTCTTCCTCCTGCGGCATTAAAGGCCGTTTGACTATCGGCAACTGCACTGAGGTTATAAATCCCATCTTTTGCCTTGGTAATATTGCTATCGTTAAAGTCTGTGCCGTAAATCCTTGCTCGTTTTAACAAATCTTGTTCATGAAGCAATATCGCTAACGAATACACTTCTTCGCCAGTTGAACAGCCGGCAACCCAAATTTTAAAAAATGGAAACGTTGCCAACACAGGAAACACTTCTTCTTGGAGGCATTTAAAGACGAACGGATCTCGGTACAATTGAGTGACTGAGGTCGATAAGTCATTAAACAGCACTTGCCATTTACACGGGTCATTGGTGATTAGTGGAACCATTTCTCCAATATTAGCCAAATTCCATAAATTTTTACGTCGCATAACTCGACGAAACACGGAGCTTTTTGTGTAGTGGCTGAAATCTTTTCCATACGAAGACTTCATCGCAGCTATAAGCTCGTTTAGCTGATACAAATCTGCGTCGGTATATGTTTCGTCTACTGATTCAACCATACCTTCACCATTTCGAGTAGCTTCTTGGTTTCAACGGGTTTAGTAAGATAGTCGTTAGCGCCTGCATTTATGCACTGTTCTCTATCCTCAGCCATTGCTTTGGCGGTTAGCGCAATTATTGGATATGGGTGTTGGTTTTGTTCACGAATCTGTTTAATCGCTTCGTATCCGTCCATAACTGGCATCATAATATCCATCAATATGAGATCGATATCTTGCTCACTTGAGACTTTGTCAACTGCCATCTGTCCGTTGTCAGCAATAATGATATTCATGCCCTTGGCTTTCAATACTTTGGACAGTGCATAGGTGTTACGGATGTCGTCATCCACAAGAAGTATTTTCTTATTGGCAAATAATTCTTTAACTGAGGTTGTATCGACTTCGGAAATTGGCGCTTTTTCTTGGTTGCTTGAAGATAAGAATAGAATGATTTCATCAAATAACCGTTCTGCTGAACGATTGCCTTTAATAACGATGCTATTGGTGTAATTTAGCAAGTTCTTGTATTTTTCTTCTGAAAGTTCTTCGCCGGTATAAACAACAACTGGCGGTAAATTTATATCCTCTTTTTCACATTGTTCGAGCCACTGGATACCATTCATATCGTCGAGCGTTAAATCCAACACAACGCAATCATAATGGTTGTCATTTAATAAACTAATGGCTTCGGTACCGTAGCTAGTGCTTGTGACTTCCATTTGTTTTTTCGAAAACAATTTCTTTAATGCATAACAATTTTCTTTATCGTCTTCAATGAGTAATATCCGTTTAAAATTGTTGTTTATCTCTTGTTCGAACAAGCCAAAGACTTTGTTAAGAGAACTGATGTCGGCAGGTTTGGTCAAAAAACCAATGGCTTGATGTGTTTCTTCTGTCGCTTCGTCTCTACCGCTTATGATATGTACAGGGATGTCTTTGGTAGCAGGAGAAGCCTTGAGTCCTTCAAGCACCTTTGTGCCGCTAAAATCGGGTAAGCCTAAATCAAGAATGATCGCGGAAACCGGATAGCGGTTTACGAGCGCAAGTCCTGAACGACCAGTATCTGTTGCGATACATTTAAACCCTCGTTGATGAGCAATTTTCACCAGAGATTTCGCAAACTGTGGGTCATCTTCAATGACAAGCACAATATTACTATCGGCATCTTCAAGCGATTCTCGATCATCATCAATGAATACGTGATCAAGTTCATCATCTGCGTTTGAGTATTCTACAATTAATTCGTGATCATCTGCGTTAATAACTTTCGGCTCGATGTAGGGCAAATACAGCGTAAATGTAGAGCCTTCGTTAGGAGCGCTATCTAGTGTAATATAACCACCTAAAAGTAGTGCTAGTTCGCGAGAAATCGTTAACCCAAGCCCTGTACCACCATATTTTCGGCTGGTAGAACCGTCAGCTTGTTGAAATGCTTCAAATATTGCAGCTTGTGCACCTTGTTCAATGCCCACACCTGTGTCAGTTACTTTGAATACCAGTGATTGCTCAAAAGGTGTGTTTTCCAGCGTCATTAGTTTTTCAAGTACTTTTGAGTCGCTGCTGGTCGATATGGTAAAAGAAACTTCACCTTTGTGAGTAAATTTCAACGCATTAGACAGCAAGTTTCTAATAATTTGCTCAAGCCTGTGAACATCCGTATGCGCATGATGTGGGATCGATTCGTCAATGGCGATCTTAAATACTAACTGTTTTTTGGTTGCGACAGGCTCAAACTCTGCACTAATGCTATTAGCAAACTCTTGTAAACTGAAGTCTTCTTTAATAATGGAAAGTTTCCCTGATTCGACTTTAGCCAAATCAAGAATATCATTGATTAGCGTGAGCAATTTGTTGCCACCGCTATGGATAATTTCTAAATCTTCAATCTGATCTTCCAACAAGTTACCATCATCATTGGCGATAAGCGTTTCCGAGAGTATCAGTAGGGAATTAAGTGGAGTTCTTAATTCGTGTGACATATTGGCTAAAAATTCGGATTTGTACTTGCTGGCTTGTACCACTTCTTGTGCGGTTTCTTCAATACGGCGTTTGGCTTCTTCAACCTCGTTATTTTTGATTTCAAGTACCCTTTTTTGTTCTTCCAGTAATGTTGATTGTTTCTGTAAATCCTCATTACTCTTAGCCAGTTTATCACTTTGTCTTTGCTGTTCTTCCTGTGCTTCTTTTAGAATTTGGGTTTGTTGTTCTAATTCTTCGTTTGCCACGCGCAATTCTTCTTGCTGTGCTTGTAGTTCTTCGGCTTGTACTTGCGATTCTTCCAGTAATTCCTGAAGCCTGATTCTTGAACGCGCCATATCTATGGTAACCGCTGCGTTTTGTGTAATTTTTTCTAGGGTTTCGATTTGTGTTTCATTGAATACTTCAACAGAGCCAACCGCTAATACGCCAACAAGCGCGTTGGTGGTATTTTGTTGATTAATTAGCGGTGTGACTATTGTGTAGTGAGGTAACATTGTAGCGAAACCAGTACTGACCTCTAATGGTGTTTCATCGGCCTTAGGTTGGCAAAATACAATGGTTTTTCTTTCTTGTGCTGCTTGACCTACTAAACCTTGACCCAATGAAAACTCTACATCGCTGTTGTTTCTGTATTTATATGCATAACTGCTTGTTAGTTTGAGTTTGCCTCTTTCGAGCAGGTACAAGGCGCCAACTTGTGCGTTGAAATAATTGCCAACGAAGTTAGTTATAACCGGTAATATCTCGTCGATATCGGTTAGACCTTGTAGTGCAGTATTGAAATTAGCAACACCAGTACTTGACCAGTTCTGTAGTTCATTATGACGTGTTGTTTCGGATAAGTTTTGGGACATGCGTTGGATTGCTTTGCCTAATTGATCTTCATCGCTGGAAGGTATAAAAGTATTGTCATACTTTCCTTTTGCAACTGCCTGTGCATGCGTCGCTACTTTTCTGAGCATTTTCAGCATGTTTGACAGTGCATTTGAAAGCTGCACGACTTCGTGCGTGCCTCTGATGTCTGTGTCTACATTAAAATTACCCCGGCTAATGCTATTGGCAATTTTGAGCACCTGATCAATAGGCGCGGTAATCATCCGCGTTAAAAAATAGGTCATAGCTAAGCCAAACACAATGCCGACAACCAATGAAACTATCGAAATGCTATAAGCTGAATTCTGGCTGTGTTCTATCTCCGTCATGTTATTCATCATTTGTCGATAATTAACGAGGTAAACTTCATCAATGAGACGCCTAACTTCACTGTCTTGTTGAGCGACAATACCATTAAGCATCATTTGCGAAACGTTCCAGTCTTCAGACAAGCGCATTTCAATTAATTTTTGGGGGAGTGGAGCGTAAACCGCGTGATACGACTCCAATTCTGCAAGCACTTGTAATTGCTCATCTGACAATAATAGCTCTAGGCTTTTCAACCGTTGCAGACTGATGGAATTGTTTTGTGACTGTGTTTGGAATTGCAGTCGATAGGTATCGTTTCTGGAAAGTAAGTAAATCCTAAAGCTTGATGCTGATGTGGCTAAACTGGCGCGAAAATCTGCCATCTGCTTGAGCACATCAAAACTCTGCTGCTCGGGTGGCCGTGCAGCCTCCATTTCAATTAGTTGAGTGACCAACGCTAAAATCTGTTTGACTTTGGGTTCAATGTCAAAATTTAGTAACTGTATCCCTGGGAAATTATCAGGCGTTTGGGCTATGTTGAGTACTTTCTTTTGAGTGGTCTGAAGTTCGTTAAGTTTGTTAGATAAATCACGAAATTGTAATCTGAGCTTGCTATTTTGAAGTACAGCTTCACTTTCCAACAATAATGTAAGTTCGTTCTTAAATTGTTGAATTTCTAGCCAAGCGACATTAAAGTCCCTTCTAAATTGCTCATCACCAATTGAACTCCAACCTCTAAGCGCATCGAGAGCACGAGCTAATTGGTATTTGATATTCAGGCTTAATTGTGTTGCTGGCACATCGTGTTCAAAGCTTTGTTTAGAATAACCTTTAATTAAACTGTGCTGAGAAATATTAAAACCGACAATGGCACATAAAATGACGATTATGGCGAATACACCCACTGAAACTCTAGTGGCTATTGAGTTAACTTTCATCGCGGAAACACTCCAAGATACCGTTTGTAGTGAATTGTTCGATTAGATACACGTGTAAAGTGTTGTACAACGATGCCGTGAATAGAGAGGGGTGAACGTAATCTTATTAATGCGCAATATATCCATATTGAAATCCTTTCTGCGTTTACTGCTGTTGAGCGATAGCTACATAGATAAATTTTAGAATACAGGTTGAAACTTGCCTGTATTTGCTAGAACGTTTTGTTATTTAACGGTCGTTTTTTATATTAATAGTGTATTTGTTGTGAATTAAGCCAAGGAAGTGGTTGACTACCTTTTTGCTATGTTAAGTGGTATGTGTATGTATTTACATGTGCTTCTCGATTCAACTTCCGTGCTTCATGTTAGAATACTCACTCGGACGCTACAATGTATTGATCTTTTCCTTTGTTTTTGGCGTCATACATTGCTTGGTCAGCAAGTTTTATTTGTTGCTCTAAATCTGCCTTTGCATGTGGCTGGCAAATGGATATCCCTAAGCTAACAGTGACTTTAATCAATGGCATATCGGATTGTTCAATGCGAATGTCTCTTATTTTACTCAGCAGCCTTTTGGCAAAAGTATGAGCATCAGTTTCTTGATTGATGGCGATCACAAACGCAAACTCTTCCCCTCCATAGCGACAAAAAGCATCGTCTTCTCTATAGAGTTCATTCAAGCAATTTCCAATTTCTTGCAATACAACGTCACCTAAGTCATGGCCGTATGAGTCGTTGAATTCTTTGAAGTCATCAACATCGAGTAAGCCAAACGCCATGGGTTGTTTATGACGATTACATGACTTTATTAGTTTATTTGCCTGGTCAATAAAAAAGCGTCGATTGGGGATGTTAGTTAGGGGATCAAAATAAGCAATTTTTTCAAGTTGTGCTTTGGCAAGCTGCAATTCAAGTGTCCGTTTTTCAACACGTTCTTCTAAGCTTTGCTTCAAGGCGCGTAAATCTTGATTGCGTTTCTCTAGTTGCTCGAGGTGAAATTTCAGCTCTGTTACATCCCGCTCTATGGCAGCAAAGTGCGTGACCTCGCCGTATTTATTTTTTAGTGGAATGATATTCATATCAATCCAATAAGGACGACCATTTATATCGTAATTCAAAATAGTTTCACTGACGGGGTAGCGTTTTTCTAGCGCCGATTGAATGCGAGCCTTTGATTCATTGTCAGTTAATGCGCCTTGTAATATTCTTGGTGTTTCCCCTATAACTTCTTTTGGTGAATAGCCCGTCAAATCAACAAAGGATTGATTAACATAAACTATTTTTGGCCCTGTCGGGTAATCGATATCTTCTGCTTCAGTGACGATCACAATATCTTGCGTGTTTTCAACGATATCTTGAAATGAGAAGAGTTTCTTACTATCTGAAATGTCATTGAAGGTGACAACGATGAAGCTGTTATCTTTGCTGGGCGTCCCTTCATAGTAGGCATTAATCATAAACCAGCTGATCTCTTCCCGACTACTATCGATTACGCCCAACACCTCGTTATTCAGTCGTTGGCGAGATTTGATAACTTTATTAACAGGAAATTCTTCCGTAGGCATTTTTTTGCCAGATTCATCGACGAAACACCACAGTGGATCAAATGCATCGGTTCCTATAATTTGATCATAAGTTAACCGCAGTAATCGCAACGCTGTGGGATTAGCGTAAACGATAGAAGTATCCCACCGATGAATGACCACACCGATATGCGCATGTTCTAACAGTCGTTTTAGGCTGAGTTCACTAATATCTGTCATGAAGCATAATTATAGTTAACAGTAGACTACTTAAGCCTAGAACAACACCGAAACTATTGGTAGTTAAGGGCTTTATTTTCACATAATTAAGAGATTAGTTCGTTCGGGGAAATAATTGTAGCGCCTGCTCAATAATTTCTACTTTTTGGCTTTTTTCTAGGTATATGGCATGTACGTCTCGAGTATATACCGGTGCATCCTCAATAATAAATAATCGACCAGCCTGAGTATGCTCAAATGTCATTTGTCGTGGTAAATAAGCACTTCCTCCCGCGCCTAAAATAAAATTAAGTGCGATTCTCGGCTGGCTCATCACGTGTTTAGCTGGAGGGGCATCTTGGAACTCTCTGGTCAAGTGCGCGTTTACTGCTTCCCCATAGTCAACCATGATAAAGCTGTCTTGGCGAAATGCCTCGTAAGCGCTTACTCGTTCGGTAGACACTAAATGAAGGGGGATGGTCGCTGTTTTTACTGTAACTAGATTTTCAACTAATGGTGGTTCAAAAAGAAAAGCCAAATCTACGATGCGGTTTAACACACTTTTTCTTAGCTCCACGGTGCTATAGGTATTGGTTAACAAACTTACGTCATCGAGGTTGCGGTGTGTTTTTTGTAACCAATCAAGCAATACTGTATCCCAGATCGACATCATTGAACCAATAACCAACTGAAGTGATTCATTCCGCGCGATACCTACATCTTGCTTAGTCTTTTGCCATACGAAAATCATTTCATTCGCGTGTTTGATGAGTCGATGCCCTTCGGCTGTAAGCTTAAGATGCTTTTGACTTCGGTCGAATAAGAGTACGCCTAACTCATCTTCTAATAGTTTAATGCGTGCACTCACCGCGGATTGCGTGATGAACAGGTTTTCTGCCGCAATGCGAAAATGCAATGTGCTACAGACTTCCAAAAAGGTTTTTAACAGCTCGATTTTCACGTTAAGCCTTATTTTTACTGACTAATCAAAATTTTTGATTAAACAATACAAAATATAGCGTTTTATTGTCCAGAGTTTTATGTCTACACTTCAGTAATATTATATGGTTATTTATTGAGCAACTTACTTTTTAGCAAGTAAACGGAAAACAAATTATGAAAATCGCTATTCTGTCTCGAAATGCAAACTTATATTCAACGCGCCGCCTTAAAGAAGCGGGCGAAGCGAAAGGTCACGAAGTTGACATTATTGACACTTTACATTGTTACATGGACATTACCAGTAGTCGTCCAACCGTTCGTTATCACGGCCAACAATTACCAAAATACGATGCAATCATTCCACGCATTGGTGCTTCAGTAACGTTTTATGGTACTGCAGTAGCGCGTCAATTCGAAATGATGGGAACATTTAATGTTAACGAATCGGTGGCAATTAGCCGTTCACGTGACAAGCTTCGTTCATTGCAATTGCTATCTCGTAAAGGTGTTGGTTTACCAAGAACTGGTTTTGCCAGCAAACCTGATAACATCAAAGATTTGATCAAAAATGTTGGTGGTGCGCCTGTTGTTATCAAACTATTAGAAGGTACACAAGGTATTGGTGTCGTATTGGCCGACACTGCGAAAGCGGCTGAAGCAATCATTGAGGCCTTTATGGGGTTACGCGCTAATATTTTAGTACAAGAGTTCGTTAAAGAAGCTGGCGGTGCAGATATTCGTTGTCTAGTGATTGGCGGTAAAGTTGTGGCAGCAATGAAGCGACAGGGCGCTGAAGGTGAGTTTCGTTCAAACCTACACCGTGGTGGCTCTGCTGAAGTCGTCAGATTAACAAAAGCAGAACGTGAAACAGCGATTAATGCCGCGAAAGTGATGGGGCTCAATTTCTGTGGGGTTGATTTATTGCAATCGCAAAATGGCCCGATGGTTATGGAAGTTAATTCTTCACCAGGCCTAGAGGGAATTGAAACGGCAACGGGTAAAGATGTTGCTGGTATGGTGTTTGATTTCATAGAAAAAAACGCCAAAAATAATAAAAACAAAACGCGTGGTCAGGGTTAATTAAATGATGGATAACTTAGTCATTGGTGATTTTGAAATAAAGCCGGGTGAAAAACGTAAGATTGAATTGCCGGTAGCCAAGTTATATACCGATGCAAACGTTTCATTACCTGTGCATATTATTCGCAGTAAGAAGCCTGGCCCGATTATTTTTATTAGTGCTGCAGTACATGGTGATGAACTTAATGGCATTGAAATAATACGGCGACTTATTAGCCAGAAGACCTTTAGAATTATCCGCGGCACGGTAATCGCTGTGCCGATGGTCAATGTTTATGGTGTGGTAAACCAAAGTCGTTATATGCCAGATAGACGAGATTTAAATCGTTGCTTTCCCGGATCAGCCAAAGGTTCTTTGGCGGGAAGAGTTGCTCACATTTTCTTAAATGAAATTGTGAAGCACTGTGACTATGGCATTGATTTACATACTGGTGCGATTCATCGCTCTAATTTACCTCAGATTCGGGCAGATTTGTCGGATGAAGAAACGAAAACTCTAGCGCAAGTATTTGGCGTGCCAGTAGTGTTAAACTCCAATGTTCTTGATGGTTCTTTGCGCCAAGCAGCCGTAGAACACGGTACGAAAGTGTTGTTATATGAAGCAGGTGAAGCATTGCGTTTTGACGAGTTTTCGATTCGTGCCGGCATGAAAGGCATTCTTAATGTGCTCCATCATTTGGAAATGATGCGTAAACTGCCGGCCAAGAGACGAAAAGTGATAGAGCCATTTATTGCAAACAGTAGTGGTTGGCAGCGCGCAAATGCAAGCGGTATTGTTCATAATCATGTCCATTTGGGTGATCAAATTAAAAAAGGTGATGTACTTGCTGAAATAGGTAGCCCATATGGAGAAGTGATTGATATGGTGAAAGCCAACCGTTCAGGCATACTTATTGGAAAGCAAAACATACCGTTGGTGCAGGAAGGTGAAGCAATGTTCCATATTGCTAACTTTACTGAAGATGATGAAGAAATAGTGGAACAGATTGAAACTGTTCAGGAATTGTTATTACCGGATAACTTGATTGGTCAATAATCATATTAGCGTAGGAACTTATTGTGTCAGATAAAGCAAACAAAAAAATTATCGGGCGATTAGAAACGATTAACTTGCCTGAATTGGCAATCGAAAATCTGCAAGTACGAGTAGACACAGGGGCAAAAACGTCATCTTTACACGTTGACAATATTAAACGCCTCAAAAAAGGCGGTAAACCGCATGTGGCATTTGATATACATCCTGATGTACATGATGTTGCATGTGTTGTTGCCTGTGTCGCACCTATTTGTGACATTAGAAGTATCAAATCTTCTAATGGTGTTTCTGAGCAGCGGTATGTGATCAAAACAGAAGCTGTTCTTGGTGCAGATAAATGGCCAATCGAAATTACCTTAACGGATAGATCTGACATGAATTACCTCATGTTATTCGGCAGAGAAGCGATAGGTGAAAGATTTTTGGTGGATCCGTCGCAGGTATTTGTAAGTTCTTAGTAGTTAATTAAGGAGCCTAAATTGATTGCTGATTTGAAAAGTGCAATTGATTCGATTGCACAGCTCTTGAGCTTTACCGTTTTTACAGTGTCAGACCAACCAATAACGCTCGGGGGGATCTTGTTGATCCCCTTGTTGTTGGCCCTTGGTTTCTGGTTGATTAATGTACTGGCAAGAGCGCTTTCGCGAAAATTAGTCGAAAAAAACTTTGATCCGAATATTGTGCACCTATTGAAGCGCTTAGTTTATGTTTTAGGGATTATTGTACTAACGATCACCGTTCTCGATGTATTGAATGTGCCAATAACGGCGTTTGCATTTTTATCTGGCGCGATTGCTATTGGTTTTGGTTTTGGTGCACAAAACATTATTAACAACTTTATAAGTGGTTGGATATTAATGTGGGAAAAGCCAATTCGCATTGGAGACTTCTTAGAAGTAGAAGAAGCGAAAGGGACGGTAGAGCAAATCAATACACGTTCCACCCGTATTCGGCGTGTGGATGGCGTGCATATGCTTATCCCTAACAGTAAATTGCTTGAAAACACTGTAGTTAACTGGACGCTAGTTGATCGTATGATGCGGACAACGGTGCGTGTGGGAGTGGCGTATGGTTCGCCCGTTCGATTGGTCGCTGACTTAATAGGACAGGCAACAGACGAGCACAGCAGTGTATTGAAAGAGCCTAAACCGGTTGTTACATTTGAAGACTTTGGTGACAATGCTCTGATATTTGATGTGTATTTTTGGATGAATTCACCAGTAGAAGGCGGTTTGAGAATTACGCGTAGTGATATTCGTTTTCGCATTACCGAACTATTTGAAGAGAACGGCATTGTCATCGCGTATCCACAACGTGATGTTCATCTAGATGGGACAATAACGCTGAAGCGTCCAGCTAAAACAATTGTGCATACTAATGATGAACAAGCATAGCATGTGAAGGCTTCTGTCGGAGTGTGATTGTCGATATACTCTTACCAAGCAGTAGATAATGCCTATTTGACTTAGAAATAGGCCATGTTATTGATTGGAAGCTAATTTTGAAGATTGATCGTGACAAGTTAAACACACTCTTACGAAGTGGATTACATCCAACAATTAATACCCGCAAGAAGTTAGCCGCAGAAATGGGTCTTGACCCAACCTCTATAACGCGTTGGTTTGCTGTGCGTGATCGGCTCGGCAATCCTCGTTTTCCTGTTATTCCTGATCGTCATGTTGCTCGAATCTTGGAGATCTTTAACGCACAGCCACAGTGGTTGAGTTTAGATAATGACGCATTTCGACAGCAATGTTTTGAGAGCGCTGTTGAATTGACTAAGAATGCCGAGCTAAGTGAACAGGAAAAAGCGCTTAGGTTGAAGCGAATTGAACAACGACGGCTGGATATTGATGATTATCTGTTAGATGAGCGTAATTGGCTCAGTTGGAAATTTGGATTGTTGGTGTTGCTTGGTGTAGGGATAGTTTTTACCATTATTTATGCTCAAAGCACAGATTCAATAGGGGATGCGAGTCAAGATGCCATTACACCTTGGACTGCAACTAAGCATTATCATTCGTCAGCGTATGATTTGATCGAAGAAGAAAAGTGTTGGCAAGGTTTTTCGGATACCATCGGGGATTACGATGAACCCGATCCTGCCGACCCATGTCATTACGCGAAGTTGATGAATCGTGCACTTGTTCAATTACAGGCCGAAAATAGCAAAGTTTCATCTACTGCAATGAATGATTATGAAAGCTTAAATGCGCAGCATGATTATCTGCTCTTTTTATCTGAAAAGCTTGATCAGCGTCGACTAAAACAACAAATCGTTTTAAATCTTGAGCTCAGTAAAAGTGAAATTCGTCGAAACAATTTAAACGAAGCAAAGAAATACCTGAAGCTAGCGTTCAACGCCAAAAATCAACTTAAACATTTATCACCGATTTTGGCGCAAGAACTTGCTGATCTTTCAACAGCGCTCGCTGATAAATAATTTGTACCTCAATTCCCCTTTTTAGAGAGGGTTGTACATTTATTGTGCTAAATTGGCACAGAATTGGCCTTTTTCGACCCTTTTTTGCTCATTTGGGTAGTCGTTTGCTTGGTTTTTGGTTATGCCGATTTGTCTGTTAATCCAAAAATTGACACACATTGGGCCTTTGAGCCGTGACAAAATTCCTCTAAATTTCTCAGCATTAACTACACAAATTAACTACGCAAATTAACTACAGGGTTACGTTCTACCAGCCCCAGTAGTGAAAATTATTGATGGGAGAAATAACGATGGATACCATTCAAGTTCAACAAATAGCAAATAAGCCTCGCAGTGCACTTTCTTGGTTAAAATTAAGTGGTGCTGTTTGGCTAACGGTGGCCATTTTAGGTCAAGGGTTGTTTGCCTTTTATATCTTAATGTTTTATGGCGGTCATGCTTTGGAGGCCAATTGGCAGGCATGGTCAAACCGGATGATTCATGGGATTATTGAAGGGGATTACCTGCTAAATGCAGCAGTGTTCATTCATATTTTGCTTGCTTTTACGATATCGGGGTTGGGGCCGTTGCAGTTTGTGCCGCAAATTCGCACAAAATTTCCGATGTTTCACCGCATCAATGGACGCTTTTATCTGACATCGGGTGTCATCATAAGTGTCTCTGCTATTTATATGATATGGAGTCGAGAAGCGATAGTTGGGGGGCTACCCGGACAAATCGGCACGTCGCTGGACGGTATTCTTGTCATCATTTTCGCTTTTATTACGGTACGTTTTGCCATGGCAAGAAAAATCAAACAGCACAGTCGTTGGGCGCTGCGGTTTTTCATTGTGGTTAGCGGTGTCTGGTTCTATCGCATTATTCGTGGCTTCTGGATAATTGCCAATAATGGCACGTCTCCCGGTACCAATGCTAATCTGACGGGGCCGTTTGATATCACGCTAAACTTTGCTGGTTATTTAGTGCCTCTGCTTATCTTAGAAGTTTACTTTTACCTGCAAGACCACAATAAACCAGTGGCTAGAAAGATTTTCTCCATCGTACTATGTTTGCTAACACTCGTTACGGCAATTGGTATTTACGGTGCTGCCAAAATCCTATGGTTACCCAACCTATAGTCAAAGACAGGTAGGTAACATGCAAATTCCTGATAAGAACACCTCAAATAGCCGTCTAAAAGTGGCGGTATTGGTGCTGATTCTCGCTTGTGCGCTGATATGGGGTAAGCATTGGCTAGGTACATTGTCGCAAATCACAGAAGTCTCTAAAGATGAGTTGGTGATAGCAGTAGTGGAAAGAGGGGATTTAGTGATAGAAATAAGGGCACCTGGGACAATTGTGCCAATAGCATCAAACTTTATTGCTGCCACTTCCAATGGCCGAGTAAAAGAAGTAGGTCTCGAAGTTGGTGAATCTGTTGAAGTCGGTAGCGTGATTATGGTGCTTGAAAACCCTGAGATCTTACAAAAGGTTGAAGAAGCCAAATTGGAGGTTGAGGTGTTAGAGTCGGCCTATCAGGCTTTAAAACAAGGTTGGGAGCAAAGGCTGCTTAAGCAACGCATAGTCGTTGCAGATTTCAAAGCGCATTATGAAATGATTAAACTGCGCAGGGAAGCTAATGCTCAGCTGGTTTCAACAGGGGCAGTATCTAACATCGATTTTCAGGAATCCAAACTGCGAGAGCAGCAATTATTACTTCAGCACCAATTAGAACTTGAGCTCTTGGCGAGCTTGCCGAAATTAGAACAAGCTGAACTTAACGCTGCGCAAGCCAGAACAACCAAGGAAAAACGGCATTTAGTGTTGCAAGAAAAGTTGGCCAGTGAACTCGTCGTGCGAGCAAGAACGCGTGGGGTTATTCAAGAAGTCACGCTAGACGCTGGTGAACCTGTTAAGGTAGGCACGGTTCTAGCTCGCATTGCCGAACAAAGTAAACTAAAAGCACAATTACGTGTGCAGGAAAGTCAGGCTAAAGACGTTATTATAGGGCAATCCGTTGTGCTGTCAGCGGGCAGGCAAAGTGCGCATGGTGAAGTGAAGCGTATTCACCCAACAGTTAAAGAAGGTGTAGTCATTGTCGATGTGCACTTCACGGAAGCATTGTTGATAGGTGCCAGACCTGATTTGCGAATCGATGGCACAATACGACTTTCAAAAGTCGCTAATGTCCTAAAACTCAAGCGTCCAGTTTTCACGCAGGAGAATTCATCAGGTAGTCTATTTGTGCTGAACGAAAATAATGTAGCGCACAGGCGGCAGGTAGTGTTCGGTCGTAGTTCGGTTGAGTCAATTGAGATACGTTCTACCTTGCAAGAAGGAGAGCAAGTGATAGTTTCATCAATGAATAAGTACAATGATGTTGAACAAGTATTTGTGCGATAGCTGCGTTTTGTTGCAAAATTTACAAAAGTTTAAGGAATACTAAGCAATGCAAACCTTGATTGAAGATATTCAGTTTGCCATAAGAAGTTTTATGAAAACGCGTGCTGTGAGTTCGTTAATCGTGGTCACGCTTGCGTTAGGCATTGGTGCAAATGCCGCAATATTTAGCATGGTTCATAATGTGCTTTTTGCGCCATTGCCGTTCGGTGATGGAGAGCAGCTAGTCAAAGTTGAAACGAACAACCCCAAAATAAATCGCTTTGATATTGACGTTTCGGTTCCCACCGCGATGGATTATATCCAGCAAAATCGCACTTTCGATCATATCGTTGAATACCACCAGATGCCTTTCACACTTCTAGGACACGGCGATCCTGCCAATGTTGAAGCGGGTGTTGTCAGTTGGGATTTCTTTGAAATGTTGTCGGTACGTCCAATCTTAGGCAGAACTTTTCTTCCCGGCGAGGATGAACCTGGAGCCAAGCCTCTTATTGTATTGTCTCACCAGTTTTGGCGGGAGAAATTTGGCAGTGACCCCAATGTGGTGGGTAAGAACCTACAAATGAACAATGCGGTGCATCAGGTGATTGGGGTATTGCCGCCTCTACCTGCATACCCTTTTCTTAATGATATCTGGATAGGTTCTTCATCGTGCCCAGGACGCGGTAGTGATCGTTTTATTGGCCAACGTTCCAGACCGATTTCTGAACTGTTTGGTAAGGTTAAATCAGGTATAAGTTTGCAAGCTGCAAGTACTGACATTAATACAATTTCAAACAACCTATCTGCTGCTCATCCAGACGATTACCCATCTAGTCAGGGGCTAAGCAATACCATTACCCCGATGCGGGTTGACATGACTGGAGAAGCAGGGCCCACATTTTATTTACTCATGGGAATTACACTGTTGGTATTACTCATTGCGTGTGCGAATGTCGCTAACTTGAATCTTGCCCGTACCGCAGCGCGTAAGCAAGAGTTGGCAATACGTGAAGCACTAGGTGCAGACCCACGAAGAATAGCGCGTCAGGTATTAACTGAAAGTGTTGTGTTGTCATTAACAGGTGGTATTTTGGGATTATTCATCGCTTATTTTAGTGTGGGTATTTTAGGGGATTTTGCAGCGCTTTATACGCCATTGGCGAGTGAAGTGAAGATTAATAATGCGGTATTAATATTCTGTTTAATCGTGTCATTGCTCACTGGCATCGTAAGTGGTACAACAGCCGCATTCCAAAAAAGAAATATCAATGAAGACCTTAAGGAAGGGAGTGGCAATATAACGGTTAGTGCTGATGGTAAGCGCATACAACAGGCGTTGTTGGTGGTTCAGTATAGTCTGTCTTTTATCATCTTAACGAGTGCCATGTTAATCAGTCTCAGCTTTTATAACCTTCAACAGCAAGACGTTGGGTTTGATGCGACGAATGTCGTTGCTGTGGACCTGTCATCGAGTGCGAGTGTACGCAATGATTTTGCACAAGAAGTTGCACGCAAGCTTGAAGCACTGCCTGAAATAGACCATGTAGGGTTTTCCTCTGAAGTGCCTTTAATTAAAGGTCGAGACAAGAGACGATTCTTCCAAATTGAAGGCGGACCATTAATTCATCCCGACGAACGCCCCGAAGCTATTCAAAACGAGGTGTCAGCGAATTTTCATCAGGTTATGAATATTCCACTAATGGAAGGACGGTTTTTACTTGATTCGGATGATAAGCACAGCCCTGGAACTGTGGTGGTTAATCAAGTGTTTGCTCGTGAATTCTTTCCAGACACAAGTCCTATCGGGCAGCGGATATCGTTTGATTTAGGCAAGACATGGTCAACTATAAGGGGGGTTGTAGGCGACATTCGCGAAGTAGGTGTTAACTTACCTCCTATACCAACAGTTTTTGCGCCTTGGATTGAACGGTGGCGCTATGACTTGCAGCTGCTAGTGAGCAGTGACGCGCCTATGTCGACTTTGATGCCAACAATTAAAGATGCCGTGATGAGTGTAAATCCCGAACAGGCAATCGAGAGTTTTTCTACCTATGAGTACATCAAAGAAGCGTCACTTGCCTCAACAAAACTGGTGGGGGTGTTAGTCTCGCTATTCGCCACATTAGCATTTTTAATAACGTTGAGTGGTGTTGTTGGGGTTGTTGCTTATAACGTTACTCAACGCAGGAAGGAAATAGGTATTCGCGTCGCCTTAGGTGCTAATCCTGACGATATTCGCAAGTTGTTTATTATACAAGGGCTAACCTTGTGTGGCTTAGGGTTAATCGCTGGCGTGCTCATTATGGTGTTGATAGCGCCAACGTTATCGAATGTGTTGTTTGATGTTGCGCCAGTCAATTTACCTATTTACCTCGTGATGGCGCTAATCGTTTCTATTGTTGCTGTCTTCGCCATGCTATGGCCAGTTAAGCAAGCAACCAATGTTCAGCCTAATCAAGCATTGCGCGAACAGTAACACGTATTTGGCTTTGTGAAATGGCAAAGTCATAAGGAATTATTATGAATCAAGAACCATTAATTAGACTGACATCGTTAACGAAGAATTTTACCACGGATGCGGGCGTCAATAGTGCGATTAAAGATATCAATTTAACGATTGATGCGGGTGAGTATGTGAGTATTGCAGGGCCGTCAGGATGCGGAAAATCAACACTTTTGTCTATTTTGGGGTTACTGGATACAGCGACTAACGGGCAATACTTACTTAATGGCCATCAGGTGCAAAATCTTGATGTGTATCAACGCGCAGCGATTCGCAATAAAGAAATTGGTTTTATCTTTCAAGCGTTTAACTTAATCGGAGATTTATCGATTTTGGAAAATGTGGCCTTGCCACTATCCTATCGAAAGATGAAAAAGAAGGAACGCTTCGAAATTGCAATGAACGCGCTGGAAAAGGTGAACATGGCTGATCGCGCTAAATTTTATCCAGCACAATTGTCAGGCGGACAACAACAGCGAGTAGCGGTCGCTCGGAGTTTAGTGGTTGATCCTTCTATTCTACTTGCAGACGAACCTACGGGGAATCTGGATTCCTCAAATGGTGGCGCAATTATGGATTTATTAGATGAATTGCACGATGAAGGACGCACCATTTGCATGGTGACTCATGACGATAGGTTCGCCAAACGAAGCCGCCGTGTAATTGAACTGGATGATGGTTTACTTAGGAGCTAAGTTGTCGTTGGCCATATTTGACCTTGCACTCGAGAATAAGGTTTTGAGAACATCTGACAGACCGCAACGAGCGAAAAGTAGACATTCGTAACAACATGCCTTATGTCAGTTTTAGAGGTATAAATGTCATACCTGCCAATTCTATAAGTGTGTATTATTACTTCATTATGTGACTATTAATGAATTTTTATGCCTAAAACAATTTGTTTATTAGCTTACGAAGGTATGGAACTGCTTGATTTTTCAGGCCCTCAATCCGCATTCTATGAAGCGATTCAAGTTCAAAGTGAAAGCTATGAATTACAAGTAGTAGGTTTTAGCAAAAACGTAATTAAGTGTGAAGCTGGTCTCCAAATTATTCCATCAAAACTAATTGATGAGATAGATGAGTGCCATACATTCGTTATACCCGGAGGTAAGGGAGCACGTAGCTCACATATCAAACCTAACCAACTAGCAAGCCTTAGCTCTTTAATGACCAAATCAGAGCGTGTTGTGTCAATTTGTACAGGAGTTTATTTAACAGCTAAAGCTGGATTACCAACCAATACAAATGTCGCAACGCATTGGGCATTTGTTGATGATCTAAAAAAGCAATACCCATCACTCAACGTAGACCGAGAAAAGCTCTTTGTTCAGGATGGAAAATACTGGTCTTCCGCAGGGGTTACATCAGGTATTGATTTAACATTACGTCTCATTGAAGTCGATCATGGCACTGCTTTGGCACACCATACAGCTAAGCACTTGGTTGTTTATTCAAAACGGTCAGGAGGCCAAAAACAATTCTCCAATGTTTTAGATATTCAAAAACCACGGTCTGATCGCATAGAACTCATCATGAACTGGATTAAAGAACATATTGATGAAGTTATTACCGTTAAGCGTCTATCCGAATTAGTCCATTTAAGTGAAAGGCAATGCCATCGACTTTTTTTAAAAGAAACTGAAATGACACCTGCACAATATGTTGAAAAGTATCGAATGCAAATAGCTAGCGAGTTACTAGCAACGACAGGTAGGGAAATCAAATCTATTGCACTTGTCGTTGGTTTTGAAACCTATAATGGTTTTTCACGGGCATTTGAAAGAAGCTTTTCAGTAACGCCAACAGCATATCGAAAAGCATTTTTATTAAAAAACTAAGGACTCAGCGGTGAAAAATACGTTTTTAAAAATAGGGTTATATTGCTTGTTATTAATACCTTCCTTAAAAGCTCACAGCAACGAAACACATAAACAAGTAGTTCTAGAAAATATTACAATTAACTACTACTTCAAAGATTTAAAATCACTTGATAAGGAAGCTGAAATAAACAAATTGATCAACCAAGCGTTTAATTCATACACAAAATTATTTCATGGTTTGCCAAGGGATAAGTCTGGTAATACCTATGCTGAAATTTCACTGCATATTAAACATGGAAAATATTTAGGGGGCGAAGCTGATCCCAAATATATTGATATTACTTGGAATGATAAAAAGCAATTTGGTTTTGCGACTTGGCAAACAATCTTACTGCACGAACTATTTCATTTATGGAGTGCTGAGTCGTTTAGGTACCAAAGTGGCAAAGAGCATTGGTTTAATGAAGGGTTCACAGAATATTACACCTATAAAACTGCGGTACAACTAGGGCTAATCTCTTCTAATGACGCCCTTGCCATTGCAACAAAAGCTATAGGATTTTATTCCGCCTCTAAAGGCTTAGGAACTATATCTATGAGGGATGCAGGAGCCTCAAACAAGACTAAATTCAACAATTATTTCTTGGTGTATCATGGAGGCTGGGTAGTAGCATTAATCCTCGATAATGATATTAGGAAAAGAACGAATGGTGAAAAAAGCCTTGATGATCTTATGCTCTGGATGCATAGCAATTACCACAGGGATAAAGTGCTATATAGATTAGAAGACTTAAATAAAGGCTTAAAAGAAATAACAAATTTCAATTATATCGCCTTTTTTAGCTCTTACGTTAACGGTAAAGCAACAATTCCAATCTCAGATTATTTTCCACTGAGTGATGCGTTCTGGGCATGGGAGTTTAAAAAAACTAACCGTGAGGAATACATCACGCTATACAAAACCTTAGGAATTAAATATTGAGCTATAACCGTCCGCTTATGGCACATTTGCGACTGTCGGATTTGATTGAATCCCATTTATAGAATCGGACAGAGTAAGTAGAAACTTATTCACTATGTGTGTTTAACTAAATACTGCTATATAGCCATTTATGTGCGTTAGTCCAATAGAAATACGTAGTTACATAGTTTCATGAATTCAGATATTTACAATTTTGTTTCAGTTCACTATGGTACGGCTCAAATTAATACAGTTTCAACATTCACAATACGTGTAAGGGATTATATTGC
The DNA here is from genome assembly GCF_053485835.1 of Thalassotalea fusca. NCBI lineage: Bacteria > Pseudomonadati > Pseudomonadota > Gammaproteobacteria > Alteromonadales > Colwelliaceae > Thalassotalea > Thalassotalea fusca. The sequence goes on from NZ_JBQRUN010000014.1 coordinate 36,075, forward strand.
CGCTATCAATAAACGCTTTATCTCATGAAATCGTAGACGGTGACACACGTAGATCGTTGTTTGCCAACTTATCCTTAAGTGTTGCTACCGGTGAGTCGGTGGCTTTGATGGGAGACAGTGGTAGCGGAAAAACCACGTTACTTAATTTAATTGCTGGCCTTGAGCCGATTCAATCGGGCGATATCGTGGTAGCAGAACATTCCCTCGCTCAGGCCAAAGAACAAGTGTTGAGTGATTTGCGTAAACGCTATATCAGCATCATATTTCAGCAGTTTAATTTGTTATCTAATATCTCTGTAAGAGACAATATTGAGTTTAGTGCACGATTAGCTGGAAAATTCGATACAGCGCTTTGCCAATCATTAGTCAATGAGTTAGGCATTGCGTCTTTGCTCGATAAATTCCCATCAGTACTTTCTGGCGGAGAAATGCAACGCGTTGCAATTGCCAGAGCGCTCAATGCACAACCTAAATTACTCTTAGCTGACGAGCCTACGGGTAATCTCGATCATGACAATAGCGAACATGTGGTTGAGCAATTAGTACGATTAGCCAAGGTTAATCAAACGGCCTTACTCATGGTGACACATAGCCGTGAAGTGGCAGCGCGTATGGACAAAATCTATCATTTGGTTGATGGCAATTTAACGCTAGTTAAAGGTTGATTGTATGCGTCAGTCGTTACAACATAGGCGTGAAACAAGGACAACTGATGCTAGTGGCTTAATGGGAGAGTTTTGGCTAATTCTTAAGATTCATTGGGCGGAATATCGTCGTAAACCATTACTCAATTTAGGGTTTGTTTTGAGTTTGGCTATCGCGACTACTACGTTGCTCAGTATTCTAATATTGAATCACGCGAGCCAACAGCAATATCAGCAGGCCAATCAGCGATTACAGTCACCCATCGCTTTTTATATTGTCCCTAAAGCTGGAAGTTACATTTCTACGCAAGATTATGCAGAACTTAGTGCACTAGGTTTTCATCGGTTTACGCCGATGCAAGTATTTCGACGCACACTGAACAATGGCGAATCAATTGTGTTCAGAGCAATGGATATTCTTCCATTCGCCTTGATAAGCCCTGATCGATTATCGCCATCTCAACTTAACATACACAGAGAATACGCCGAGTCACTTGGTGTTCACGCCAATAATGTGTTGACACTTGATAGTGCTCAGGCAATGAATGTTAATGTAATTGATTTGCCACAATGGCCAAATTCAGTGCTCATTGATATTGCGCTAGCATGGGAATTATTTCCCGATATTCAAGGGTTCAGTCATCTTGCGGCAGCACCTATGGATGATGATGAGCTTGAACGGTTGGCAGAAGCGCTTCCTATGCATTTGCTGATACAGGAAACTTGGTCGTTAGAAGAAAGAGCAGGATTTGCAGATGCGCTGCATTTGAATTTAGCCGCTCTCGCGGTATTAGGGTTTATCGTCAGTGTTTTCATAGCGTTTCAAGCGGCTAATCAAGCGTGGCAAAAGCGCGGTGAACTCGCTGGACAATTGCGGTTGGTAGGCGTAAACCTAAGCATAATTCGTCGGGTAATGTGGTGCGAGGCGATTGGTTTAACCTCTATTGCGATGCTCATTGGTATGATGGTAGCCGCAGTACTTGTTGCGTTATTGCTACCGGTGCTTGGATTAACTTTGAATCAGATTTATCACTTAAACGTGAGCGGGCATTTTCAGTGGCAATGGCATTATTCCGTGTGGGCGTTCTTGATATCAGCAGTGGCAACCAGCCTAGCCTTGATGAAGCAATTCCGTTTAATAAGTACACGTCATGTTGCGTTGTTTGCGCGTAAACAACCTGAGTCATTCAACTTGAAGCACACGGCGATAACTGCTGCAATCCTCATGCTTGGCTGCATTGCATGGCCCAGTGATAGCTGGTATCAGATAATGGTTAAGTATGGTTTATTGTTATTGGCGAGTGTTGCGCTGCTTCCTAATGTTTTGTGCTACATGCTGAAAGGGTTAGGATTTTTGGTGCGCGGGTTTAGGCTAGGATTCGTGTTTAAAGACGCAAGCGGACAAGTCGCTCGACGCTTTTTGCCCGTATCGGCATTCTATTTGGCACTAACCGCGAGTATTTCTGCAGCTTTGATGATAAATAGCTTTGAATCGTCATTTACGACTTACTTAAACCAGTTGCTGAACTCTGATATGTTTGTGCGCTACAACAGTGAGCAAAAAGCGCGAGTTACCGAGTGGGTGACAGGACGTGATGAGATTGACGAATATGTGCTATTTCAAAGGTCAGTCGCGCGAATAGATGAACACACCGTTGAACTTCATGGACTAACTTCTGAGCGTCAACACGCAAGCCTGTTGCTTAAGCAACCAGTGCCATCATATGATCGACAGTTAACTAACATTCACGACGCTTGTTATATCAATGAACAGTTGGCTTATGGTGAACATATAGGCTTACGCCAGCAGGTGGCGTTTTCTCAAGGAGGGCTATCTTTTGCCTGTACAGTCATTGGGGTTTATCACGACTATGGCAACCAATCCTATGGAATTAAATTAGCCATTGAACCAGCAGAAGAGCTGCCAATCAATTGGCAAGAAATTGGTTACGGTCTGTTTTTCAAAGCTGGTAGCCAGCTGAACAAACAAAAAGTCATTGAAGCGCTCGCGCTAGATGATGATCAAGTATTTGAACCGGAGGAAATTAAACAAAGAGCACTTGATGTGTTTGCTCAGACGTTTGTTTTAACACAAGCGATTGCGTTTGTATTGCTCGCCATTGCTTGTTTTGGCCTGTTTCTCTCAGCTAATAGTTTGGAACTCGCGCGAAAGCCCGACTTACATATCTTAAGTAGCTTAGGTTACAGTCGGGGGGAATTGTTTATGCATATGATTTTCCAATGGCTATTATTGGCAGGTGGGGCTGTATTAATGAGTTGGCCCGTGGCAATGCTGTTAGCTGATGTGTTAGTTGGTCAAGTTTTACCTGTTTCATTTGGCTGGTCGATGCCTTTGACACTCGATATCGTACCATTCTTCTTCAGTAGCATGATTGGATTACTTTTACTCATTCCCGCATTAAGCATTCCATTGTATCGTCTTAACCTAAGAGCGAGTTTGTCATGATGAGTCGTTTATTCGGCAAATACATAGTTGTGCTTTTAATTTTTGTGGCTGTTATTGCCTGTGAGAATAAACAAAACGACACCGTTAACCACAATCCAATAAAAGAATTGGCTAATAATTCAGGTGATTACCAACGCCCTTCAAAAAGTAACATTATCCTTTTTCCTGCTGCACATGCGCCCAAAAAATCGTATCGTCAGGAGTGGTGGTATTTAACGGCTAATTTGGTCACTGAGAAAGGCGAGCAGCTTGGTGCTCAGTGGACGCTATTTCGCCGCGCGGTTGGCGACAAGCATTGGTATTTTGCACACGCCGCATTAGGTGATAGCGCTGAACATAAATCGGCTTATCGAGATGGCAGAGAGGAGCTCGGCAACGTTTCGATTCAGCTTTCACCATTTCGAGCGACCATCGATGACTGGCAATGGCATTCCAGCAGTGATTTCTTACCAGCGACGTTGAGTTTTGGTAGTGGCCAATTGGCAGCTGCTAAGGAAGGGGAGATTGTAGAGAGCAATGCCGAACAAGGTTGGCGAGTAAACCTACAGCTAAGCGCTGAGCCATATTTTTTCCTTCAAGGAGCGCAAGGCTTTAGCCAGAAGCACCATACATTGGATATTTCGAGCCACTATTACTCACAACCCTTTATTAAAGTGTCTGGACAAGTTTATTGGCAAGGCGGTTGGCAACGTGTTACCGGTGATGCTTGGCTCGACAGAGAGTGGGGTAGTCAGTTGTTAGCTGAAGATCAGCAAGGGTGGGACTGGTTTTCGCTGCGCCTAGATGCCAATACGGCGTTGATGGTCTATCGAATTCGTTCAATAACGCAAGACTACCTGTATGGCAGCATAATGCGCCGTGACGGCACAATTAGTGTGTTGAATGAAAACGATATTCGCGTAACAAGAGTGAAAGACTCCACGAGTAAAGCGGGTTACCCACAGGCATTTCGTATAGTGTTAGTTGAACAAGGCGTCGATATTGATGTTAACGTCGTAAATAATCAGCAAGTGATGCGCTTTGGGATTGAGTATTTCGAGGGGGTTGTTAATTTCTCTGGTAGCCATCAAGGCTCAGGTTTTTTGGAAATGACTGGCTATCAGTAGTCAAACAGCAAATTTAAATAGTGTCACCTAATGGTTGGCCATAGCTGAACTCTATTCGATTGCCGTCTGGGTCGATAACACCACAATAATATCCTACAGGAAACGGTTCTTGACGAGGTGGCCAAAGCAAAATGCCTTCTTGCTTTGCCCGCGCAGCAATTTCATCTACGGCAGCTTTAGACGGAAGGGCAAACCCCAAGTGAGAAAAGTCGTTTTCTGCTTGTTGATGTCCCGGCCCTCCCGGGATCAAGACAAATATAAAGGCGTTCTCATGCCCAGGCTCTGCTAACCACAGTACGTGCTTGCCGTGTGATTCCCTATCGCGCACAACCTCTAATCCAACATAGCGTTGAAAAAAATCAACGCAGGCTGTGACATTTTTCACATGCAATGCGACATGTGTTAAATGTGCCATAGTCAAGCCTGTTTATCCGTGAAAGTAGGCTTTCAGTTCGCTAGGGCTTGGTTGATGCCTAAATACCAGCTTATTATCAACAAAAATATTCGGGGAATGCCGAATGTGGTAATCGCTCACTAATTCGGGATTATCTTCAATATATTCAACATGGTAGTCAATACCAATGCTTTTCAATTCGCACTCTAAATTGGGTAAACAAAAATCTGTTTTCGTTACAAGTAGTTGAACATCCATCGTTACACTCCACGTTTGAAATTCAAATAAATGATACAGTGCGTGTTGAACTAAATTCGTACTTTCAAGTTAAACACGTCTAGTCACGTTTGCGATAGTTGGGATCGGTCCAACACCTTGGCAAAGCTTCGCCGGATAGAAATACTAAGTCGTCTTTGCAAAAGGTTTCAGGATCTTGTTCTTCTTCACCTGCCTGATAGCGCCCTTTGACTGTATCGCTATATAAATTGGTCAATGCTGTCATATCAGACACTTTGACCATATCGCCATTTCTACGATTTTTTAAAAACATCGCGGGCTCCTACATAGGTTGGTAGTCATGTTATTTAGTATAGCGCTATCCTCAAAAAATGAGTTTTGTGGCAACTTAAGTAGATGACATTATTGTCACTGTACGTTGACATGTTTTTTGTTGGCGCTAGGCTAGAACTATCAGTCACGAAGAAAATGGAAGTTTAATGGTCAACCGAATTCCGCCGGACGTATGTTCTAATGTTACGGAACTTATTGGCAATACCGATTTAGTACGACTTAACAGCTTATCGCAGCTAACCGGTTGTAACATACTGCTCAAATGTGAGCAGCAAAATCCGGGCGGCTCAATTAAGGATCGTGCTGCATTGCAAATGGTAAAAGATGCAATTGACAGTGGTAAACTCAAAGCAGGAATGACCATAGTAGAAGGCACAGCAGGTAATACCGGAATTGGTCTAGCATTGGTTGCTAAAGCACTCGGTTTCAATATGCGCGTTGTAATGCCAAAAGGGCAAGCTACTGAAAAAGAAAGGTTGATTAAATTACACGGCGCAACGCTCACACTGGTTGATCCTTGCCCATTTGCCAATGAACAACATTTTTATCATACCGCTAAACGTTTAGGTGAAGAGCACGATGATTACTGGTGGGCAGATCAATTTGAAAACCTGAGTAACTTTAGGGCACATTACCTAAATACTGGGCCTGAAATTTGGCAACAAACACAGGGCAATATTGATGCGTTGGTATCTGTAGTTGGTACTGGTGGCACTATCGCAGGAAACTCTCGCTATTTAGCAGAACAAAACCCCAATTTGGAAACTTGGCTAGTCGATCCCGATGGCTCTGGAATTTATGCTTATCTCAAAGAAGGTAAACACCGCAGTGAGGGTAGTTCATTTACCGAGGGTATTGGTATCATGCGAGTTGTGGAAAATTTTAGGCAGGCCAATATTCACAAAGCGATTACCTTACCTGATCAGGATCTCGTCACCATTTCACGTATAGTGAGTGAGCAAGATGGCATTTTGTTAGGTAGCAGTTCGGCGCTAAACGTTGCAGGCGCTTTGTATGCGGCAGCCAAAATGGGGAAAGGAAAAACCATTGTCACTTTTTGTTGTGATTTGGCCGAGCGTTCGTATAGTAAACTCTATAATGAGGATTTCTTAACGGATAAAGGCATTGTGTTAAATCAAGAACCGTTAAATGCTATGTATCAACGATACCAACAAGCACCAATCAGTGATGTTGTAGTTGTTAAATAATGCGTAAATGAATGATAAGCTGAGTATTCATAATAATAAGTTAGTGAGAATTGAATCATGGAAAAATTATTTCTAGGCATTAATAACCATGTCATGTGTTTAAGCAAAAGCACGGGTGAAGAGATTTGGCGAGCTAAATTGAGAAGCTCCAGCATCACTAATGTTTATTTTGAGGACGACAAAGTTTTCGCGTACTCCGGTGGACATTTATTTTGTCTACGGGCGAAAGATGGGGAAATTGTTTGGGAAAACCCATTGAAAGGAATGGGCTACGGTACCTGTATTATCGCCAGTGAGCAGCAAAATACGTCAGTCATTACGAGTCAACTCGCGGCTCAACAAGCAGCGGCTTATAGTGGTGTAGCAGTTACTGCTACGGCAGCTTCAAGCAGTTAACACCAAGAGACAAGCCGCATTTTTAAAATGAATAAGTAAAAAGTGCCTATGTGGAAACTAGTCCACTAGTGCGGCTTTTCTCTTTGTGTTAGTAGGCTTAACCGCCTTTCCAGATTATGTGACTTTGGATAGTGTAGTCATATAAGTCAACTGTAGTTAACTTATAATTCTTTCTTTCAATTACCTTTGCTAAAAGGAAATCATAGTTAACTTTTGTGGTTGAGTTGCGATGACAGTGATGGTGATTGGGCACTCAGGCATTTGTCGCCTTAATTTAACGATGTAGCGGCAATGACTATAATCGTTATTTATTGCATGGCAAACTTAATCAAACCAAACTGTTTGTTCGCCTCTGCAGCGTTTTTTGATAATATACTGCGTCATGAAATATATCCTGTGACTTTTAATGCATTAATCACAACATGAAGTGATTAATGACATAAACACATCAGGAATCACCTATTTATATTCAAAGGTAATAATTTTGCACAAAGAAGGGTCGAGCTCTTATACATTAAGAGGTATTGCGTAGTGGCTTCGAGTAATTTTGATCATAAACTCTCCGTGGCACCGATGTTGGATTGGACTGACAAACATTGTCGCTACTTTTATCGCGTTATGAGTGCTAACACCGTTTTGTATACCGAAATGGTGACCACGGGTGCTATTTTATTTGGCAAAGGTGACTACCTTTCGTATAACACACAAGAGCATCCGCTAGTGTTACAGCTAGGCGGTAGCGATGTTGATGCTATGACGAAATGCGCTCAAATTGCTGAAGATCGTGGCTATGATGAAATTAATATCAATGTGGGTTGTCCATCGGATCGCGTACAAAATGGGCGCTTTGGTGCGTGTTTGATGGCTGAACCTGAGTTGGTAGCAAGATGCGTTGATAGCATGCAAAATCAAGTCAAGATTCCCGTCACCGTTAAATCACGCATTGGCATTGATGATCAAGACAGCTATGAGTTCTTGCATCAGTTCATTAACACTGTATCTCAGGCGGGATGCGAACATTTTATCGTGCACGCGCGCAAAGCTTGGTTAAGTGGCTTGAGCCCGAAACAAAACCGTGAAGTGCCGCCGTTAGATTACCAACGCGTGTATCAAATTAAAAAAGATTTCCCGTCGTTAGAAATTTCTATTAACGGCGGAATCACCACTTATGAGCAAACATTGGAGCACTTGCAACACATTGATGGTGTGATGATTGGCCGCGAAATTTATCAAAACCCCTATATGCTGGCTGAAGCTGATCAGCGCATATGGGGGCAAGATAAAGTGACCTTAACCAGAGAAGAAATTATAGAAGCCATGTGTCCTTACATTGACCAAGTAGTTGCGTCCGGTGGTCGCGTTTGGCATGTAGTAAGGCATATGCTCGGATTGTGCAATGGCTTGCCAGGGGCTAAACAATTTAGACGTTACTTAAGCGAAAATGCTGGCAGAGAAGGGGCGTCTAGCGATGTCTTAAGGGAGGCATTCGCCAAAGTAAATGCCTAGCAGGCTCATGGACTAGCAACGGCAAATTACCTCGTTGTGTACCGATTTCGGGATTAGGCTTCTCGAAATCGGGATTTTCTCTTTTTTGAAATAAAAGCTTATAGAATAAAAGTTGGTGAAAATTGCTAATTTTTTACTAACTTTACTAAGTGTCTATTAGTGTTCCTACCTTGCAACTTACCAAGAGAAATGTTTTAAAATTAAATTTCCTTTTGTATCAATGTTTTATAAAAAAGTGTGTTAGATGGCACAACCTTTGTAACAGTTTGTGCGTCTTTACTTATAAATCACGATGTAAAAAGGAAACACCTGATGTTTAGTTTACCGATATTAACTCTCGTTATGACATTGCCCGCGATAGGCATGTTGGCACTTTCGATGATTGTGGGCTTATTCGAAAAGTCTAACAAAGATAAACTTTCGTGTTAATCGAGCTGACAATAGTGTCACATACGCCTTTATCTCCTACCTGCTGAATTTACCACTTTATTTCTTAGCCGTCTGATTGTTATAGTCTTTAACCTTATTTGACTTTCTAGCGACAACTTAGATGAGCCACAAACAATCTCTACTAATTTCATGCGATGAATTGAAAAAGCAGCTAAATGAAGATGCTCTGGTGCTCTTGGATGCCAGTATTAATCCCGTAGCAGGTTTTACCGCATCGAATAAACGTTGGCCAGATTACGTAATACCTGGCGCGTTACGTTTTGATATTGATGAAGAGTTTTCTGATAAATCATCTGCTGTTCCCCATACCATGCCGTCCATTGCGCAATTTGAACAGCATATTAGAAAGTTAGGGATTACTGAGCAAAGTAAAGTTGTGGTATACGACAGCTATGGGACATTTTCTGCGCCACGTGCATGGTGGATGTTAAAGTCGATAGGACTCAACAATGTCTATGTCCTCGATGGGGGATTGCCTGCTTGGTTGCTAGCTGGCGGTGAAACAGCAACTGCTGAAATTCAGACAAGAAAAGAAAGCCAATTCAATGCAATTCCTCAAGCCAACTCTTTTGCTGACAAATCATATGTATTAAGTAGCACGGCAAAGAATGATGTTGCCATTTTGGATGCCAGATCAAGTGATCGATTTCATGCTAGGGTACCAGAGCCGCGCGAGGGGCTAAGGTCGGGTCATATTCCAAGCTCACATAGCGTGCCTTATAGCAATCTATTAGACAGTTCTGGGAAAATGAAACCGCAAGCGCAATTGGAGCAAATCCTCAAACCATTGATTCAGGATAAATCAGAAGTCATTACTACTTGTGGCTCTGGTGTTACCGCTTGTGTCATCTCGCTGGCGTTATCTGTTATCGGCTGTAATTCTACTGTTTATGACGGTTCATGGAGCGAGTGGGGAGCAGATAATACATTACCTATAGAATAAATTTTATGTGGCTGACGAGCTGCAGTCAGCCACTTACTGTTGTTTAACTAACTTCCCTCGCTTAATGAGACCTTTCCCAAGAGCCTTTCCCTCTTTATATAGTCATAGACTTTCAGCTAGCCAAGATTAGCGCTTTCCATACTCTTATGCCGATTGGTATTAGTATTCTACTTATTCACAGTTGGTCAATATGGCTAATGTCATGGTCATATATGCCAATATGTAGTGTGACATAATATGTCGCGCTTGTGAGGGTGAATTTCCTCTTTTTATATTTCTTATATTTTTCAATGTGTTAAAAAATTTTTCAGTGTTGGCACGTTGATTGTTATAGCTATAGTAAATTCAGCGTCATTACAGATGACTTATCAAGGGGAAGAATATGAAACAGGTTAAACGAATTGGCATGTTGGCTTCAGTTTTATTAGTGATGGCAACTGCGCAACAAGCACAAGCAAACACTATGGAAGTTGAAGACACCGTTAAGTCGTTTCTTGTCGAGCAAGGAAAGCAGTTAACGGTTGAATTAACAGGCAATATTAAGCAATCGCTAGCAATTGAATTTCAGAAGTTTACGTCATCATTCAATGTGGAAAAGCCCTTACAGGCAGCAACAATGCTTTCACGTAATGATAATTCTAAAGAACTAACAAATGCAAAATCAGTAGAAGAGTAGGAGTGTTTACAATGGGTATGTTTTCTCGATTCACAGATATTATTAATGCCAATATTAACAGCATGTTAGAAAAGGCGGAAAACCCAGAAAAGATGATCAAACTGATCATTCAGGAAATGGAAGAAACATTAGTTGAAGTGCGCTCTACAGCAGCTAAGCATATTGCAGAAAAGAAAACACTACTGCGCCAAAAGCGCCAATTGGAAGAGAGTGTTGCGAATTGGCAAAGTAAGGCACAGCTTGCGGTTGAAAAACAACGCGACGATTTAGCCAGAGCTGCACTAGCTGAAAAGCACAAAAGCGATGAACAGCTAACGGCCATTAATAATGATATTGCGCAATTGGACGATTTCCTTGCATCGGTACAGGAAGATAGCCAGCGCTTACAAGATAAATTATCTGACGCTAAACGTAAGCAAGAAAGCTATGTACTACGCCAACAAACTGCGGAAGTACGGTTGAAGGCGAAAGAACAGACTGCTGTTTACAATATTGATGAAGCGATTAGTAAGTTTGAGCGCTATCAACAGAAAATTGATGACGTGGAAGCGCAGATTGAAGCTTATGACATGACAGCAAACAAGAGCTTAGACAGTCAGTTCAAAGAGTTAGAGCAAGATGACTCCATTGAACAAGAGCTGGAAGCGATGAAAAAGCAAGTCGCTAATGGCTAGCTAAAGGAAATAAGCTGCAGGAGCGGAATATGATTCACTTATCTTGGTTTACTCTTAGTTTCATATTCTTAGCTCCGGCAACTTTTCTGGTCTTCGGTTCTATTGTGGTTAGCTTATTGGGTCGGCTAACTGGACTAACAAACAAACGCTAGGGGTATGAAAATGAAATATCAAAAGAGCTATTCAGTAGAAAAACCTTTATCTAAAGATGCGGTACACAAGAAACTTTCGGGCGTTTGTAGTGGCATCGCTAAGCATTACAACTTGCCACGAGTAGCGGTACGTTTGGGTGCTATCCTTGCTTTAATCACTTTTCCGGTGGCTACTGGTGTCGCCTATCTAGTGGCAACATTGCTTATGCCTACATCTCGTTATTGAACCAAATCCAATCATTCATTCTAATAGCAACTGTTGAGAGGTCGCCATGTCTTTTCTTAAATCACTTATGATAGCTATTTTCGTAACGCTATTTTTGACCTATGTGCTTGGCAGTGGGTTCATGCAGTTGTTTGATATTGATGTATATATGGGAGATGAATTAATTGAACCATTGAAAGCAATTAGCATCTCAGCTTTAATATCTGTCATCATTGTTATTGCTGTTTTGGCAATAATTCTGAGCGTTTTTGGCACCATAATCTTCGTTGGACTTATCGTAGTAGGTTCTTTGGCAATGGTTGCTATTGGCGTATTTTGGCCGTTGCTGCTAATTGCAGGGGCGATATGGATAGTTACAAAAGACAAAAAACAACAATACAATCAATAGGTGGAAAAATAAATGAAAGGACTTTCAATCGCACTTTTAGCGCTTACTATGTCGAGCTCGGCATTAGCAAATATTAGTGATATTTCAGTCGCGTTAGATAATAAGAATATTGATCAAGCCAAAGTGCTCTTCGATAACTTAACCGAGCAAAATAGGCATAGTTTGGATGGTCAAATAGCGCATGCCAGAATTCTAATGGCGACCAACGAATATGAAGACGCAAATGACGCGCTGGAAGAACTTGCACAAGCGCATAAAGATAACCCAACCGTTCAGTTTTACTACGGGTTAAGTGCAATGAAAATGGCGCAGATCGCCAGTATCTTTTCTAAGTTAGGGTACGCAGAAGATGGATTAAAGGCATTAGAACAGACTATTGCATTAGATCCAAAGCATGAGAAAGCGCTTGACGTTTTAATTGGTTTTCACCTAGCAGCTCCCGGCATTGCCGGCGGAGACAAAGACGCTGCACTAAAGTACGCTCATCAGCTTAAGGCGCTCGATCAAAAATTGGGTTATATACAAATCGCAAGAGTTCAGCAAGGGCTAGAGCAGCCAGAAGAAAGCATCAAAACACTTACCGAAGGAATTTCTAAATACCCTGAACATGATGAGTTGTATTTTAACCGCGCGATCATGTATATCGGCAATAATGCTTGGCAAGAGGCGCACGGGGACTTATCAAAGGCGATTGCACTAACGCAAGATGAACAGCGTAAAGCCAGTGCTATGTACCAGCTTGGCAAGGTAGCGGCAGAGTCTGGTAACTTCCTCACTGATGGAGAGCAAATGTTGACACCGTTATTAACGAGTGAACATTATCAATACCCGAATTGGGTTAAGTTTAGATTAGCGCAAGTTTATTTTCATCAGAATGCCTTAGACAAAGCGAAAGCAATCGTTAACGAAGTTGATTGGGGTGAAGACAGTAACCTGAAAAAACGCGTGAAAAAGTTTAAGAAAACACTAAAGGCTAACAGTTAGATTACTGGGGTTGGTATTAACGGAGTTGCTAAACGATTTAGCAACTCCTTTATTTTAGATAGCAACGGGTGATTATTTTTTAAAAAAGCTGCTTAGTATGGTCTTGCAATCATTGGTTTGCAGTAAGTGAGAAAATGCTGCCTTTTCGTCTTTGAGTGCTTGGTGGACTGATTGAGTTGCATTCTTTATCAGCTTGCGGCTCGCCATTACGGCCTCGTGAGGTAGTTTGGCTATTGCTAACGCCGTTTGTTCAGCTAACGGTAGCAGTTCATCAGGCGAACAAATTTGATTTACGATGCCAAGCGCTAAAGCTTGCTCGGGCATAAAAGTTTCGCCGAGTACCAAAAGCTCAAACGCTTTGTTGTGACCAATGCGTAGCGGAAGTAACGTGCTTGAGCCTGCCTCAGGACATAATCCTAGCTGGGCAAAAGGTAATTTGAATTTTGTATTGTCGGCGGTAAACACCATGTCACAGTGTAAAAGTAAGGTGGTTCCAATGCCAACGGCAGGGCCTGCTACAGCTGCGATCAAAGGCTTGTTAAATTCAGCTAAACATTGAACAAATTGAAATGCCACAAATTCTTCATCTTGTTCAATAGCAAGAAAATCAGCAAGATCGTTGCCGGCACAGAAACAGGTTTGGTTACCCTGAATGAGCACACAATGAATTAAAGGGTTGTTTGATGCTTGTTCAAACAAACGGCAGAGCTCTTGGTACATTGAAGTAGTCAGCGCATTTTTCTTATCAAAGCGGTTTAGGGTGATAAAGAGCACATTTTGTTTTACTTCAGAGAGAATTAAGTTATCCATTTTTCATAAGCTTAGTTACAATAGGGCTCTGTCACCTTAATATGAGTAAAACCGCTTGTATAGTGTTTACTGCTTATTATTCGTAAAACAGCGGTGTTTTTATGATTTTGGTACAGTTTTCTCAGACAATGACAACAAATAGGAACCAAGTTACATGAACCGGATATTTCAGCAAACATTGCCTGCGCTCATCTTAGGTATTTTTTTCAGTATGACTGCGCACGCGCAAGTTACCATTAATTCTCAATATGTAAGAGCAACTATCCCAGGAACGAATGTGTCGTCTGCCTATATGGAAATCATCAATGATAGCGAGCACAGTATTACACTAGTTGGAGCGAGTGCTAAAGTAAGCGACAAAGTTGAAATTCATGAACATGTGATGAGCAATGGCATGATGAAAATGCAAAAACGAGATTCACTCGAAGTTCCGGCAAAAAGTAAAGTTGTTCTGCAGCCTTCTGGTTACCATTTAATGATATTTAATTTGGATGAACGGCTTAACGATGGTGACGAGGTTAAAATTTCTTTACAATTCAAAGAACAACCAGCTAAAGAGGTTGTTTTTCCGGTGACAAGTATTAAGCGTGAAAAAGCCGCACATCACCATCATCATTAGGAGGTACTATGACATTTAATTTTTCAACCAAAACTGTAATAGGCGCAGTCGTTGGGATTATTATTGCTTTCTATTTGCTTGGCGTTTATTGGAGCTTTGAGCCAGGTGAATTCGACATTAAAGCTGAAGTAACATCTGCCGCTGAAAGTGAAAATGTAGCACCTGTTACTGGGTATAGCACGACTACCGCACTCATCCGCGTTACCGAAACACTGCTAGAAAAACCGGGTGGGTATTTGTCAAACGACGCACTTCCTCCTTCAGTATTCTTAGATAACATTCCAGCATGGGAATTTGGCGCGCTGGAAATGGTGAGAGACATGGCGTTGATCATGCGTCAGGAATTTAGCCGCTCACAATCACAGTCGATGGAAAATGCACACCTTAAAGTGGCTCAACCTATGCTAAATATTGACCACACTAGCTGGGCAATGCCAAGTGCAGAAGGTGAGTACAAGAAAGCAATTAAAGCGTTGAAAGCTTATCGAAAAGAGCTTGCTGATCCTAGCCAACAATCCGCTCAATTTTATGCAAGAGCTGATAACTTAAGAGATTGGCTACACGAAGTGACTAAGCGTTTGGGGAGTTATTCGCAACGACTCAGCGCGAGTGTTGGGCGTGATCAGCTAAACGTTGATTTAGCGGGCGACAGTGTTGCACAACAATCAACTGCCAATGCATCATCAATGCAGATCAAAACCAGTTGGTGGAAAACAGACGACGAGTTTTATGAAGCTCGTGGCGCAACATGGGCACTATTGCATTTTCTTCGTGCGATAGAAATAGACTTCCATGATGTATTAGAAAAGAAAAATGCCAAAGTAAGCCTTAAGCAAATTATTCGTGAGCTGGAAGCCAGCCAAGAAATGATTTGGAGCCCGATGATACTTAATGGTGATGGCTTCGGTATGTTGGCTAATCATTCTTTAGTGATGGCAAATTACGTTTCAAGAGCTAATGCGGCTCTTATTGATCTTAATGACCTGCTGAGTCAAGGATAAACAAATGAAAAAAACGGCACTCGCGCTAAGCACAGCAGCGCTATTTACTCTCCCTGTACAGGCCGACGTGTTAGGTTTATATGTAGGTGGGCAAATTTGGGATAACACAAGTTCGGGAACTGTTGGTGAAAGCAATAACCTACAAGACTTTAACTTAGGTGATGAGCAACAAGGCAGCTTTTTTATTGCAGTTGAACATCCACTACCGTTTATTCCAAATGTAAAAGTTGCTTCTACGACATTAGATTCATCGGGTAGTACAACATTAACGGCGGATTTCGAATTTGGCGGCGAAACATTTAATGAAGGTACAGTAATAAGCTCTGACTTTAATGTTGATTATGTTGACTATACGCTTTACTACGAAATATTCGATAACGGTTTGTTCTCTTTTGACGTTGGATTGACTGGACGCGACTTTGGTGGTGATGTAAAAGTTGCAGCGCCTTCAGTGACAACACCAAGTGACACAATCACAGGCAGTATTTCAACAAGCGAAATTGTGCCGATGTTATATGTGTCTACTCAAATAGGCATTGCGGCGACTGACTTGAATGTATACGCCGAAGGTAATTTTTTAAGCTTTGACGACCACACCATGTATGATTACCAAGCGGGCATTAGCTATGAACTTATCGACAATGCGTTAATTGATGTGAATTTAACACTTGGCTATCGTGCTGTCAGTATGCAGTTAGAAGACTTAAATGATTTGTACACAGACATTGAGTTTAAAGGTGCTTATGCTGGTGCAGTAGTGCATTTCTAAGCTTTGCTACGTATTATTGAACGCTTAAAGCCCACATTGTGGGCTTTTTTATTTTTTAACTGCCGAAAGTTCGCTAAAATAGGCGCTTTGTTACTACCTGCTGGAAATTACTTTGTCGAATAGCGCTAAACGTCTTAATAAATTTATTAGTGAATCTGGTTTTTGTTCGCGGCGTGAAGCTGACAAGTTAATCGAATCAGGTAGTGTCACAATTAATGATCAACTACCAGAGTTGGGTACGAAAGTATCGCCCGGTGATATTGTTAAAGTGAATGGCAAGATCATAAATGCCAGTGATGAAAACAAAAGTGATCGTGTCTACATTGCCTATAACAAACCTATTGGTATTACCTGTACAACAGAAAGGCATGTCCGTGGCAATATCATCGACGAAATCAATCATAAAGAGCGCATATTTCCTATCGGCCGCTTAGACAAACCTTCTGAAGGACTCATTTTTCTTACTAGTGACGGCGATATAGTTAACAAAATACTGCGCGCTGAAAATGCGCATGACAAGGAATATGTCGTAACGGTTGATAAGCCAATCAGCGAACGCTTTATTGAACGTATGTCACGTGGTGTACCCATTCTTGGCACAATCACCAAGCCTTGTATTGTAAAGATGCAAAGCAAGCACGTGTTTAGGATCATATTAACCCAAGGACTCAATCGCCAAATCCGTCGCATGTGTGAATACTTAGGCTACGAAGTCACCAAACTCAAGCGTACACGCATCATGAATGTTGAGCTTAGAGGACTGAAAGTAGGCCAGTGGCGCAACCTAACAGATAAGGAAATGCAGGAAATAAATGTGGCTGTTGCGGATTCTAGCAAAACAGCAAGTATTACCTCAGATTCGACAAAATCGACAACGCCAAAATCAAAAGCAACGAAGAATGATGCGCAAAAGCCGGTTGCTGCTAAACAAGCGCGAGGCAAAATAAATACCCGTCCAGAGCACGATGCCAATAGCAATCAAAAACCGAAAACAGATGGCTACATGGGGCGGGAAAATAAGCGGCACGATAAACCTACCGAAAAGTCTAAGATACAACGTATCAAAGTGAATAAGAAGAGTACGCTATCGCTCAAAAAGTAAAGCTAGTCGCGAATCTAGGCAATCTATGAACTAAAAAGCTAGCATCAGTTGCTAGCTTTTTAGTTTTCTGTTCGTGCTAATTTAAGTTGAGTAAATTTGCAGGAGAGTATTGATCGGTCAGCACCTTGGTTTCGTTATCCCAATCTTGATGTGTCACGGTTGAGTTCATGTACGTGGTTATTTCATAAATATCAACACCAAAGGGTAATAATTTATCGCGCAGAGACTTCGCGCGCTCAGCAATAAACTTACCATCAGGAAGAGGCTGTAAACTCGTTAAAATGATTCTATTGCTGTTCTTATTATTGTTAACATTAAAAAAGTCACCGAATACCGCTTTGTACGTGGCCGACTCATGTTTATATAACTCACTTACTGAAAAGGTATTCGCCGACAATACACCATTGTCACTAAGCAATTGCTTGGCTTCTTCTAAGAATTCCTTAGTCATTAGGTGTTCGGGGATATAATCACCATTAAATGCATCGAGAATTATCCAGTCGTATTTTTGTTTTTTCATTGCTGCTCGTTTCATGAAAATACGTCCGTCTTGCGCTTTACTGGTGACATTATCGTTTTCAAAGAAGGCAAAATATTCTCGTGCTACATCGATTACTGCAGGATCAATTTCTACATTTTCTATTCGGGCGTTGGGGTACAACTGGTGAAGTGTATTCGACATAGTGCCGCCGCCCAGACCAACAATCAGTATGTTTTCGGGATCGTGTGGTGTGATAAGTAAACTCGAAAAAAGCAGTTTTGTGTAGTTGAACACCAATCGGTTTGGTTCATTGGTATAGAAACAGCTTTGATTGGTTTTACTCGACTTAACATTGAATCTAAGGCATCGAAGGTTACTTACTTCTTCAACGATAATATTGCGATACATTGAACGTTCTTTGTGTAATACCTTACCTTGCAGAGGTAATATCGTTAAAGCACACGAAAGTAAAACGAGCTTAATTACGCTATTCATGTGCTAGCGCTCCGTTTTGTTGTCCGTTTTTGCTCCACCACTGGCTAAAGCCAATAGCCGCAACGCCGAGTAATAACAAAGTTAAACTGAAAGCGATAATGATGGCGTTTATTTCAAACCACAGAACAAAATAGAACGAGGTAATAATAGTGCCTAGCGCACTGCCTAACGTAGATACAAAATACAGCCCTCCCGCCACTTGGCCGCTACTGTTTTTGTCTTTAACCAATAAGCGAACAGAATAAGGAGAAATCATGCCGAGAATGATGGTTGGAATAAAGAACAATGCACATGAGGCAAGAAAGGAGCCATAGCGACTGTCTTCAACATTGACAAAAATTGCTTCCATAATTGGTTGCGACCACAGCACTATTGGTATGACAGTGATGCCTGCACATAAGAAAATAGTGCCGTAACGACGAAGCGAGGCTGAACGCGTAGAGAGCTTACCGCCAATCAAATAGCCGAACGACAAACTCAGCATAAACACGGTAATAATGCTTCCCCAAATGTGTACACTACTACCAAAGAAAGGCGCTAATATTCGGCCACCAAGTAATTCGATGCCCATGATACAAAAACCACTGCTGAACGCTAAAAAGTAAACGAGCGCATTCTGTAAATTAATGTTTTTCAAAAGTTAGTAACCACTAGTCAATTGTTGATAAATTATTCACTATACTAACTAATGTCCTTATTGAAGCAAAGTATTGATTAGCAGACTATGTGTTTGATGGTGGTATATTGCTACAACGAGTTATTTTGACTGGGCAATCACCCATACTTGAATTGTAAACTATCTCGTTGTTCGTGCCATAAGAAACCATAGGTTCAGCATTAACGAAATTGGGATAGCTTTTAGTCAAAGTTGCCAGAACTAAAAAAATAATTATTGATTGTAACGTTTTCATTCGATTTCCTTATTAAATGTAAAATTGAAATTAGAGCATACCTAAAATTTCAAAATTAACATTGTAGATTTATAGTCTTTCAAATCGTTAAAGTGTTGTGACTCTCCCAATAAAAGTATTGTTAATGTCGATGGATTCCAAAATCAATCTACCACTATCAATTCTTATGGAGCGTGTCGTTAGTTCATTGATGTCAACCTCTTCAGTTTTCAGTGAATGAATATCGTATGATAATAATTTATTATGAGCGCCCAAAAAGTAAACCATACCGTCATGAGTCGACCAATAATCCCAATGAATAAATTCATGTTTTGGCAATATTGGTGAATCATTCACAACTTTTTCATCAATGTTTATTGGGTATAAACCTGACTTCTCTACAAGGGAGGCATAATATCTATTAGTGCTGCAGTCAGAATTAATGGATGAAACGTTTTTCGACACCACATCTGTTTGCATCGTATCGATATTGGTCTTGAGTAAGCTCCAGGTATCGCCGCTTAATGAAATAAACAAAAATTCGTTACTGGAATTACAAAGCCAAATGGGATTTTTGACCTGTTGGTCGTATATTGGCAACTCGATGTGCTCTTTGGAAGTCAAATCAAATAGGAAAGGCTGCTGCTTATACATATAAAGTAACTTGCTACCATCGGGTGAAAAGCGCAAAGAACGAGGGCTCTCCATGCCTTGAAAGTTAGTTAATTTTTCTTGAACACTGCCGTTTGATATCCATATTTGATTACTACCCGAACGATTTGAAACAAAGGCTAGCTTTTTCTCGTTGTTGTCGACATGGAGTGTGGCACCATAATCTCTGAATGCTGATGAAATGGCTGTTTGTAATGATTGATCATCCCCGCTTAGCGGCTTAATCATGATACTGTTTAGAAATTTTTCACCTACGCTGGCAATAATCGCATCATCTACAGTCGGCAATGGGTTGTTCAATCTGTCACTGCTTGTTAGTAGTTGCCTTTTGGCTTCTGTGTGAATATTGATGGCGGTCAATATATTATTTTCATCGGTATATACCAGCGAGTCGTCATCGTTTGACCATTCGAAACTGGAAAATGAGCTGGCTACTTTGAGTAGCTGTTTGATTTCGCCAGTGTCATTGTTGTTCAGCATAATGGCTGTGGAGCCATCGTCAAAATCTCTCAGAAAAGCCAAAAACTTACCGTCTTTTCTAATTCTTGGTAAAAAGTCTCCTTTGTATTTTACCGGAGGACTGGTGACCACTTCGGTCTTTCCGGTTTCAATGTGTACTTTTTTGATAACATAATAAGGTGTGTTAGTGCTATTGCCGTAAGAAAAATATAGCCATGGAGAGTTTTCTGGTCGGGATAACCCTTGGAAAAATGGTAAGTAACCACAATTTGTGATGCTTTCAACTTTGCCGATTTCAAGGGAAGGGGATACGGTTGTTCGTCGTATCCAGCACTGGTCATTGTCAAATGCTTGATAATACAAGTGGTTGTCATTTCTCGACCAATAAGGAGAACCAGTTAAAATGTCCGCTTCAATTGCTTTAACTTGGTTTGTATCTAACGACTGCACCATGACTTGACGTTTGCTATCAATGGCTTCTTGATTGATAAATGCCAATAGCTGGCTATCAGGAGATAGTGAAGGGCTATAGTTATTTCCTTTAATATAAGTTAACGGCACAATTTCACTTGATGGAATCGCTGGTTTATCACTTGCATTTTGAACAAGCAGTTGTTGGGCGGTAACAAATATTACTACAAATAAAAGCGCTACTAGTGCATACCAGAAATACTGCTTGTATTTGAGTTGTGTGGTAATGGTTACATACTGCTTCGAAATCTCCTGACGTTCGATGAAGTATACTTCCTGCACAAACGAGTATCCTACTTTTGGATGGGTTTTAATAAACTCGTCTTTTTTACCGCCTAAAACCTTTCTTAAGCGGGAAATGGTGGCGTTAATGGTACGGTCATCCACAAACCTATCTTTCCAAACCAAAGTAACTAGCTGCTCTCTCGTAAGTGTGGCTCCTTGGTTTGTTACTAACGTATACAAAAGCAAGGCATGTTTGGACTCCAAAGTTTCGACCACTTCAGGTGATTCTACAGCGTCAGACGAAGACTCCAACGTTAAGGTTCGGTTGAGCGGATCGAAAACCCATTGCTTTATTCGTATTAACTCTAATTCATCCATAAATTTGCTCTTAACTCGATACAGGATGCAATTTAAGTTGAGGTGTTGCATCTGCAATAAGATGTTGTTTTATTGTTAATTGTAGGTTAATAATAAGTGCATATCAGGTCAAAATTCAAGCATTTAATTTGAATTCGTGATAATAGAAGTGCTATCGAGAAGCAGCAGGAATAAATATTAAAAATTGCCTGCTGCGGCAGTAGAATTAGCTATGTTAACGCTTATTTTTTAAAAAAGCATAGTCATTTTTAGTCATATTATTCATTTGTTATTCGTTATTTGTTTGAAAATTATGTGAATCTAGCGAAATAACCCTATCAACTGACGCGATCGTTTCTTTGCGGTGCGCAACTACAATCCGCGTAATGGCTAATCGTTTGATCTGTTGGTTGACTGAGAACTCGTTTGCACTGTCTAAATGGCTTGTCGCCTCGTCGAGGAAAATAACTCTTGGGTTACTATACAATGCTCTCGCTAATAAAATGCGTTGTTTTTGCCCGCCTGAGATTGTACTACCCATATCTCCAACCATTGATTGATAGTTCATTGGCATTTGCATGATTTCATCATTGATGTTCGCTTGCTGCGCGCATTGAACGACTTTTTCGAAGTTTACTTCTGGGTTGAAAAAGCTAATGTTATCCAATATCGAACCTGATAGAAGAGAGTCCTCTTGCATAACAGCAGAAACTAATTTGCGGTAGTTAGTTAGGCCGATTTGCGCAATATCTTTTCCGTCAAATAGTATTTGACCGGATGTTGGACGAAGAAGACCTAGCATGAGTTTCACTAAAGTTGTTTTGCCACAGCCTGATGGGCCTGTTATAGCTACAGATTCACCAGCGTTAATTGTGAGTGTTAGATTTTTTATAATATATGGCTGCTCAGCATTGTAACGATAGCATACGTTAATGAGTTCTAATTTACCCAACCAACTTTCTTCAGCAGTACTGCCTTCGCGTCCTGACTCTTGAGGATGTAGGGCAATGTCACTTATCCTGTGCAGGTGAAGCTTCAACATACGAAACTCGATTAATTGGTTAACGAAGTTAGTCATTCTTTGTGTTAGTTGACTCTTATAGGCCATAAAAGCAATCAACATACCTACTGTTAGATTGCCTGAAATCACAGTAAGTGCCGCCAAATATACTACCGCGATGTTTTCTAGACCAAAAATTATAGCGTTAATTGCTGAAAAACCTATTTCTAAACGGCCTATCTTAATATGGGCGTTAATCACATCTGCATATTTGTTCTGCCATAGGCTTTGCCGTTGTGGTTCATTGCTAAATAGTTTAATGGTTTGTATGGCGCGTATGTTTTCCAGAAAGTTTGTTTGTTCTTGCGCCGATGCTTGCACGGCTAATTCTGAATTACGATAGAAACGCGCGTAAAGCACCCATCGAAAAATGAAATATAAAGAAATGGCTGTAACGACTATTAGCGTTAACTTCACACTGTAGTTGAGCATCATGGCGAAAAGTAAAAGCGACATCACACCATCTACTACTGTTTCAACTAAGCCTGTTGTTAATCTTTCTCTGATTTTCTCTAGCGAAGAGAATCGAGACATGATGTCACCCGTATGCCTTGCTTCAAAATAGCTCATTGGCAATCTCAGTAAGTGATGAAGTAAATTAATACCCATTTGCATGTTCATTAAGCTTGAAACTCTGAGAATGAGCCATGAACGGATAGCCGTAGTTAAACAATTGAACAACATAAGGCAGGTAAACCCTATAGCAAGGACTATCAGAAGAGATTCGTCATAGCTAATTAATACTTCGTCAATGACCCATTGCATGTAGTAAGGCGTACAAATGCTGATAATTTGAATAATAACAGACAGTAAGAACAGTTTTATAAATGCTCGTTTAAATCCTGTCAGCTTCCCCCAGAGTTGCGACAACTTTAACGGACAAGACTCATCTTTACGTTTAAATTGTGTGGTGGGAGAAAGCTCTAACGCGATGCCAGTGAAATGTTCGCTGAACTCTTTTTGTGAAAGCACACGTTTACCAAAAGCTGGGTCGTTAATATGAAATTTACCCCTGCTTATTTTTGTAAGCACAACGAAGTGGTTCATATCCCAATGAAGAACACATGGCAATTGAAGGTGGTTAATTTCCGCTATGGGGCACTGCAGTGGCCGACTCGCTAACCCCAGTTTGTCAGCGTAGTTCATCAATTGTTGTAGGTTGAGCCCTTTTAGGTTGGCAGAAAACTTTGCTCTGATAGCATGTAAATCTAGTACGTGCCCGAAATAGCTACTTATCATTGCAAGCGAAGCGAGACCACACTCCGCCACTTCCGCCTGTAAAATCATAGGGACAGACTTCATGCGTGAAAAGTTGAGCAACTCCGAAGAATGATTGGTTGTCGTCATGTCGAGCCTCCTATTGCTTAGCCAGCAAATACATTTGCTCAATTTCATTCACTATTTGACGAGCGCATCGGTTGCTTACGCCATAAATGGCTTTGTAGCATTGTATTGCGCTGTTTTTGTCGCGAATAAATGTGCGGTAAAAGGCGAAATCTTCCTGACGTATCGCTTCAACATTGGTTATCTTGCGCTGCCTACGTTCATTAACATGGGCTTGGTCTGTCATGACCGAAAACGCCCAAATCATTGCGATGACCGCGACTAGTAGTAAGAATAATCCGACGGTTAACAATCCTTGTTCCCCCATTAGCATTTACGCTCCCTTATGTGGTTGTGTATCTTTGTGCTTGGATCAATTTTGATATCGTGTTGTCACAACGAATTTTGATTATTGCTGCCTGATGGTCGTTGGCTAAATATTTCAAAACTGAACGCAAACTAGCTATTTATTTGCGGCAAGATTAGCGTTAGCTTTGTGGTGGTGCAAAGGCATGAATATTTGGAATATATAGGGATTTATTACTTATTGATTTTTAAATGGTTTGTAAGACGCTATTGAATGTTGTGAAATTATCGCCAACATTAAATTAATACGCCAGCGTATAAGCTGGCGTATTATTGTGGCATTTTTTAGTAACTAGTCGTTATTTCTGCGTCGCATTAACCCAATCGGTAATAGCAACAGTAATAACCACATCATTGTGCCTCCACCAGAGCGATTATTGGTAACAGTAACACTCTTAGTGGCAGTGCTCGTTTTACCTGTGCTATCGGTTGCTGTGAGTTCAAATGTGAGTGTTTGATCAGCTTCTACTATTGGTGCAGTAAAATGCATTTGGCTGCTCATCTCTGAAATAGTTACCGCTGTGCCGCTGGTTTGTCGCCACGAGAAAGTGAGAGTATCACCGTTCGGATCTGTCGAAGAACTCGCACTCAATGTTGCAGGCATCCCCTCTGTTACCGCGCTTGGTCCTGAAATCACTGCAACAGGCGGTCCTTGAACGGCAAATGCGTTACTCTCAACACTCTCTGATTCGGTAAACATTGAATTGATCGCGCTTGTCACTGTGGTTCGTAGATCACCTCCAACAGCTTGTGCTGAAACGGTTGCAACAAAAGTTAATTCTGTTGGTAAATCAATAGGCTGGTATTGATAACAATAGATAGTGCCCGAAGTGATATCCGTTACTGAGTTGATAGAATCTGAGCTTCCAGCGTAGATATCAGCACGACCAAAACTGCCATCGGCACTTTCATAGCCCACTGTTACCCCTAAACTATCACCATAAGTATGGGTAATGTTGTCATAGGCGAATATAAAGTCACCCGTGACTTTATTTAGGATGATTTGGTAGTCCGCAATATCAGTGGCACCGCTGTCACCGTCAAAATAAGCGAAGGGGCGCATATTATCGAGCTCGATAACTATCCAGTCTGGGTTGCTAAAGCCGTCGGCTACGGTCAAACCAGATTCAGAATTACTAACAACCACCATATCACGCCAAAATGGCGCCAAAAGATTATTCGGTGCTGAGCTGTCAGGAATAAGTTGGTTTACCCACGGATTGCTGCCTTTTGAACCAGAGAAATAGATAAACCCATCGTCGGTTACGCTAAAGCTGTCATAGGTTGTTCCCATGTACGTAACAGGCACAGTGTAGGTGGTATGAACGGTGTCGCCTGAAAAACTATCGGGTAGTAGCCCAAATTCGGCTAAATCAACATATCCGCCAGTGTTAGATTGACCTAAGTCGGGTGCTTCACAGGTTGCTGAATTTGCGTTACTTGTCATCAAATAACTCGATGTTTGTCCATGCATAGAGGCTTGGTTTATCGTCCATGCAATCGAGTTACCTGTGATGTTGCCACCATGAGATATCGAATCTGCATTGATCACTAAATCATCGGGTACATCTACTGTTACTGTGTATTCTTTGTCAATGGGCTGGGTGTTAGCGGCGATTGACACAGTAAAATTGACAGAGTCTCCGGTATCCAATTGGTTTGGATGCATTGCTTTAATTGACACATCACTTGCACCTTGCACAAGATCTACGGCAACTAACCCCATATTGCCCGGGTTACTGGCATCAGTACCAAAGTCGATGGCACCATAGTACAGATCGCCTTCTTGCACAGAATCTAATGTCCAGTTTAACGTGATATCAAACGGGGTGAATTGGCCAACATTGTCAGTAGTACTGGCTGACAAATTATTTCGTTCTTCACCATCTACTATGGCTGTAGCCAGTGTAAACCCATCTGTAGAACCTTCCTCTGCACTTGCCCAGTTTTGAACTATTACCCAATAATCCCCAGCAGAAGGTTCGGTTAATTGAAGTTTTTCTAAAGCAGTAGCCGTTGCACTTGCTGCGATTTGCTCATGCGCTTGTGGAATACCATCGCCGTTATCGTCTTTGCCGACAAAAATGTCTAAATCAGGCGAGTCAGACGCAGTAATTTGTACAACAAAACGTTTGGTGTCATTGGCTATGCTGTAGTTGCTCACATGAACACCGTCAGAAAGGTCGTCATAAACACTACTGTTATTGCTATCTTTTGGTAATGATAACGAGGTTAGTGTAGGTTTAATCAAGCCATAAGAACGTACCGTTAAATCACTGAAGCCAATACTGGTAACGTCTTTTATAATGTGAAAATCTGCATTCCTATGGGATGTCACGTCAACATGTTGAGGAATGGTGCCTTTGTTGGCGATTACCGATACTGGTAAATGCAAAGAGGGCTGACTATCTGCAGTGAGCTCAAGCAAGCCAAATGACCATTGGTTAGCGGGTGCATTGCTTGAATCTGCTGAGATAGTAATCGTTTGGCTTTCGCCTGCTTGTAAGGTAAATGTTTCTGGGCTTGCTGAAACATCAATGTTGCCCGAAATAGCAGCGTCAGATACGGTCCATGTACCCGCTTTTGTCGCAGTAAATGTTCTTGTCCAACTACAGGTACCCAAACAATTAGTATTGGTAACAGAGGGTACGTTTAAGTCTTTTGGTTCACCACCAATCGCCGGATCAGCAGCACGGTAGTTAGCGGCGGTTTCATTCATGATCAAGCCTGCTTGCGCCGCTAGATCAACATTTATTCGACCTGCACCCATATCAAAAAAGTCTGCTGCCGTTGTGCCGTCTTCTTTTCGCACACTGGTAGTTGCAGTCATCATTAATGCTGAACGAATATTATCTGGGGTCCAGGTTGGATGAAGGGATTTTAATACCGCACCAGCACCTGCAACGTGAGGACTCGCCATTGAGGTACCTTGCAAAAAGGTATAATCGGCTGGAGCAGGGGTATTAACATCACGGCCAAACATTTGATCGGCATAGGCTGCGTATATGCTCACGCCAGGGGCTGCTACTGAAGGGGTTAAAATATCAGACACATATGAGTTGGGCCCACGTGATGAAAAGCCGGCGATGTCATCAGCTTGGCCAATGACACGCTCGCCACCTGCCGTGATGGTGGCCATGTGGTCTGTACCATCAGATAACCAGGCTTTTAATCGATTCCCATCAGACGCAGAGATATGAATACCAGGAACTACATAAACATCATCGGCGATATTGTCACTGCCTCCGTCTACGTTTGCCAATACATAACCACCAGCACCACCGGAGGCCACATTTTCGGCTTTTTCTACTCGTGCAATTGAGCCGCGATCACAAACAACTATTTGTCCGGTAAATGTACCATCGGGAAATGGCTTCAAACATTGCGCACTATCATTGTCTGGGTCATTAGCATTCGTGAAATCCCCTGCGTAAACAATACTCGCTGTTATTCCGCCAGAGACACTGTTGCCGGAAATGGCCTCCAAAGTGCTTGTTCCACCACTGAAGTCTTTTATTTCTTTAGGACCTTCAATACTTCTACCGTGCGTGCTTGCCGCAACGATGGTATACCAAGGAGCACTTTTCTCAGTAGTGTTCGCATCAGGTCCACTATTGCCTGCTGAAACAGCAGAAAAAATACCCGCTTCCTGCGCCGCTAAAAATGCGAGTTCACTTGATTGCTGCCACGGGTTTTGCCCACCGCCAATCGAAAAATTAATCACGTCAACGCCATCTTCAATGGCGTCTTCTAGTGCTGCGAGTATCGCGCTGTCAGGACATCTTGAATAGGTATCGCCATTGTCGCCCGGCCAACATATTTGATAGGCAATAATGTTAGCGTGAGGAGCAACACCAGATATTTGTTCGAATTCAAAACCTGAGGTGTTCAAGCCATCCCCTTCGACTTTGCCTATTTCTTCAGCCACCAATGGCACATTGAGAAGAATGTTGCCGCCTGAAGTGCTAGCCGTATGCGAACCATGGCCGTTGTAGTCTTCACCATTAGGTGCAGGTGGATTGTCGCCAAAAACACTACTATCTTGGTATGCGTCGGTAATAACAGAATAGCTATGTACGCCAATTAACTTATCGTTACATAACTGTGGGTAACCATTAGCACAATCACCGGTGTAAACACCTGCTCCCCATGGATTGACATGATCGTACCCATCGCCACCAATGTCAGCAAATGAAGGATGATCGGTATTGATGCCAGTATCGACAACGCCGATTATTACGCCTTCACCCATTGCAGACGTGCCTGTTGCGCTTCCGTCCCATACATTAGGCGCACCAATGAGCGTTGGGCCGGTATCTGTGTGAAGTTGCTGTAGGTTTTCGCGATGTATAAAAGCTACGTCTGATAATTCTGATAATTTGATTGCCTGCGCTTGGGTCATACGCATAGCAATACCATTAAATGCTTTCTTGTATTTTGCGAGTACCGCAGGTGAGCGACCTAGCTTTTTCTGCGCATGGTTGATAAAGGTGTTCTGCTTGTTGTCGATAAAGGCGGCATATGCTTTTACATGCTGCGCTTGCAAATCAATTTTGAGTTGATTGCGAATTTGTTGGGCGCTTTGACGACTTTTGCGTAATGAGTCTCGTAAATACTTCTTACTCACTTGCGGGTTTGTTGCTTTAAGCCCTTTTATAGTTCCATCATATGTGGCGATTGGTTCGTCAACTAGCCTTACTATGTAAGTATACTCTGCATTATCTAGCGTTTTCTCAACACGCATCTTTTGAATTGCATGTTGTGGCGCTATCGTTGCTTTGTTATATGAAGTTGGAACAACCTTATGTGCGCTAACTGCTGAAGCGCTGGCGGATGCTTGAAGGGTAACCATTGATAGAAAAGCTGAGGAAATGGCGACAGAAAGTTTTGTTTTCATAGAGGCGTCTCCCAGTACGCATTTTTTTTATTTTTTCCTAACAACAGTATATACGCTGATTTGACGGATAATTATGCTAAGACACAATTCTTCATGATATATGTAAACTAACTGTAAATAAAGTGTCACAACAAGAATGGGAGTAGAAGAGTGGATTGCTTATAACAAAAAAGCGCCTGAGGCGCTTTTCTTGAGGTTGCTAAAACTAATGTTTCGTTTTAGCTACAAATGCTGCAAGCTGAGGTTCATCAAACTTGTATGTTGTTAAACAGTAGTCACACGTCATACTCACCCAACCTTGTTCAGCAATGATTGCAGCGAGTTCTTCTGGTGGCAGCTGAGAAATAACCGACAAGCACTTTTCTTCTGAACAACCACATTGATAGGTAACATCTTGTGGTTCGTACACTCTAACAACTTCTTGATGATAAAGTCGGTGCAATAGCTCGTTAGCTTCCAAAGAAAAAATCTCTTCAGACTTGGTAGTTTCTGTAATGTGGCACAGGTGATTGAATCCTTCCTGATTTTCATTCTTCTCACTGGTTTCAGGCAATAATTGCAGCAGTGTGCCTGCAGCCATTGCTTTGTCTTTATCGTAGTACAACCAAACCTTCGTTGGGATTTGTTCTGAAACCTCAAAGTAATGTGCCAAACATTCCGCCAGTGTCTCATGCTCTAATGCCACAATGCCTTGATATGCTTCACCTTTAAACGGACGAATGGTAATGACCATGTTTGCTTTGCCCACTAGGTTTTTCAAACCTAAAGCGTCAGTTGGTTCACTCAGTTTGGCAACACCGCGCATCTTTTGCTCATTGTCGCCGTTTACTGCGATATAGCTTAACGGGCCTTCACCTTGAATTTGAACGGTTATTTCACCCTCAAATTTGATGGTGGCGGTTAATAAGCAAGTAGCAGATAACAATTCGGCCAATAACTGACGAACACCCTCAGGGTAATCTTGATTACCAATTATTTCTCTATATGTTTGACTCAATTGTACTAGCTCACCGCGTACGTTAAGCTCGTCAAATAGATAGCGATTTAATTCATCTTTTAAGTGGCTCACTTAATTAGATCCTTTCTTTCAGTTGTCGAATTTGTCGACGTTGCTTTTTATCTGGTTTAGTCTCTGAAGCTGGGCTCAATAAGATACCTTGTTTGCGGGCGAGACTTGTTTTTTCGCGCGCTTCAATACTGCGCTCAGTTTCACGATAGAGTGTTTGTGCGAACGTTGCATCACGGCGTTTATCCGCTAGCGCAATAACTTCAACTTCTTTTTCATCAAAGCCTTGCCTTAGTTTAATAATATCGCCAATTGATACGGCTTTACCTGATTTTGAGCGTTGACCATTATAAAACACTTTGCCGCCGTCAATCATTTGTTTAGCGATAGCGCGTGTCTTATAAAACCGTGCCGCCCACAACCACTTATCGAGCCGTGCACTGGTATTTTCTTGAGAATTTTGACTTGATTTCATCTTACTGTCATATTACCCACGAATAATTCGGCGAACATTACCACAATGGTACTCATTTAGCCATTGAATACACCGATACATTTATGCTATTAACAAATAACTTACAAAAATTCTGGAATTACTTTGTAAATTTTAGTTAATATTCGTGTAGTTTTCTTGTTGGTTCCATACGGCTCAAGTATTATCGCTACTACAAGAACGATAATATCGTTAAATAATAAAGATAAATATGCAATTACCCTTAAACTCATCAGAACTTACTGAGCTCTGGCAAAAGCTGCCACAACAACGTATCGCACTAGCGATAGTTGCTGTGCTTGTAATATACCTCGCCTATTTATTTGCCCAGATGACATGGTTAATTGCCGATAACCAATCTTCACAGTTTGTGCCGACAAGCCCTACATCGTCAGTTAATGGTAACAAAGCGGTCGATATCAATGTAAATGCGATCAAACAGCTACATTTATTCGGTAAATTTGACGAAAGTAAAGTAGTTGAAACGGTACAAGTGCAAGATGCACCAGAGACTAATTTACGATTAACGCTTTCAGGTACAGTGGCAAGTGATAACCCTAAGATTGCGGCGGCGATCATTGAAAATAATGGCAAGCAAGAAACTTACGGTATTGGTGACAAAATTACTGGAACCCGCGCGACACTTGAGCAAGTTACCTTTGACCGAGTCATTATTAAACACAGTGGCAAACTAGAAACGTTAATGTTAGACGGGTTTGAATATAGCAAGAACGCAAGAGGCGTACCGGTTAAAGCAAATACACAGTCGCGCAATTCAAACAGGAACCCTCGCAAAGAAAAAGCCGCTCAGCAAGAACCAACAGTGGTGGATCAACGAGAAAACAAAGCGTTGAGTAAGAGTGCCAGCGAACTCAAAAATGTTATCAGTGATGATCCTGCCAAAATTATCGATTATTTGAAAATTAGGCCTGAGCGTGTTGACGGAAGTATTGTTGGTTATCGTTTAATGCCGGGTAAAAATCCAGAGTTTTTCGCACAATCTGGATTGAAATCAGGTGATGTAGCCATTCAAATTAATGGTTTAGATTTAACTGTGCCAAGTGATGCCGCGCAAGCGATGCAATCACTCAAAGATGCACAAGAGGTTTCGCTTTTGGTTGATCGTAACGGCGAAATTAACGAAATTTTATTTAGTATTACTAGTGAGTTATAAGGAATCTTTCATGCGCAAATTTGTCCATGCGCCGTGGTTGAAACGAGTGATGTTCGTTTTATCAACAGCTGTTGTTTTCAATGGGGTATTATTAACGGCTAATTCGGCGGCCGCAGCCCAATACTCACCAAACTTCAAAGGTACCGAACTAACTGAGTTTATCAATATTGTTGGTAAAAACCTGAAAAAAACCATGATTGTTGATCCCAACGTGCGTGGGAAAGTCAATGTGCGTAGTTATGATCTATTAACAGAAGAGCAATATTATCAATTTTTTCTAAATGTGCTTGAGGTTTATGGTTTTGCTGCCGTTGAAATGGACAATAATGTTATCAAAATCGTACGTAACAAAAGTGCAAAATCGTCAGCCATACCAGTAGTAGATGATTCCAACCCGGGCGTTGGCGACGAAATGGTTACCCGTGTCGTCGAAGTGAAAAATGTTACTGTTCGTGAGCTATCACCACTTCTTAGACAGCTATCTGATCAAGCGGGTGGTGGCAATGTAGTCAACTACGATCCGGCAAACGTTTTAATGATCACAGGTACTGCAGCTGTCGTAAATCGTCTTGTAAACATCATCAAGCGCGTGGACAAAGCGGGTGATCAGGATGTACAGATAATTAAATTGCAACATGCTTCTGCCGGTGAAATGGTGCGTATTGTTGAAGCCATGAACAAGTCTTCTCAAGGCAAAGCCGCTGGCACACCAAGTTTTCTTATTCCAAAAATTGTTGCTGACGATCGCACCAATAGCGTTATCGTGAGTGGTGAAATTCAAGCGCGCGAGCGTGTCGCTAAACTAATCTCACGCTTGGATAGCGAACTAGAAACTAACGGCAATACCCGTGTTTATTACCTTAAGTATGCCAAAGCTGAAGACCTAGTTGACGTGTTAAAAGGCGTCAGCAAAACCATTGAAGCTGAAAACCAAGGCGCAGCAAAAACGAATGCTTCTAATCGCAATCAAGGGCGCAACATTAGTATTGAGGCACATGCTGAAACTAATACTTTAGTTATTACTGCACAACAAGACATGCTGCGTTCGCTTGAAGCCGTGATTAGACAACTTGATGTACGACGTGCGCAAGTGTTGGTTGAAGCGATTATTGTTGAAGTATTTGAAAGCGATGGCGTAAACCTTGGCGTGCAGTGGTACCACGAAGACGGTGGATTCACGCAATTTAATAACGGACCTGCACCAATCAGTGCTGTAGCGGCTGCGGCAGAAGCTGCCAAAGGAGAACCGGGCACAACAATCACTACTATTGACAGTAACAATAATAAAGTGATCACTGAGAACCCTGCAACCGACGGTGATTATAGCTTGCTTGCGCAGGTATTAGGTTCGGTTAGCGGCACTATGTTTGGTATTGTAAAGAATGACTGGGGAGCAATTGTTCAAGCGGTTAGCACAGATACTAACTCGAACATCTTGTCGATGCCGAGCATTACCACGATGGATAATGAAGAGGCAAGTTTCTTAGTTGGTCAAGAAGTGCCGATTATTACGGGTTCGACCACTGGCAATAATAATGATAACCCTTTTCAGACGGTAGACCGTCAAGAGGTAGGTATTAAGCTCAAAGTTACACCACAAGTCAATGAAGGTTCAGGGATTCAACTAACGATTGAACAAGAAGTGTCGTCAGTTAGCGGTGCGACAGGTGTTGATATTGCCATAAGTAAACGTGAACTGAAAACAACTGTATTTGCGGACGACGGTGCAACGGTTATTTTAGGTGGCTTGATGGACGATGACGTGCAAGAAAGCCAGCAAAAAGTACCATTGCTAGGTGATATTCCAATCATCGGTCATTTGTTTAAATCAACCAGCAATACGTCAAGAAAACGTAACTTAATGGTGTTCTTACGCCCCACCATCATTCGTGATGGAAAATCGATGAAGGATTTAAGTCGCGAAAAATATAACTTTATTCGTGCCCGTGAGCTGTTAAAGATCGACGAAGGCTTAGAGTTATTAGACGATGCCGAATTACCGTTGTTGCCTGAATGGAATGATAAATTGAGCTTACCACCGTCTTTTGATGAATATATTGAAGACAAAGGCAAAAGCACTACGAACGGCGAAGAGAACAACTCGTAATGAATGAGAGTGAAGCATTACCTCAAGCTGAAACGCCGATTGACGTTGTAGATGATAGCAGTGTCGATGAGGCTGTGGTTGGAAAGTTACGCTTACCGTTTAGCTTTGCCAAACGGCATGGCGTGTTATTTAATGAAGACGATGAACAGTTAGTTCTGTATTGTATTGAAAATGTTGAACCTGACGCCTTAATTGAAGCGAGACGTATCGCTAAGCGTCCATTCAAGCTTATGGTAGAAGAAAACACTAAGTTTGAAATGTTGCTTACCAGCGCTTATCAGCGAGATTCTTCTGAAGCTAAGCAGATGATGGAAGACATTGGCAATGAAGTGGATTTGTACTCGCTTGCTGATGAAATGGTAGAAACGGAAGATCTGCTTGAAAACGAGGATGATGCACCGATCATCAAAATGATCAATGCAATGCTCAGTGAAGCGATCAAAGAAAATGCCTCGGATATTCATATCGAGACGTTTGAGCAAACACTACAAATTAGATTTAGGGTTGATGGTGTATTACGTGAAGTCTTGCAACCAAATCGTAAACTTGCTTCATTATTAGTTTCACGTATTAAAGTTATGGCCAAGCTCGATATCGCAGAAAAACGCGTGCCGCAAGATGGCCGCATTTCACTTCGCATAGCGGGACGAGCAGTGGATGTGCGTGTATCTACCATGCCAACAGGGCATGGTGAGCGTGTTGTTTTACGTTTGTTAGACAAAAACTCTGCTCGACTTGACCTCCAAGATTTAGGTATGACGGACCTCAACCGTCAGCGATTCTCCCAACTTATCGATAAACCTCATGGCATTATTCTGGTCACAGGTCCTACGGGTTCCGGTAAAAGTACCACTTTGTACGCTGGGTTAAGCCAAATAGATCATAAACAACGCAACGTATTGACCGTAGAAGACCCAATCGAGTATGCAATTGAAGGCATAGGGCAAACGCAGGTGAATACTAAGGTTGATATGACCTTTGCACGTGGTCTTCGAGCAATTCTTCGTCAGGATCCCGATGTTGTAATGGTCGGGGAGATTCGTGATTTAGAAACAGCACAAATCGCTGTTCAAGCGAGTTTAACAGGTCACTTAGTATTATCCACATTGCATACTAATACGGCATCAGGGGCGATAACCCGTATGGAAGATATGGGGGTTGAACCTTTCCTATTGTCGTCGAGTTTGTTAGGCGTGTTGGCGCAGCGTCTTGTTCGTACTCTTTGTCCACACTGTCGTGAGAGTCATTTACCTGACGAGGAAGAAACGCATATCCTTGGCTTGCCTGAAAACAATCAACAACCTATTTACCGCGCCAAAGGGTGTAGTGAATGTAATTTCAAAGGGTACAAAGGGCGTACTGGGATTCATGAATTACTGCATGTTGATGATAAGGTACGCGAGCTAATTCACAATGGTAAAGGCGAACAAGCCATTGAGCGCTATATTCGCAAATCCACACCGAGCATTCGTCAGGATGGCTTTGATAAAGTGCTTGCCGGTATCACTACCTTAGAGGAAGTTTTGCGCGTTACGCGTGAAGATTAGTAGAGGGTGTCATGGCAGCATTTGATTATCAGGCAGTAGATGCTAAAGGCAAAACCAAAAAAGGTGTTATTGAGGGCGACACGGCGCGCCAAGCTAGAGCGCTTTTGCGTGAGCAAGGTTTAGTGCCGCTTGAAATTTCGCCCAGCCTACAAAAATCGAAAAGTGCGAAACAAACGACTGGTTTTGGTGCCAGTAGGAAAGTTTCAGCCACAGATTTAGCGTTAATAACGCGCCAACTCGCAACGCTTGTTGAATCGGGTTTGCCACTTGAAGAATCGCTACTCGCTGTCGCTGAGCAATGTGAAAAGAATACACATAAAAGCATGATCATGGCCGTACGTACTAAAGTAACGGAAGGCTATGGCTTAGCGGAAAGTATGGCGGAATTTCCGCAAATATTTAACCATTTGTTTCGTGCTATGGTTGCCGCGGGTGAAAAATCAGGACATTTAGATCGCGTGCTTAACCGGCTTGCAGATTACACTGAGCAACGCCAACAATTGCGCTCGCAAATGATTCAAGCTCTTGTATATCCAATTATTATGACGATAGTTGCCGTTGCGGTAATTGTTGTGTTGCTTACCTCTGTTGTACCACAAATAGTTGAACAGTTTGCACATATGGGAGCGAACCTGCCAAGTTCGACAAAAATACTAATTGCTTCCAGTGAATTTTTACAAAATTACGGGCTCTATATAGTTGTAGCGATTTTGATGTCAATTGTGGTGTTCGCTCAACTCATGAAAAAACCAACTTTTAAGCTTAAATTTCATCAACGATTCTTGCGATTCCCCGGCATTGGGAAAGTCGCAAGAGGCATTAGTACCGCACGATTTGCGCGTACACTTAGTATTTTAACTGCGAGTGCCGTGCCTTTGCTTGAAAGTATGCGCATCGCGGGTGAAGTATTAGATAATTTATATATCAAACAGAAGATTAAAGAGTCTGCTGATAAAGTACGTGAAGGTACCAGTTTGCGCGTTGCGTTAGAGCAAACCAAATTGTTTCCACCAATGATGCTGCACATGATTGCCAGTGGTGAAAAAAGTGGCGAACTTGAAGATATGTTAGGCCGAGCTGCAGACAACCAAGATCGTGAATTTGAAGCGTTGATGAATATTTCGCTTAAAGCATTTGAACCTGCCATTATGGTGACTATGGCTGGCATAGTCCTATTTATTGTAATGGCGATATTACAACCCATTCTCCAATTAAACACCTTGATAGGAAGTTAACCATGAAGAAATTTTCCCCTAATCGCAACGTCCAGGGCTTCTCTTTGTTAGAAGTGATGGTGGTACTAGTCATCATTGGTATTATTGCGAGTATGGTCGTGCCCAACTTAATGGGTAGTCAAGACACTGCCCGAGAGCAAAAAGCGGTGATTGATATTGGTTCATTAGAAACGGCATTAGGCATGTATCGTTCGCAGAACTACAACTACCCAACAACAGAACAAGGCTTAGAAGCTCTAGTATCAGAGACAGATATTGAGCCATTACCTAAGAGATTTCCTGACGGTGGTTATATAAAGCGTCTTCCAAAAGATCCTTGGGGTAATGACTATCAATTACTTAATCCAGGTGAGCGCGGGAAGATAGATATCTTTTCAATGGGTCCTGACGGCGAAGCTGGTACTGATGACGACATCGGTAACTGGAATTTGGCTGACTATCAATAACCTTAATATTAACTCCATCAATATTAAGTGGTTAATCAAACCATGAATCGGCGCAAACCTTACCGTTACCGCATTACTCAATTGGCCGGCTTTACTTTAATCGAAGTATTGCTGGTCATAGTGGTTGTAGGCCTAATGGTTGCAGCAGTGCAGTTTAGCTTTGTCGGAAATAAAGCTGAATCTGAATTACAAACTGAGAGTTTGCGTTTTGCTGGTATTTTTGAAACGGCTGCTGAGTACGGACTACTGAACAATGTGCAATTGGGGTTAGTCGTTAAAGAAAACAGCTACGAATTTTTGGGCTACGATGGTACTCAATGGGTTGCCGTACCTGACAACCCAGCTTTTGAACCATATGAATTACCTGATGGCATGGCGTTAAAAGTTGAACTGGAAGATTTACCCATAGAGGAACAAAGCCTTTATAACCGAGACACTTTTGCCCCAGAAGAAGAATCTTTCTTAGATTCAGACGATGAAAAACCTATTATCCCACACGTTTATATTCTATCTGGTGGAGATATCACGCCATTTAGCCTGACGATTTATTACAGTGACCAGTTCGACTTAGACGAAGATATAAGCTATCGAATTGACGGTAGTTATACTACGCCGGTTATCGTTACCGGGCCGTATATCAACGGGGAGCTGGCAGGTGGCTAAGTCGCATTATCGCAACACCAAAACACGCCAATTGGCTGGCTTTACGCTCATCGAAGTGCTATTGGCTTTGTCAGTATTTGCGCTCGCTGGATTGGCTTTACTGAGCACTGCTGATACCCATTTTACTCATCTTTCAAATATAGAACAGCGTATGTACGCCGATTGGGTTGCTTCAGATCAACTTGTGGAAGCCAAATTAGACAAGCAATGGCCGCCCAAAAATAATCAAAAGGGAAAAACAACGTTAGCGGGTCATGAGTGGCATTGGCGTCAACAAGTTATTAAGACCACCGATAACGATATGCGTCAAGTAGTAATTGAAGTTCGTTTGAATGAAAAAGACGACAATGAGCTAAGCAGCATGATGACGTATGTCTCAAGAAGTGGTGACAAGTAATGGAAACCTCTTCTGTCAGCGCTAAAGGTTTTACCTTAATTGAAGTTCTACTCGCTATTGCCATTTTTGCGATGATAAGTCTCGCAAGTTTTAGCCTTTTTGATGGGGTTATTGCCAGCGATGGTGCGTCGAAAGAGAAAATGAAACGACTGAATGAGATCCAAAGAGCCTGGATGGTTATTGAACGTGATCTAATACAGGCGACACAGCGGTCGATTCGTGTTGACGGTGAGGCGCCTAGCACCGCTTATTTTCATGGTGGCGATGACATGGAGATAATTGGCGAGAGCGCGATTGCTTTCGTGCGCAATGGCTGGACAAATCCTGGCTTACTGATTCCTCGCAGCGAACTACAATCGGTGGCTTACCGACTTGAAGAAGGTAATTTAGAGCGGCTGCATTATAACTTTGTCGATCCCGTA
The DNA here is from genome assembly GCF_053485835.1 of Thalassotalea fusca. Classification (NCBI taxonomy): domain Bacteria; kingdom Pseudomonadati; phylum Pseudomonadota; class Gammaproteobacteria; order Alteromonadales; family Colwelliaceae; genus Thalassotalea; species Thalassotalea fusca. Next base: position 74,346 of record NZ_JBQRUN010000014.1, read on the forward strand.
GTTGGAGAAGAGCCGAAAATCCGTAAACTGATAGAAAATGTTGAATCAGTTTCTTATCAGTATTTCTACCGTGACAAGTGGCAGGAAAAAGTTGAAAGCGGCGTAATTCCTAAGGCAATTGAGGTAACAATTACGACTGAAGATCTCGGCGAGATTCATCGTAAATTCCTCATGGTAGGAGCGCTCGATGAAAAATAAAGGCGTGGCGCTAATTACCGTTATGTTGGTTGTTGCGTTGGCAGCGATTTTAGCGACACAAATGCTGGCAAGGTTGCAATTACAGTTACAAAGAACGACCAATATCAATTACAACCAGCAGGCTTATTGGTACGCATTGGGTGCAGAAGCATTTGCACAACGCGTGTTGTTAAACGCATTTGAAGATGAACCAGAAGTAACTAAATTGTCGCAGGTTTGGGCACAAGGAGAGACAAGCTTTCCTGTAGATTATGGCCAAATTACTGGCGAGATAATCGACCTACAGGCATGTTTGAATTTAAATGCGCTGCGTGTTGAAAAAGAAAGTAACGACCCCGGTACGGTGAAAAATCCTGCGCGTGACGCTTTGAAGTTATTGATCACCGATTTAGGTGTCGAAGGGATTGGCGAATATGAAGCTGCTGAAATGGCGGATGCACTTGTTGACTGGCTAGATGCTGATTCTAGTATTGTTAGCCCACAAGGGGCAGAAGATGATGACTATGCGTCAAAAGAATTTGCTTATTTACCAGCGAACAATTTTATCGCTGGGTTGAGTGAGTTAAGATTGGTAGAGCACTTTACATTACCTGTAATTGAGGCCTTGAAGCCTTACGTTTGCGTGTTACCCAATACCGAACGTCATGAAATTAATGTGAATACACTAACGAGTGAACAAAGCTTGTTATTAGCCGCTTTGCTTGATATCCCGCAAGCTGATGCAGAACAATTGATATCGGCGCGAGAGGAAGATGGGTATGATAAGATTGAAGACTTTTTTGCTACACCTGAATTTGGCAAACTGTCAGTTAATGATGATTTAAAAAAGCAGCTAGTCGTAGATAGTGAATATTTTAAGCTGAAATCATCTGCAAGTTTTAATGATAGCTTTTTTGCAATGAGTTCAGTGTTGAAAATTGAAGACAATAAAAAAGTACATGTGGTTAGTCGCAAAATAGGAAAAGAATAATGGCTGAGTCGTTAATCATTCGACTAGGTAGTAATGCAACTGATGGCGTCCAGTGGCTGATTTGGTCGGCCGGTGATGCAGAAATAATTGCCAGTGGTGAGTTGCCAAATGCAATGCATTTAACGGAGCTCACAGAAAAGGCATCCCTTCGTCCAGTTGTGGCGCTTGTTCCTGCGTGCGATGTGGCATTCAAACGATTGAAAGTACCAGCTAAGTCGCCTAGAGCGATGAAGCTGGCTGCTCCGTATATGCTAGAAGATGATTTGGCTCAAGATGTTGAGCAGCTCTTTTTTGCCTATGGCTCACCGAATCTTGATGACGATGACAATAACTGTTTTTTGACCGCTGTTGATCGTCAGCAAATGGCGCTTTGGCTATCATGGTTGAGTGATGCCAATATACAGGTTCAAAAGTTGATTCCTGATGCGTTGCTGTTACCGGAGCATGAAGGCAGCTGGAGTTGTGTTGAACTATTCGGACAAGTGTTAGCAAAGCAAGATGCGTGGTTTGCCACAGCTATTGAACATGAATTATTCGACACCTTGTTAGGGCGCTGGAGCTCAAAGAGTGATAAAGGTGAGTCGATAAAGTTACATGGTTATTCTCCCATCAACATCCCTGAACACCTATCGACGATTGAATTGGTCTCAGAACCTGAAGAACTTCCACTAGCATTGCTGGCAAAGAATATTGCCTCGATTAAGTTTAACTTGCTTCAAGGGGAGTTTCAGGTCAAGCGGAAACGGTCTTCTACCAATAAAGTGTGGCTGGTTGCAGCGAGTGTTGCGGCTTTTACTCTGTTGACAAACTTAGGCTTAAAATCAGTTAAGATGTGGCAGATAAATGCTCAGCAGGCGCAGTTGGAACAGCAAATTATTGATACTTATAAACAAGCGTTTCCAGAAACTAAGCGTGTGAGAATTTCAACCATTCGCTCACAACTAAAACGCAAAATGGCCGAAGTAGGCGGTGGTAGTGATGAGCAAAACTTCCTTGTTATGATCAACAAACTGCAACCAGCGTTTAGTCAAGTGAGCAACTTAAAACCTGATTCATTGAAATTTGATGCTAAACGAAATGAAATCAGATTACAGGCAACTGGCAAAAGTTATCAGGAGTTTGAGCAATTCAAAGCGCTGTTGGAAAAAGAACAGCTAAACGTTTCTCAAGGCGCTCAAAACAACCATGGTGAATCGATTTCTGGATCATTTAGTATTACGACATCATCAACGAGGAGCCGATAATGAAAGCGTGGTGGAACCAACTTAATTCACGTGAACAAAGACTGATCGCCAGTCTCGGTGGTGTGTTGCTAATCTTTCTTTTTTATAGCCTTGTGTGGCAGCCGCTAAATGAAAGCATTGAAAGAGGTGAACAAAAGGTTAAGCGTCACCAAGAGCTACTGCAATTCGTATCAGATGAAACGCATAAATACCGCCAGCTAAAAGGCACAGGTGTTAAGCCGAGTGGCGGCAGTATTTCGAGTATTGTTAATCGTACTGCCAATAGAAGTGGTATTAAGATTGACCGAATGCAGCCCCAGGGAGAAGAAATACAAGTATGGCTTGATGATGTTTCATTTAACGCGTTAGTTACATGGGTTGAGTTGCTGTCGTCCAATGAAGGCATACAGGTTAAAAGTATTGACCTGTCAAAAGCAGAACAAGCAGGACAGGTTAGAGTGCGCCGCATGCAGTTGGGTAGGTCGTAATGAAAAAATGGATAGCATTTGCTGCGTTGTTTATTGGCGCCTATCTTTTATTTGTTATTCAACAGTTGCCAATTTCGTATGTTTTGTCTTCTCTGCCATTACCTAAAAATGTCAGTTTAGGAAGTGCCACCGGGAATGTTTGGCAATTCGAACTGTCTCATGTGCAAGTTGATGATATCAGAGTAAATCAGGTAAATGTAAACTTGAGGGAAGCATCCTTGCTGACGTTAGACCCTACATTTGATGTAAAATTTGGCAGTCCGATGGCGTTTGGGCCAGAAGGGACTGCGACGATTTCTGGGGTTGCGTCTGCGCTGGTCGTTGAGCATGCAAATGTTATGTTGCCGGCGAACGATATTGCCCAGCAATTGCCTTTGCTTGTGCCAGTAGATGCGAAATCTGATGTGACATTACAGGTAACTCGATTTGAAATCGGAACACCTATATGTAAAGTTTTAGACGGTCGAGTTGAGTGGCGAGCAGCGGCTGTTGAAGCAATGGAACAGATGATTGAATTGGGTGACCTTGCAGCAAAACTAGTGTGTGAAAAAGGCGAGATTGTTGCTACCATTTCTCCTAACAATCAATTGGGTTTAACTTTTGAAGCTGTTGTGTCTGAAAATTTTCGCGTGCACGGTGATGGCCACATTCAACCTACAGCAGACACACCTGAAGCTATTAAGCAATCACTCCCATTCTTGGGTAAACCTGATAATCAAGGGCGTTATCGTTTAAGGTTTTAGGTGCTGGTAAATTTGAAAAAGCCAATGCGCTATTAGCATTGGCTTTTATTGCAAATGAACTTGCCACTAATCTAACTACCTCAAGCGGTAAACGAAGTGGTATTACTTCGGCGTAAGCCCTTTAGTTAACTGATTAAAATCAGTTATAGAATGATAGTTAGCGATTTCTCTTGTCCCTTTTTTGCTGTCTGGATTTGCAACAGCGACCAAATATTCAATGCCGAACTGTTTTGCTGAATCAAGAATATCGATGCTGTCGTCAATAAAGAGTGTACTTTCTTTCTTAAATCCATGCTTTCGCTGTAGTTGTGTCCACAATGATTGGGATTCTTTACTAACACCAAACTCATGGGTGGAATATAACGTATCGAAATACTCGTCTAATTGCGTGCGTTCAATCTTGAGCGACAAACTACCAGGGTGAGCGTTAGTAACAAGAACGACATCTCGGCCACTCGCTTGAAGTTTCATCAAGAATTGCCGCGCATCTTCTCTTAGTAGGATTAAGTGCTGAACTTCGCGCTTTAATTGGTCAATTGGCAGTTTCGTTTGTTCTGCCCAGTAATCCAAACAGTACCAAGAAATAGTTCCTGAGACTTTGTCATAGTGTTCATTGAGCTCCTGCTTGGCTTGCGCTAATGAAATAGATTTATTTTCACTGTATCTCAGGGGTAAATGCTGTTGCCAAAAATAATTGTCAAAATGCAAATCTAAAATGGTTCCATCCATGTCGAGCAAAACTGTCGATATTTTTGACCAATCAAGCATAGATTTTTCCTACTAAAACGACTTATTATACTTAAGTATACCTAACCTTGATTCGCTGTCCTACGTCTTAATGACGTTAACTTTGGGGATAATTCGTAAAATATATGAGTAGCCTTAAAAAATTACCTGAAATTCACGCGCGCAGGCAAGTGGCCAAAAGTCGCCTGTTTTCGATCGAAGAAGTCGATCTGACGTTTAGCAACGGTGAAAAAAGAGTGTATGAGCGAATGCAGGGCACTGCCCGTGGGTCAGTGATGGTTGTGCCGTTCATTGATGAAGCGACAGTAGTCCTCGTTCGAGAGTATTGCGCTGGTAGCCATTGTTACGAATTGGGTTTTCCTAAAGGATTAATCGATCCGGGAGAAACACCTGAACAAGCGGCTAATCGTGAACTTAAAGAAGAAATAGGATTTGGTGCTGAATCATTAAGCCCTATTATAGAAGTCGCTTTAGCACCCGCATTCTTTTCAGGACACATGTCGATCTTTAAGGCACAATTTCTGTATGAAGAAACGTTACCAGGGGACGAGCCAGAACCTTTGGAAGTGATTAAGTGGCCAATTGCCGATTATAAGCAATTACTGGCATCGCCTGAGTTTAACGAAGCGCGCAGCATTGCCGCTCTAATGTTAATTGTAGATAGTATTAGGGAGCAAGAATGAATCCGGAACAGCTGTTGGCAGTTGCGTTAGAAAGTGCGAAAAAAGCGGGCAAGGAGGTTTCCCGTCACTACAAACGAGGGGATTTTATCGAAGAAACTAAGGACGATAATAGCCCCGTAACCAGTGCTGATATTGCATCTAATGAAGTGCTTATGGACATGCTAAGAGCGCTCACGCCTGATATACCAATTATTTCTGAGGAAGTTGGTGCTGATAGCATTGCTGAACGTAAGCATTGGCCGCGCTACTGGCTGCTCGATCCCATAGATGGCACAGGGGAATTTATTATTGGGAGTGGTGATTTTGCCGTTAACATTGCTTTAGTGGAAAATGGCTGGCCTACTATTGGCGTGATTCACGCGCCTTATCATCGGCTGACTTATTATGCCCAGCGCAATTTAGGGGCATTCAAAGAAGACGATGCTGGCAGTCATCCCATTCAAGTCGCAAAATATGACGGCGAACGTAAAATACGTGTGGCTATAAGTCGCCGCCAAGAGCTTAGTTTGATGGGACAATATCTAAACAAGGATTTCGATTTCGAATATATTGCATTGGGCAGTTGTTCATTAAAAAATTGCCTGATTGCAGAAGGCGGGGCGGATTGTTATTTGCGTATTGGTCCAACAGGAGAGTGGGATACAGGTGCAAGTCACTGCATCATTGAGCAAGCGGGTGGACAAATTCTGGATGCTGAGTTTTCGCCTTTGTCCTATAATAAACGCCAAACATTAGTTAACCCTGATTTTATTTCTTTAGGGACGTCAGATATACCATGGCGTGAAGTGATAAAGCCACACAGGGCTAAAGACAGATTTAAATAAATGGAGAACATAGTGCGCATATCTTTGTTATTAGCAGCAAGCTTGCTTACATTACCTTTACAAGCGACAACATGGCAGTTGAGCCCTGCGCAATCGCAAGTGAGTTTTACAACGATTAAAAAAGAACATATCGCTGAAAACCATACTTTCGGTAGTATTGATGCGACTTTGAATCAAGATGGCACATTTAGCTTTTCGATTGATTTAGACAGCGTAAATACCGCTATTCCAATTCGTGATGAGCGCATGAAAGAGCATTTGTTTAATACCCATAGTTTTGCCAAAGCAACTTTTAGTGCCAAAGTAAACACTGAAGCTGTTAAGTCTCTGGCGACTGGTGACAGTACAAAATTAACAATCAATGGTAACTTGTCGCTACATGGGCAAACGCAGCCTATAACCGCGATGGTCATGGTATCAAAACTTAAGAATGATAAGTTATTGGTTAATAGTTTAGCGCCAATGTTGGTAAGAGCAGGTGACTTTAACTTAGTTGCGGGCGTAAACAAACTAAAAGAATTAGCTGGCCTGCCTAGTATCGGTGAAACTGTACCCGTAAGCTTTGTTTTAACGTTAGTGCAAAAGTAACTATCAATCTGCCATCCCATTCAGTCAGGCAATTAATCTATTAGGCAATGCGCAATCATTTGTAGTAGCTCATATCTGACAATTTGGAAGACTCAGTTTCGATTTCATCTTACAGACGGGTATGAGCGAACAACGGGAGCTCAATAATTAGGGGCTCATGTAGTTGCACCTTATTCAAAAGCGTAAAATTGTCTTTTTTAATTGAATGCTATTATGAGTATTCGCTATAAATAGCGTTCAATGCTTAGAGTTTAATTGCTGTTCTACTTATTAACATCACTTTTCCATTTTAATGAGGAAATATGTTTGTTGGCAATTTGTTTATTTATCCATTCAACGCTTATGCAGTCAGGACTAATGCGTATAATACCGTGATAAGAGGCTGACAATATATATCGGCTTCTATATTGAATAAAAATATCTAATTGATGTTGCATAAGATTGAAGAACCCAGAGTTCTTGTGTTTTATATACTCATTATCAGCAATAAACCAAGTGCTATAATCCATCCTTGCTTCACCCCCTAAGCTTCCAAAAACAATCGTAATATCATCTGTTACGTGAATATTGTACTGAGTGAATAAATGTTGTAGTTGAGTTCGTTCAAAAGTCGTATCGCTTAAGGTATTCATGTTTTCTCAAAACGAATAAAAGAAATAAATATATTAACGCTAAGCAAGACAATGAGTGTCGTAGGATACTTTTTATTATGGTGCGACACTAATTGTCGCACTTGTTGGTATTGTATATTACGATAACAAGAATGGTTAACTAAACCATAAAATTACGGCTATTGTAACGTAAAAAACTTTCAAAGAATTAATCTACTACGTTGGCTGGTGATGGAATAGCAGCGATTACTGAAAAATCTAGGTAGAAAACAATGTCAAAAAGTACGACAGTTCGTCATTTAGAAATGTTGAGGAAAGTACCGCTATACCCAGCACAACCAATAACAACCACCGCTTTACATCAACACCTTTTAGATGAAGGTTTTCAGGTTAGTAAGCGTACTGTAGAGAGAGATTTGATAAAGCTGGCTGATATCGGAGGGTTATATCCAGAGAGTTCAGCAGAAGGTTATCGCTGGGGATGTATCCATAAAAATGATAATAAATTTAAAGAAATTCAACCGACAGAAGCATTAATGCTCGTACTGTCAGAAAATATAATAGGCAAAGCAATGCCTGTTGAATATAGTAATCGTACGGAAGAGCGCCTTACCGACGCAAAATCTATGCTTAATTCCGGTAATGCTTTAAGTAAATGGAAAGAAAAATTACAGGTTATTTCAGACGGATATCCGTTAATTCATAATGATAATTTCATCTCAGAGAAAGCACGGGAAATTATCTATGATGCGGTGTTAAAAGAAACCCAAATCAATATTACTTATCAAGCAAAGGATAAAAGTACACCAATAAGTTACTGCTTAAACCCATTAGGGATAATCATTCGAGGGCAAAGTCACTACCTTGTCGCTACAAAAAAAAATAATCCAGAGTCGCCTTTGCTATTTTTGTTTCATCGAATTGATACGGCTGAAAACAACTATACGGAGATAGACTATCCACAGTCATTCACCTTAAAAGACTATTTTTCGAAAAACCCTTCAGGTTGGATATTAAATTCAGATGAAAAATATGAAACGGTTAAACTAAAAGTTAAGGGGTTTGCTTTAGACGCGTTAAGAAACAATCGACTAACTGAAGATCAGCAATTAATAGAAACGTCATCTGAATGGGTAGAAGTAAGTTTTACATGTATTCCAACATATGACTTAATCGCGTGGATATTAAGATATGGTGCAGACATTATTTGTGAGGAACCAACTGAGCTTCGCCTTAAAATTAGCAATGTTTTAAATAAAACGTTAGAACAATACAACGTATAAAACCAACATAATTACCTTACTTGAACACGTTTCAGTTGTGTATAGGAATTGAAATGACAATATTTACAGCAGAATTATCTTCTATAGAGCATTATCAAAAATACCCAAACTTAATCCCGTGGGTGGGGGATAATTATAGTAGCGCAACACACAGACTCCTCATTCTTGGTGAAAGTCATTATCTGAATAAAGATAGTACATATCATCATGATGCAGAGACTTGGTATAGAGGCATTGATGTAATTGCTTTTAAAGACTTACATTGGATGAATACTGAAAATATCATTCGACATGGACTTAAAAATAATTGGTATGAAAAGTCCAAACTTATTTATAAAAACCTTTCCAAAGCATTAATTGAATCTAATCTCGATGAGTTTAATGTCGAGCAGCCTTTTCATAACATTTGTTATTTAAATTATTTTCAACGCCCAGCTGAAACTGCCGGTAAATCAATCAAGGTAAAAGACCTCGATTCACAGATGAGTTGTAAAGTAGTTAATGACGTAATTGGTATTGTTAAACCAAATATTGTTGTTTTCTCTAGCGCATTAGCTTGGCATCATGCCGAAAAGTTAGGGTTAATTAATGCGTTAAAAGCGCAAGGGATTGAATACGCTCGTGTTCCTCATGCAGGAATGCCATGGTGGAATCGCGTGTCAAAAAAATATGGAAATAAGACAGGTAAACATTATTTTATAGATTTTTTGAAAAAGGTAACATTAAGCTCGCTTTAATAGAGCAGGCCAGTTCACTTAAAGACATAAGTGTTCTTAACCTGTAAAAGTAATATTTGTTATCTAACTAAAATTTAAGGTCAACAATGGAAAAGTTTTTAGGAATTACTTCATTAATCGTAGGTTTAGCATTTTTGGGGATAGGGATAGCACTAGTGATTCCATGGGTAGTCTTTTGTTTTCATTCGGTTATCATTGGCACCCTTATGTTTTTATTTTTACGACCGATTCTTTTTGCTCCATTGAGGGTGTTTGTTGCTTTGGGTCTTGAGTTATTTGATTACGGCTTAACCAAAATGGATAAAAATAGCAGATATAACACTTCAATAGTAGAAAGATTCGTGGGGCGAGCCTATAGAGGCTTTGATTGGCGGTACTAACCCTTATCAATCAGTTTTAACACGTTGGCAATGGTTGCTTCACAAAGTTTGATGAAAAGTATCTAAGATGGGGTTAGATCCCTAACGGACTTTCAAGATAAAGTTGAATTTAAATAGTGAGTGTTTGTTGCTGGCACATATGCGACGGTCAAAGCTGATTGGAGCATATTAGTCGAATCTTATAGATCTTGTCTGAACTAATTCATATTATGTTTCGTTTTTAAATGTAACACTGAATTGAGTAGCAAAGGCTACGTAGTATAGTCCTGTTGAAACTGCTCTGCAGGCATGATGTTAACCGTTTCATGTAGTTCAGAGAAAACTAAAACAGCAGTACCGCGCATTAGTTGTTTCTTCACATCTTCAATTTTTTCTTCAAAATTGCGATCATCCAGACCGTAATCGGTTCCTTCCCTAAGTACAAAGGATTCAATAATGTTTTCTAACGTTGCTTTGGGCAATGATTCAATCGGGATAATCATAGGTATTCTGATAAATAACTCACAGTGCGATGCTCAAGCCAAAACTCGGGCTTAAGCGGTAATTTACCAGTGATGAAACCTACATGTCCACCCTTAGTGCTCACTTCAAATTGGATATTCTTATTTAACTGTTTTTGGCTGACAATATGTTCATGGGCTAAAAAGGGATCGTCCTTAGCGTGAATTATCAACGTTGGAATGGTTACCTTGTTGATATTAAATAGTCCGCTGGCTCGTTGATAATAATCATCGGCATCGACGTATTGATTAATAGGGGCTGTAAATCGTTCGTCAAACTCTCGCATGGTGCGGATATCGTGAATGTCTCGCTGGCTGACGTGACTTACCAAGCCTCGTTCAATTTTCTCCAACGCGCTTGTTTTAAGCATATCTACTAGGTACTTCTGATAAATTTTGGAAAAGCCGCGATTTATCCTGTCGCTACACGTTGCTAAGTGTAGTGGTGCACAAATGATGGTCGCAGCGTTAAAAACAGCATTTTCTTTTTGTGTTGCTAGATGCTGCGCTAACACATTGCCACCGAGTGAAAAGCCGATGGCGTATTTTGGATGATGCGGATAAAAAATGTGCAACCGCTGTGCTACGAATTCAATATCCGCAGTAAAACCAGAGTGATAAGAAAAAGCTTTGCGATTTGGCAGTTTGCCGCATCCTCTAAAATGAATAACTACTCCAATCCAGCCTTGCGCTTTGACCGCACTTAGCATGCCTTTGGCGTAGTGACTGTCGAAAGAGCCTTCCAAGCCGTGAAGAATCACGACGATTGGCTTGATGGTTTTGCTACATGGCAATTCGGTCCATGCTAATTCAATAATATCGTCATCAGGGGTTGTTAACACTTCTTCGATGGTTGAAACTCTTAGCTTTCTTCTGAACCATTTGGCAGCAAGAGTTTGTAAATGGCAATTAGTTAACCACCAAGCGGGTTTAAACGTACTTTCAAGGTACATAAAAAATACACATCATTTTAGGTGATGTGTATTTTAACTGCTAACAACTAATAGTGTTAACGTTATCGTTAAACAATTTGATTGACTAAAAGGCCTTTGCGGCTGTCTTCATCTTTTTTCGCAATAATTGCTGACTGCAATAATACGTTAGTTTGCTGTGCTTCGGCAGACGTAGCTGCAACATCGGTATCTCTAATTCTGGAACGAGATTCACTTAAATTGACGCGTGTTGTTTCATAGGTAGAGACTTGTGAATCTAAGGCATTTGATTCCGCGCCTAAGTCGGTAGCGGTTTGATTAATCGTTTCAAATGCAGTTTCTAATGCCGCTTGAGTGGCTGCTGGGTCATTTGCATCTAAACCAGAGACAAAGTTTGAATCACCGAGTACTTCGCCAGCAATTGTATTGATTTGTTCGGTGAGTTGATCTAGTTCACCTTGAATTGCGCTACTATCACTCAGTGGGCTACCTGATTGGATTGAAAGGACACTTGCACGCTGAAGACTTTCGCTGATGGAAGACAGCTGACCAGACTGCACGTTATTTGTATTAACTTGATCTTGTGTATTAACACTAAGCTGAGCGTTTTCATTGATTTGAGAAGTGAGCCGCTCAGAAATTTGTAATCCAGCAGGATCGTCAGCCGCACTGTTAATTCGACGGCCTGATGCTAACTTCTCTTGCTGTTCTTCACGCTCTTTCTCTAAGCGTTCAATTACACTCAGCGAGGGTGATTGTTGATTGATTGACACATTCATAGTGACCTCACACAAATTTCCTATTCACTATCTCTCAATCTTTGAGTATAGCAAAATCAACTTCAAAGCCATACTATTTTTGACTAAAAAATGTACAGTGGTGGTTTGTTCACGTTGTGCAAGAAATACAAGAATGTGATTTAAATCAGATGTTGTTGTAACTATTAGGATTTACTTTCTTCAATATGTTTGATGAAGTAATAAATGTAATAGCCGCATATACCTAACACGATTCCCAATCCAACAAAAGAATATAAAACGATTGGGTCATTAAGTAGCATATCAATAATATTCATAACAGCCTCCCGGCAGCTAACGCTTAAACAATCACGTTGAGTGTAGTTAGCTTCCGATGAGTCCGTTATGACTTAGATCAAATTTGCGCTATAAAAACGTTTTTTGAGATAATTCTTTGGTACGCAAGTCGACTTGTTCTAAGATTCGATTATAAAGCTTTTCGGCTTGCTCACGAACATCCTCTATTTGCTTTATGCTTAAGTTTCTTTCATCCATATCACGACTTTTAATGGCTTGTTTATAGCCACTCTTAGCTGCAATGATATTCCACATATATGATTTTTCATGGCTTTGCTTCACGCCTATGCCTTCATAGTACATCAAGGCTAAATTAAACTGCGCCAAAGGAAAGTTCTGTTTTGCTGCTAGTTCATACCAATGGGCAGCGCGCCTAGCATCTTTAGGCGTTCCTTGGCCATTGGCAAACATAACCCCTAAGTTAAATTGAGCACTTGGTAGATCTCTATCCGCTGCTTTTTTCATAAGGTTGAACGCTTTTTTCAAATCCTGTTCAACTAATTTGCCTTCGGTGTAGATAGTTGACAGATTGAATAGCGCATCGGGATAGTTTTGGTCAGCGGCCATTCTAATATACTCTAGCGCTTCATCTTCATCTTTAAGCACTCCCCAACCATTTAGATAGATTAGCCCCATTTGATATTGTGCAGGGGCGTACTGTTGCTCCAAAAGTGGTTCAAACTCTGCGATAGCTGCTTTAAATTCACCACGGTTAAGTTGGAAAACGCCAAGATCGTAGTCGCCTTCAAATGCTATCGCTGTACTACTGATAAGCATCGTAGAAAGCAATAGGGAAGCAAGTGCTTTTTTCATTTTACATCCTTTCAAATTACCAATTAAGCTTTAGGCTAAGTGTAGCAAGCCTAAACTATAACAGCTAATTCGCTGACATGATTTCTTCAATTTTTTCTTCCAATTCAAACCAGTGCAACTCATTTTCATCGATTAGAGAATTGAGTTTTGCTTGTTCTTTGTGGAGGTCAGTCAGTTCAGCTGACCGAGATGACTGATAGATGTCAGGGTCTGATAAGGTCATTTCTATTGAAGATAATTGGTCTCGCCACAATTGTATTTGTTGCTCTAATTTCTGCGCTTGTTTTTTAAGTGGCGCTGCTTTTTGGCGAAGTTGCGCTTGTTGTTGTCGCAGTTGTTTTCTATCAACGGTATTTTCAGTTATCGCTTTTGTCGCTTTAACGGCTGTTTTTTTATCGTCGTGCAACCAAGCCTGATAATCGTCAATATCACCTGAAAACTCTTCCACTCGTCCATCTGCTACTAAGAAAAATTGATCGACACATGATTCCAATAAATACCTGTCATGGGCAATTAGAATAATGGCGCCATTAAACTCCTGCAACGCCATTACTAGTGCTTGACGCATTTCTAAGTCTAAATGGTTAGTAGGTTCGTCGAGCAGGAGTAACTGCGGATTGTCGAGGACAATCAAGGCTAATACTAATCGTGCTTTTTCACCGCCAGACATATTGGATACAGCGTCAAGTGCCTGGTCACCGCTAAAGCCAAACCGCCCTAAAAAGTTACGAGCTTCTTGCTCTGTCATGTTGGGTTTACTGCGAATAATATGCTCAACGCCACTAGAGCTTAAATGAAGTTGTTCTAACTGGTGCTGGGAGAAATAACCAATACGCAGTTCTTGCGCACAGAAACGTTCACCAGCAAGTAGCGTAATGTCGCCTGCTAATGACTTGATTAATGTTGATTTACCTGCGCCATTACGTCCAAGCAAACCGATGCGACTGCCAGGAACCAATGTCAGCTTAGCATCACGTAGTATAACAGCCTGCTCTGAGTAGCCGCACTTTGCCTCTTCAATTGACAGCAAAGGATAGGGCATATGTTCAGGATTATTAAATGTAAAAGTAAACTGACTATCTACATGGGCAGGCGCTAGATCAGGTAATTTCTGTAAGCGCTTAAGTCGACTCTGCGCTTGTTTGGCTTTACTTGCTTTTGCTCTAAAACGATCAACAAATGACGTTAAATGAGCGATTTCTTTTTGTTGTTTTTGATATTGTGCGTCTTGTTGTGCCAGGTGCTCTGCGCGTTGTCGCTCAAATGCACTATAGTTGCCTGAGTACATTTTGGCGCGTTGATGTTCAATGTGAATTATTTGTGTGATTACATCGTCAAGAAAATCCCTATCGTGAGAAATCAACACTAATGTACCTTCAAATCGCTTAAGCCATTTTTGTAACCAGATCACCGCATCTAAATCTAAGTGGTTGGTTGGTTCATCGAGCAATAAAAGGTCAGCTCGACTGATCAGTGCTTGCGCTAGATTTAAGCGCATACGCCAGCCACCAGAAAAACTCTTTACGGGTTGGTCAAGTTGGTTCTGAAGAAACCCCAAGCCATGCAGTAGTTCACTGGCGCGAGCAGGCAAACTGTAGCCGCCAATTGCATCTAACTGATTCAGCAATTCGGCTTCTTTGTTACCATTGTTGGTCGCTCTTGCTTCGTCGAGTTGTTTTTCGACTTGGCGGAATTCGGTGTCACCGTCAATAACGTAATCTAAAGCACTTTTTTCCAGGGCAGGGGTTTCTTGTTTTACGGTAGCAATTTTCCAGTTAGCTGGCATCGAAAGTTCGCCAGATTCAGGTTGTAAATTACCAAGCATTGACGCAAATAATGACGACTTGCCACACCCATTTGCGCCGACTAAGCCGACTTTATGCTTTGGGTGTATGGTGAATGAAGATGATTTGATTAAGTTTTTAACACCTCTATCTAAACTTAAATCAACCGCTGTAATCATTAAAAGTTCCTTAATTGGCAATACTGTGGCTATTGTCTCTTTTCCTTAGTGTTAAGTTCAAGGTAAAATAACCGACCATGAGAATATTTCTGTCGGGTTTAATACCAATTTATTTCACTTGGTATAACAAATTACGTCCGACAGCATCGCGAGTTAATAATGAAAAAGAGATTTATTGCCGGCGCAGTGTGCCCCAAGTGTCAAGCTATGGATACGATGGCGTTAACTAAAGAAGATGGTTTAGAAAAAGTGACCTGTGTGGCGTGTGGTGAACAAATGATGCAACCAGAAGCCCATATTGAAAAAGACACTCGCCCAAACGAGCAAGTTATCGGAGTATTTAAGCCTTAACGGTGCCGCACATATTAATAATGTGGCGGCGGTGGCTCATCTTCCAGTTTTCCCAATTGCGAACTATCAGTTGACTTAATACGAGTTGCCAGTAGTTTAATTTGAGCTTTCAGTTCAGCAAGTTCTGACTGGTGCACGGCTAGTTCACGATTAAGTTGTTCAATAATATCGTCTTGAAAGGCATTTCGAGATTCTAGTGCTTCAACACTTTCTTTAAGTTCGTTGATTACTAGCATCAGTTCTTCATTTGCCATAATTCAGCATATCCTGCAGAAGATTCAGTTAAGAGCTTGTTATTATCGCGAAATGCAACGCCATATACAACTGCACCAGCCGGTCGAATGTCTTTTCTTGGTGTCACTCGCCAACTGTCTAGTCGTTTTCCAGTAGCAATTTGCCAAATGCTTACTTTGCGTGAGGGCGCGCCGGTGGCCATTAATAAGCCATCATCTGAAAATTGAATGGCACTGAATACTTCCTGTCGGTTAGTAAATTGTAACTGGCTTATCAGCTCACCTGTTTTTAAATCCCAAATGTTGGCAATTTTCATACTGCCTGCGGTAAAGGCGTAGCGCCCTTTAGGATCAAGCGCTACTTTTGATACACGACTAGGGTGGTTAAAGCGATAAATAACTTGCCCAGTTTGTGTATCCCAAACGTAAGCAACGAAATCGTTTGAACCAGAAATTGCGACGCGGCCATTAGGTAACATATCCACTGAATTGATTTTTTCTTGATGCCCCAGAAACTCCAATCGGCGTCCTGTTTGTGGCGTTACATGCACTACCACCCCATTGCCTTTACCGATGAGAATATGTCTGCCTAAATTAGATACTGCAACATCGCGAATATTCGACTCTCTGACTTTCCAAAAGCCCGTTGACTCTCCGCTGTCAAGGTTCCAGAGTGAGAAATTTTCTCTGCTTGCAACAACTACGCTGTGATTATCGTCAGAGATATCAAGGGCTAGCACTAGATTGTCAGCGGTATTTTGTTGTTGGGATATAGTGAATTTCAGCGCATTGGAGTCAATATCCCAAACGCTGATGCCGTGATGGATAGAAGACACTACACTCACTTTGCCATCATTTGATATATCGGCTTCATATGCCCCTTCAACGGCATGTTGCCATTGTTGTTCAGGCTTTTTAGCTGCAGGCGAACAACCTGCTAATATCAGTAGAATTATCAATGAAAAACATAAAAAGTACGGTTGTTTACAATCTGGCAAAATAATTTTCTTTTTTCTATCATCATTTCTCGTTAGTATAAGGCCTTTTTACCGCATTGTTTAATTGAAAACAATGTATACCGCTACTTAGATTCTACCTTTGGGCGGAAAAACTGGAGAAACTATGAAATTGTTTAAACCTACCCTAGTAGCGTTGTCATTAATTGCTGCGACGGGCTGTCAACAAGAAACTAAAGAAGCACCTAAAAAAGAAGTTGTTTTAGAAACTGAAGTACAAAAGCAATCATATAGCTTGGGTGCATCAATTGGTATGTATGTTCAAAGCAACCTTGAAAAACAAGCTGAGTTTGATGTTAACTTAGAACAAGACTACATCATTCAAGGTTTCACTGATAGTTTAGCTGGTAAATCTCTAATCGAGAAAGAAGAAGTTCAAGCTTTATTAATGAATCTTGATCAAGCAGTAAAAGCGAAGCAAGAAGAGAAAATCAAACTTTCTGCTGAAAAAGCGCTTGAAGAAGGTACTAAATTCTTAGCTGAAAACGCGAACAAAGAAGGTGTGACTGTAACTGAAACTGGTTTACAGTATCAGGTTATTGCTGAAGGCGAAGGCGAAAAGCCAAAAGCTGAAGATACAGTACGTGTACACTACCACGGTACTTTCTTGAACGGTGAAATATTTGATAGCTCAGTAGATCGTGGCAAGCCAGCTACATTCCCACTTAACGGTGTAATTTCTGGTTGGACTGAAGGTGTACAGTTAATGTCTGTTGGCTCTAAGTACAAATTTACAATCCCATCAGAACTAGCTTACGGCCCAGTTGGTAACCCACCACGCATCCCTGGAAATTCAGTACTTGAGTTTGAAGTTGAATTACTTGAAATTGTTAAGCCTAAAGAGCCAGTTCAAGTAGGTGACGCGAAAAGCGAATAATCGGATTTAATACCAATTGAATTAATACTTTTTTCACTTGGTATAACGATTGAAATAAGAAAGCCATGCAAGTGAAACTGCATGGCTTTTATGTATATGGACATACGGTATGACGCGCCCTGAGTAGGAGACACTACGTATCGAAGGGAGGTTGTATTTGTGAAAATTAGCTATGGTAAGTGTGCAAAACACCTAACAATTCATCTTCAAAGGTAAACCGCTCTTCAAGCTGTTGGCCAAGCTCTGTCAGATCATGGTCAAATGATTCGAACATGTTACGTGATTTAGAATCGGCATACTTATCATTAAAAGCTAACGCGACATCCGTTGATTGACTAATTTTGGGATAAAGTGCTTGTGCCAGTTTTGCGCTTTTTTCGCCATGGGTTGCGCACTCTGCCACGATTGAATCAAATACTTCAAAATGACCTGCTGAAATATAATCGACTAGTATCTGACAAAATGAGCGAATTTGTTTCTTCGCTGGTAATTTCTTAGATTCACTATCGAAAGGTTGTAATCCTGCTAATTCGCAATATGCCACTAAAACTTGCTGGCGTTCTTTCAACCAGCTATCGAGAACTTTGTTGACACCACCCCATTGTGCTTTTGTTTTTTCAAGTTGCTCTAACATGATAGTTCCCTCGATTCTATTTGGTTATCCCCTATCTAATATTGTTCAGCTTTTTCATAAAAATCAATAATCAAACTAGATTATTGCACTGGTCGGCTTAGCGAGGTTTGTAATATGTGGGCTAATCTAACAGACGCTTGCATGATGCGTTGCTTTAAAATCTGCTGGTAATGTGCATGATATTTTTCATTAATAACAATTGGTTGATTAGTTATCTCGTTACATACTGCTTGTGAAACTTCACAGTAGTTAAAAGTAGCTTGTCGAACTAGCTCAAGTGACTCGTTCGCCCAATCAATTACTGTCGAATCTTTCCATTGGTTCACAGATTCTGCTACCAGCAAATTGCGCAATTCAGTTAATAAGTTCGATTCATACGCTCTATGTTGCTTGCTAGATTTTAATTTACTTACATCTAGGGACAGTAATAAACATTGATCCCAATACCAGTGCAGATTATTACACTTGGCAAAATTTGATTGAATGCGTGTTTTATTGCCACCGAAGTCACTCTTAAAGCTAACGTGAAGCGGCTGATGTATGTCGCCCACCCAATGACCTAAAAACATCAATGCTTCCAATTGTTGTCGTTTGGCTGACGCTTGTTTGACTTGTTTAGAGTGAAACGTTATCGCATGGGTAACGCAGTTATTATTGCATGTGTTGTGTGGAATTCGACTTGCACTCCGGTCGACATTAATAAAGTGCCATGTCTTAAACTTTTCATACTTGTCTTTCTTCTTAATCGCATCAGCCCAAGTACAGCTTTCGCCAAAAGTGACGTTTTTTGCATTGGCTCTATAATTATATTGCTTGATGATTGACTTTTCTTGCTTGGGCAAAGTTGCCAAAAGAGTATCTATGTCTTGCTGAACTTGAGGTGTTAATTGCTCATATGCCAGCTGACATACCAGTCTGTGTCCTAATTTTCCAAGGGCAAAACTATTGGGAGAAAAGCACAATAAAAATGTGAAAATAGCTGCCAATATACGCATAACATCATAACAGTTAATAAGAATTAGCGTTTAGTATAATGCCTGATACGGTCAGCAGCTATCAGTAAGTTCATATAAATAGAGGTTTAGCGCATTCATTTTGAAAGGGTTAGTGTAAGTTTGTTAAAGTAAATTTCTGACAATCCTTCAAAGCCAGAATCTGTAGCGGCTATAATCCAAAACATGCCGTGTTCATTGGTTTGAATATCAAATACTCGCGTAGTTGACAGTGTTTTCATGACAAATTGTTCGACAGTGCCGCATTCTCTGCCGTTTGCAAGATCTCCAACAGTTTCACCTTCAGAACCTGAGGTAGATTGTTGCCCTAAATCTATATTAAGTCTGTACATACCATTGTCATCAATATTTCTTGGTTCATGTTCGCTCACGCCTAACTTCACATACACAGACTCACCAGGTGCGCCGCCAATACCAAAACAATTGGAAGGCGCAGCGGTTGCCAAGGTCACCTCCATTTCTGCACGATAGAGGGTATTCTCCTCAAGCCCACGTATCCTGCCTTTGATTGCCATGAGTAAATCGTCAGAATGGTTATTGCCAACCAAGCGAATCCCTTTATGCATGTTTAATGGTGCGGGAATATCATCATAAGTGGCAGAAAGCTCATAAAACACTTCGTTATTTTGTTGACTGGTGCTTTTGGGATAGTCAGAAAATATCGCGGTGAAATTATGTGTATTCTGATCAAAATCGATGACGTATGGATTTTTAATATCAAAATACGTTTTTTCGTTTGAACCTGAATCTAAGTTACACCCAAACAGCATTGTTATAGCTAATACAAATAGAAAACGAACGTTTTTCATGGTGACTCTCTCAATTTTTAGATTTTGAGTAAAGATAGCCTGAGAAAGCGTAGTGAATTGTTATCAAATGTTGTTGAAATGTTGTCTTTTATGAAGGGGACGAAGGCGTGGTTCAATAAGAAGTGTTAAGGCAATTTAGTTTAGAACACGATATTTAAATTGCCTTACTGAAGTTAGCTGTAAACCATATACAATTAATTATTCTGGAAACCCAGCCACCTTATGTTGATTAATACCATCACTATGCCATTTGGCTTGCTCAGCACAAAATATTTGCGCGTCGACGGATTTTGACGGTTCTTCGTTCAAACTGCCAGCAGGCACAATCAGAAACTTTTCACTCTGAGACAAAAATGGCAATCCTGAACCACATTCAACGCAAAACACCTGAGAAAAAGAACGTTCAGGGTGATCATAGCGTTTAGTGAATTGTTGACCTTGCAGCCAAGTGATATTTTCTGGGGAGGTGAAAAGATTAGATGCGTGTGCCGAACCTGTTAGCTTTTTGCATTGCTCACAATGACAAAAGTAGAAATGGCTAAAATGGTCTTGTAATGAAAAGCTGACTTTACCACAGCAGCAACCACCGGTTAGATAATTGTTCATGGTAAACCTCCTTGTAATGTGTCTGCCTAAAGTTGATTTGTTACGTAAATTTTGCTCGTTTTTTGTAATTTACGCCACACTACTTGTAACTCACGCGATAAAGTATCACAAGCAGAGAGATATACTGATTTGTTATTTAATAGGATATTTGTATTAATGGGGCAGTAAATTTCAGGCAATAAAAAAGCCTTACCAAAGGTAAGGCCTGAAATGCTCGCTGTATGGTCTAGTTCAACCTAGCTTCTTGTTAATTATCTTCTTAACTAGCGCGGGGTATTTTATAGCAAACGATTTTTGGCGATGCAACAACTTTATTAGAGCATTTATACCACGATTTTTTTCGTATTAATGTACTATTTTTGCATAAAAATTTTAGTTACAAAATTGTTTTAACTAATCACATGATTGTTAACAAAAATTAAATCTATCATACAAATTGCATTTATTATATTCGTGAACATTTGATCAAGAACATAGATCAAAAAAATTGCCTTTGGTAGAATGCGCTCACTTGAAATAACGGATAACAATCCATGACAGAATTAAAGAACGATACTTATTTACGCGCATTGTTGCGTCAACCTGTAGACTACACTCCCGTTTGGATGATGCGTCAAGCTGGACGTTACTTGCCTGAGTATCGCGAAGTGCGTGCTAACGCTGGCGATTTCATGTCGTTATGTCGCGACGCTGATTTTGCTTGTGAAGTTACATTACAGCCTTTACGACGTTTTCCGTTAGATGCTGCGATTTTATTTAGCGATATTTTAACTATTCCTGATGCAATGGGATTAGGCCTTTATTTTGAAACAGGTGAAGGGCCGAAGTTTGAACGTCCAATTACCTGTAAAGCAGATGTTGAAAAAATTGCTGTGCCAGATCCAGAAGATGAGCTTGGCTATGTAATGAATGCCGTTCGCACTATTCGTACTGCGCTTAAAGGTGAAGTACCTCTGATTGGATTCTCTGGAAGTCCTTGGACATTGGCAACTTATATGATCGAAGGTGGGAGCTCTAAGGCGTTCACTAAGATCAAGAAGATGATGTTTGCCGAGCCTCAAACGTTGCATTTGCTATTAGACAAACTGGCAGATTCCGTAATTAGTTATTTGAATGCGCAAATTAAAAATGGTGCGCAATCGGTCATGGTATTCGATACTTGGGGTGGGGTGTTATCACCACGTGATTACAAAGAGTTTTCATTGCAATACATGGCAAAAATTGTAGATGGTTTAATTCGTGAAAACGACGGTCGTAAAGTACCCGTCACACTATTTACCAAGAATGGCGGAATGTGGTTAGAGTCAATCGCTGCAACAGGCTGTGACGGTGTTGGCTTAGACTGGACAATTGATATCGAAGATGCAAAAGCACGAATTGGCGATAAAGTAGCGTTACAAGGAAATATGGACCCTTCGATGCTTTATGCAGCACCTGAGCGTATTGAACAAGAAGTCGCTAAAATACTCGCTGGCTTTGGTCATGGCGGAACTGGGCACGTATTTAACTTGGGCCACGGTATTCACCCGGATGTAAATCCTGAACACGCGGGTCACTTTATTGAATCTGTGCGTCGCTTAAGTAAGCCGTATCACAAATAATAACGACTACACCTGTGCAATATTAAAGGAGCATTTGTTGCTCCTTTTTTGATCTTGATATACGGTAACGATAAATGAAACAACATTTGTTGTCGTTATAGGAACGAAGGAATGAATAAATATAACTTAGCAGTTTGTTTGATGGTGAGTAGCCAGTTGCTTGCCTGCCAAGCCAAACCCAACTCGTCTCAACCTGCGCAAGAAAACCAAGTAAGTGAAAGCGAGAGTATTACCAAAGAACAAGTATTAGATGACAAGCCAGTAACGGATGAAAAGAAGCCAATGAATAATGTTCAACACTGGTCACAAGCTAAAGTGGAGTACATTGGATTAGAGGGCGGCTTTTACGGCATTATTACTAACAATGGCCAAAAGCTTCTTCCTGCTAATTTATCAAAAGAATTGCGACAAGATGGGGCTATTGTTGAATTGTCGGGTTATTTCGAACAAGGTGTGATCACGTTTCAACAATGGGGAAAGCCATTTAAGATAACATCGATTAAGTTGCTAAAAGAGGGGCGTAGCACGCCCAAGTCAGAGCTTTAGGCGTGCAAAACGGCTTGTTATTGGCAAATTAATGGGTGCGTGAGTACAGTTAAGTTTGATTTACCTTCAATAAACTGTACCTGATAAATCATTTGATATTCTTTTTCGGAAAGTGGTTCAAGTTTGTGGGCTGCTAGAAGACCTGCGAGCACTGGTGTTGTGTTGCTATGACCTACAACGAGTACGTTTTTACCATTTTGCTTAAGTTCTCGCGCGAGTTGATCTAAACCATTAGGCGAATATTGCTTAATTGAGATGTTTTTCTCTTTCGATAATGGCGCTGCAGTTTCCAATGTACGAGCGTAAGGCGTACTGTAGACTTTCTCTATGTTGGCTTTGTCTAGTATGCGGGCAAGTTGATTCGCACGAATCATTCCACAGTGTGTTAGAGACGGATTAGTTTGCTCGATTTGTTTTTCGGCATGACGCACTAAATAAACCGTAAAGTTGTCTGCAGCCTGAGCTGGCAATAACAAGCTTGCCAGCGTTAGTAATAAAAGTTTTGTTTTCATATATATCCCTATAAATTAAAAAAGTCGGTTTAAGCCGTTTAACGCTGCAACCCTGAATGCTTCCGCCATTGTCGGGTA
Organism: Thalassotalea fusca; assembly: GCF_053485835.1. Lineage (NCBI taxonomy): Bacteria > Pseudomonadati > Pseudomonadota > Gammaproteobacteria > Alteromonadales > Colwelliaceae > Thalassotalea > Thalassotalea fusca. The sequence goes on from NZ_JBQRUN010000014.1 coordinate 97,399, forward strand.
GTTAAAGGTTGTTTCCACAAAATATTCAATCGTATTACCGCCATTGGTTTGTTGCATAATGGCTTGACCAATGTGAATGATCTCAGCGGCATTTTCGCCAAAACAATGGATGCCTAAAATTTCTTTAGTTTCGCGATGGAACAAGATCTTCAATGAGCCAACGAGATTATTTGAAATTTGTGCACGTGCTAGGTGCTTAAACTGGGCGCGACCTACTTCGTATGGCACTTTTGCTTCTGTTAATTCTTGTTCGGTTTTACCAACGGAACTGATTTCAGGGATTGTGTAGATTCCTGTAGGAATGTCAGTGATGAGCTTAGCTTGGCATTTGTCATCGAGCATGGCGCTGGCACAAATGCGGCCTTGATCGAATGCGGCACTGGCTAAACTTGGGTAACCGATCACATCACCTACAGCGAAAATATTATCAACGTCGGTTTGATAGGCGTTGTTAACTTTAAGTTGGCCACGACCGTCAGCAACAAGCCCAGCATTTTCGAGATTGAGGTCGTCTGTATTACCTGTTCGGCCGTTAGCCCATAGTAAACAGTCGGCTTTCATTTTCTTACCAGACTCAAGATGCACGACTACAGCATCATCAGTGGCTTCAACTTTTTCAATCTGTTCGCCATGACGAATAACCACGCCATTATTCCATAGGTGATAACTTAGTGAGTCAGACATTTCATCGTCTAGGAAAGAAAGTAAGCGATCACGCGTGTTAATTAAATCTACTTTTACACCTAAGCCTCTAAATATTGACGCATATTCACTCCCGATAACACCAGCACCATAAATGATGATTTGTCTTGGCGCATGCGCTAACTGTAAGATACTGTCAGAGTCGTAAACCCGCGGATGATTAAAATCGATTTCGGCAGGTCGATAGGGTCTAGATCCTGTTGCGATCACAATTTGTTTGCCGGTAATTGTTTCAATCGAACCATCATTACGAAGCACTCTAATGGTGTGACGGTCAATAAATGACGCTTCACCATGAAAATGCTCTACGCGGTTTCTATTATAAAAGCCACTACGCAAACTTACTTGCTTACGAATTACCGCAGAAGCATGTCGAAGAATATCTTGAAAAGTAAGTTGTTTGGCATGCTCGCCGTCGTTAAACAAAGGATTAGAGTTAAACTCGATTAATCTGCTTACTGATTGACGTAAAGCCTTAGACGGGATAGTTCCCCAATGAGTGCAGCCACCGCCAACGTTGACATAGCGTTCGATAATAGCCACTTTTTTTTGTTTTTTTGCAAGATTCATGGCGGCACCTTCACCGCCAGGACCTGTGCCAATAATAATGGCATCATAGTCAAATGATGTGGGTGCTTTTTTACTTGGTGGTTGTTTGATTTGTTTGGCCAAAGAGATATCCCCAATTCCTACTTGCTCTGGCAAAAATTTTAGCAGGAATTAGGGGACAGGTAACTAGTAAATTGTTTTTTAAGCGAGTTTTTCAACGAAGAATTGCCAACTTCTTTGTTGTTCGACAAACTTTTGTTTAACTTCTTTGTATTGTGCAAGTAAATCTGAGTTTTCTACGTCTGCTATTAAGGCGTCACGCTTAGCAGCTAATACTCTTTTCTTAGCAGCGTAAAATTCGTTGAGTTTTAGAATCAGCACATCATATTCTGATTGCAGCTTCGCAAGCAGTTGCTCGGCTTCAGGATGAGATTTAAGCTTCTGTTGACTGCGTTTAAACACCATGGCCAATCGAGCCTTTTCAACTTTATCTTCTGGACTCTTGCGTAGGTTCTTCGTTAATCCAAGGAAATAGCATCCTTTGATTAACCATTTGGTGGGATCAAAGTGCCACCAACGAATTCCGTTACGGTAGTCATTCTCAAAGATATGGTGATAATTGTGGTAGCCTTCGCCAAACGTGAAAAATGCCAAGAAACCATTATCTCGCGCGGTATTCTTTTCTGTGTATGTTTGTTTGCCCCAGATATGGGCGAGCGAGTTAATAAAAAACGTTGTGTGATGACTTAGCACTAATCGTAAAAATCCAACAAGCAGTAAACTACTAATAACGTCGCCATGCCACAGGCCAAACGCTAAGGGAATACCAAAATTAAGCCCAACTGTTAGTAGTAAGTAATGTTTATGCTGCCACATAACGATAGGGTCTTTTTGTAAATCACGCACATTGTCGTAATTTGTGTAGCGATGTGCTTGATACTCGCGCAGCATCCAACCGATATGAGAGTACCAAAACCCTTTTTTAGCGGAATATGGGTCAACGTCATTATTGTCCACGTGCTTATGGTGAATACGGTGATCAGAAGACCAGTGAAGAATACTGTTTTGTAATGCGAATGCGCCACCAAGTGCATAAATTATGCGTAATGACCAATGGGCTTGATAGGTTTTATGTGACCACAAGCGATGATATCCAGCGGTAATGGACATGCCACAGAAGATAAAACAACCGATCGCCATCAGAATTTCTGCTGTGTCGAAGCCGTGGGTTAGTGCGCGATAGGGCACAGCGATTGCTGCAAAAAGGAAAGTGATCAAAAAAACACTTACATTGAGCCAGATAATTTTGGGTTTCTTCATTGGTTGTCCGAGGAAATAACATTTAAAATTTCAGTGTACACTTGTACGCTATTTTAGTTATCTCTAACGACGAGTCAAGCAACGTTTGATGAAAGTTTGAAGAAATTGAGCGAGCCAAGCGTAAAGTTTATTGCATTTTTAGGATATCTCACTTAGGCAATACTAGAAAAATCAATAGATTTGCGTATTATGTAGCGGGGAAAGTTTCAAGGTTTATTATTGATGTCGGGTATAAGAGCGCAACAAAAAGAAAAAACACGTCGATTGTTGATTGATGCAGCACTAGGTCAATTATCGAGTGAACGGAGTTTTTCGAGTTTGAGCTTGCGTGAAGTCGCAAAGGAAGCTGGTTTAGCGCCGACCTCATTTTACCGACATTTTGATGACATGAATCAATTAGGGTTAACCTTAGTTGACGAAGCTGGCTTAACGCTAAGACAGCTTATGCGCCAAGCACGCCAACGTATTGAAAAAGGTGGCTCTGTTATCAAAATTTCAGTATTTACCTTTATGGAATTTATTGAAAATAACGGTAATATTTTTCGACTATTGTTACGAGAACGCTCAGGGACGTCGGCAGAATTTAGAGCGGCGGTAAATCGAGAGATAAGCTTTTTCACAGTAGAATTATGCGATTATCTACAAAAAGCGAATAATTTGAGCACTCACATAGCGTACTTACAGGCGAATGCGGCGGTTACCATTGTATTTAATGCGGGCGCTGAAGCGTTAGATGCGACTAAAGAAGAGCGTCACGAGTTGGCAATTAGAACGATTCAACAGCTACGGTTTATTGCGCGTGGAGCCGCTGAGTTTAGCCAGCGGCAATAACTAGTTATTTTGTCGTTGTTATTTCTTGGTCAAAATCACACCTGATTCCACATGGTGGGTGTAAGGGAATTGATCGAATATTGCAAACTTCTCTATGTTGTGTGTTTTTGCTAACTCTTCTAAGTTATCTTTCAGCGTATCTGGGTTACATGATATATAAATGATTTGATTAAACTGGCTAACCAAAGCAACACTGTCTTTATCTAATCCCGCTCTTGGAGGATCTACAAGTACGGTGTCGTAGCTATAGCTTGTCAGGTCAAAACCTTCTAGCCGTCTGAACTGACGTTCTCCTGTCATGGCTTGACTAAATTCTTCACTCGACATTCTAACAATATGAATGTTGTCTATATTGTTATCACTTATATTGATTTGTGCTGAGTTTACCGAAGACTTGGAAATTTCTGTACCTAATACTCGATCAAAGTTTTTGGCTAGTGCGATGCTGAAATTTCCATTGCCGCAGTAGAGTTCAATTAAATCACCGCCCTTACCAGCTGTAGCTTGCTGTGCCCAAAGCAGCATTTTTTCGTTAACGATTGCATTAGGTTGAGTGAAACTATTTTCTACTTGTTGATATTGATAAGTATCATTACCAACCGTTAAGCGTTCGGTCACGTAATCTTTACCAATAATCACTTTTTGCTTACGTGCGCGACCAATAATACTGGTAGGCGCAATAACCGATAACCTTGCTGCAAGTGCTGTTGCTTCGCTTTGCCATTCATCTGTCAGCGGTTTGTGATACAACAGACTCACAAGCATTTCACCGCTTAAAGTAGACAAAAAATCTACCTGAAAGAGCTTTTGACGCAATATGGTTTTATCGCGCACATCATCTAACAGAGCACTCATCGTTTTATTAATCAGTACGCTTGCCACTGGAAAGTTGTGGACATGATATTTTTCTTTGGTTTCTTGATTGAACATGATGTAGTTCAGATCATCACCGTCATGCCATACACGAAATTCAGCTCGCATACGATAATTAATAGGCTCTGATGTAAATACATCAATAGCGGGAATACTGAATTGTTTGAATTGCTCAGCAATTTCAGCTTTCTTTTCAGAAAGTTGTGTTTGATAGTTATCTGGGTTGATGTGGCTGAACATTCAATATTCCTAAAGTACGACGATAAGTGAGTGCGCAGATTGTAATGATAGTTCACATTTTGTCTAGTAAAGAGCTAAAGTTTATTTGCTTTTAGCCGATACAAAGTTACCAAATTTTTCACTGCGAGGAATTATGGTCGTGGACAAATTAACACATTTACCTGGCGCGGGTTCATATGCCCAACTACTGCCTAAACGTTCGCTTTCAACTTTCAATGGTAATTTGCAATCCCCTCATAACTTAGATGTTGCTAATGCTGAATTAGTCGCATTGTCTTCTGACAAAATGGTTAGCATGAGAATAGTGCTGCACTCTGTTAACCAAAGGTTTGCTCAGCATAATGGATTTGAAGAAGCTAAGTTTGAAGTGATCCCTGAAAGTCCGAGTAGCTTTGATAGTGACACAGTTACGGAAACAGTATTTGGCTTTATTAAAGAAAGCCTGATGCGAGCCAAAGAAAATGGCAAAAGCGACATCGAAATCCAAGAAATGTTTGACCAAGCACGCGAAGGGATTACGCAAGGCTTTGGACAAGCGCTGCAGGAATTATCAGAATTAAACAAGTTGACGGAAGAGATTCAACTTGGTGTGGCCAAAAGTCAGGAAGAAATCAACCATCGGCTTGATGAATTATATGCTTCATTCTTTCCGAATAGCATATCAAATGAAGAAGTTAAGCCTTCCTTGAACAAATCGAATGATCTTCGGGAGTCTAACGCAAACAAGGTAGAAGATAATGTGGTTGAAAAGTATAGTGCCAATTATCGCTATAACGATAATCGTGAAAGTGCTTTATCGATAATGACCAATGATGGAGACGAAATACATATTAATTTCTACAGTAATGAATTGACTGCCGTCAGGTTTGGCTATCACAGCAACTCAAGTTCTGGAAATGAAAAGTTTGCCATAAGTGCAGGTTATGGAAAAGAAACGGGCTATTCAATTGCTATCAAGGGCGAACTTGATGAAGATGAACGAGAAGCTATTGCAACTTTACTGCAAGATATAGATAAAGTGCAGGAGAGCTTTTACAACGGTAATGTATCACAAGCTTATGAATATGCACAAAGCATAGGGTTTGATTCTAACGAGCTTTCTAGTATGTCGTTGGATTTAACACAGAAGCAAACCTTTAAAGCAAAACAAACCTATCAAGAGGTGGCTGCAATAGGGCACGAGAAAGTTGACCGCGACAAATCGCTTAGGCCAGTATTGGACTTTGTAGCAGAATTTAGGGCGCTAAAAGAGAAAGCTTCATTGTTTGTAAACATCAACAATCAACAGTTCTTATCGGTATTTCACCAGCTATCCATTGTTAAATTTGCACAAGAACCCGATAAAGCAAAGAAGATTAATGAGACGGTGAACGAATTAGACGTTTAGATAGAATGGTTAAAGGTTACCTATCCAATAGGTTTTATGCCGTATAAAAGTAAAAGCCGCTAATTAATAGCGGCTTTTCTAAATACTTAGTATTTGTTAATTGCGAATATACTATTCCTGATCATCGTTCTTTTCAGGTCGCTCTTTTGCTTCTCTTACTTTAAGTGTTCTTTGTTGAAACTCTGAATCGTTTAATTTATCAATTGCGTTGTCAACGTCAGACGCTGCCATCTCAACGAAGCCGAACCCTCTGCGTTTACCTGTGTTCTTATCCTTCATCAGGCGTACTGAATGTACGTTTCCGTATGCTGAGAATAATTCACGTACCGCCCCTTCATTTGCTCTATAAGGAAGGTTGCCAACGTATAATGTCTTAATATCGCCATTATCATTGTTTCCTTCATTGGGGCTACGGTTTGCAAATAAAGGCGAAATCACGGCACTTAGAAATGCAATAGCTGCAACCATGACAGGAGTGAGTTGAACTTGACTTGCAACAAAAAAAGCAACAATCGCACATACTACACCTACGATAATTGTTAATAGTTGGGAAGAATTCATATTTGGATACCTAATTATTAATTTTATTATTTTATAAATCACAAAACTGCAATTCTATGTTACCCAGCTTTGGATAGAGTGCAACCTTAAGCTTAAACTTTGTGTTGATTTGAGCATATTATATGTAATTAGTCGTTATTGTTTGAATGAGTAGCCGCTTCGAATATTAGGTATTTGTATAAGGAAGAAGTACAAAGCATTAGTTTGATATTAAGAATGAGTGCTGAATTGCCACTTTTTTATACTAAAATGCTGTGTTTTTATTGTTTTTGCCTGTTATTTGACCGAACGAACAAAAAGTTGAAATTAGTTGTTGACGGTGGCGCAAAAATCTCTAAAATGCGCTCCACTTCTCGGGGACAACCCAAGAGGCGGTTTTGAAAAGTTAGTTAACGCTACGGCCAAGATTAACAAGCCAGCCACTTAAAAATTTAATTTAAAATTTTTTAAGAAAAAAGGTTGACATCAAAACTGAGATGCGTAGAATGCGCATCCGCTCTCAACGACTAAGCCAAGCGCTAACGCTGAGAGAAAACGCTAAACACG